>JBKCUM010000082.1:0-4978 GCA_046318395.1 Rubrivivax sp.
CAGCGCCACCGCGGCCAGCACCGGCAGCGACCTGAACGGCAAGGCCGCACAAGACGCCGCCTTGCAGGTGCGCGCGCGCCTGCAGCGTTTTGCCGCGGAAAAGTACGGCGTGGCCGAGGCCGAGGTGGCTTTCCCCGGCGGTGGCGTGGTGCAGGTGGGCGCCACGCCCGTGCCCTTTGCCGACCTGGTGCAGCAGGCCTACCTGGCCCGTGTGCAGCTGTGGAGCGACGGTTTTTACGCCACGCCCGGCCTCAGCTGGGACCGCAACACCTTGCAGGGCAAACCGTTCTACTACTTCGCTTATGGCGCGGCCTGCGCCGAGGTGCTGCTGGACACGCTGACCGGCGAATGGAAGCTGCTGCAGGCCGATGTGTTGCACGACGTGGGCCAGAGCCTGAACCCGGCGCTCGACGTGGGCCAGGTGGAAGGTGCTTTCATCCAGGGCATGGGCTGGCTGACCATGGAAGAGCTGGTCTGGCACCCGGCCGATGGCTCGAAGAACGCCGGCAAGCTGCTGACCCACGCGCCCAGCACCTACAAGATCCCCACGGCCAACGACTGCCCGCCCATCTTCAACGTGGCGCTGTACGACCGCCCCAACGCGGCCGACAGCATCCACCGCAGCAAGGCCGTGGGTGAACCGCCGCTGCTGCTGCCCTTCAGCGTGTTCTTCGCGCTGCGCGATGCCGTGTCGGCCGTCGGCGGCCACCGTGTGGACCCGCCACTGAACGCGCCGGCCACGCCCGAGGCGCTGCTGCGGGCCATCACCGCGGTGCGGGCTGCAGGGCAGGCGGCATGAACACGCTGCTGGCCACGGCCCAAGCCTGGCGCGCGCAAGGCCGCGCCGCCGTGGTGGTCAGCGTGGCCGCGCACCAGGGTTCGGTGCCACGCGAAACCGGCACACGCATGCTGGTGGCCAACGCCGACGTGGTGGGTACCATCGGTGGTGGCCACCTGGAGCTGCAGGCCATCAACGCCGCGCGTGCGTTGCTGCAAGCTGGCCCTTTCCAACCGGCCACGCTGCCAGTGGAACAATGTTTTCCGCTGGGCCCGGCCCTGGGCCAGTGCTGCGGCGGCGTGGTGACGCTGCGCTATGAACTGCTGGCCGCCTGCGACCCCGCCACCTGGGCGCGCCCGGCGCCGCGCTTCTTTCTGCAGCTGTACGGCGCCGGCCATGTGGGACGCGCCATCGTGCAATTGCTGGCCGGCTTGCCCTGCCAGGTGCAGTGGGTGGACGAACGCGAGGCCGAGTTTCCGGCCACGCCCACGGCTGAACAAGCGCCGCACATCGAACGCCTGTGTGTGGACGCCGTGGAAGCCGAGGTGGCCCAGGCGTCGCCCGGCGCTTTCTATGTGGTGCTGACGCACAGCCACGACCTGGACCTGCGCATCACCGAAGCCGTGCTGCGCCGCGGCGACTTCGCGTTCTGCGGGCTGATCGGTTCACAAACCAAACGCGCGCGTTTCCTGCGCCGCTTTGAAGACCGCGGTGTGCCCGCCGAGGCCCTGGCCCGCCTGACCTGCCCCATCGGCCTGCCCGGCATCACCGGCAAAGAACCCGAGGTGCTGGCGCTGGCGGTGGTGGCCCAGCTGATGGCGCACCCTCTGGCCCAGCCGGCGGCGGCGCCTCAGTGCCCGGCCGCGGTGCGCTCCAGCGCCGGCACGTCCAGCACCAGCACGTTGTAGCCGCTGACGCTGAGCACGCCTTGGCGTGTCAACGCGCGCATCAGGCGGCTCAGGGTTTCGGGCGTGATGGCCAGCTGCGCGGCGATGTCGCGCTTGCGTTCACCCAGGCGCACCAAGGGCGGGTGGCTGGAGGTCGCGCTGCCCTGCCAGCGCTGGCTTTGCAGCCGCTGCAGCAGCCAGGCGGCGAAGCGGGCCGGGGCGTCCTTGTGCATCAGCGCGTGGGTGTTCATCGACAGGCTCTGCACCTCGCGCGACAGGCTCACCACCAGGTGGCGGGCCAGGTTGGGGTGCAGGGTCAGCGCCGCGCGCACGGCGTCCACCGGCAGGTCCACCACCACGGCTTCGCTGGTGGCGCGGGCGTCCATGGCGTGCGAGGCGCCCAGCCAGGCGCTGCTCTGGTCCAGCCAGGCCGGGCCACGCACCGGGCGTTCGATGCGGAACACCCCGTCCGCGCCGCGGTAGCCCAAGGCCACGTCGCCACTCTGGGCCAGCACCAGGGCGTTGGCGCGGTCGCAGCGGTCGAAGACCGTGGCGCCGGCCGGTACCACGCGGTTGTGCGCCAGCGCCGTCAGCGCGGCCTGTTCGGCCGCGGGCAGGGCGCCCACGCCGAACAGCCCCAGCCACGTGCGGGCGTCGGGCGGGGCCGGCGGCAGGCTGGTGCGCGGGCGGGCCGGCGGCACGGCCAAAGACGGTGCCGGCAGGGGCGCGCGCAGCGGCGACGGCGGGGCGTCGGCGCGGACGGAATCGGTGCTGAACGTGTGGGCAGAGGTCATGCAGATCACCCCCAGCCGGTGGCATCGGCGGGTGGGAGTGACTGTCGTTCAGCGGCCGCGGGGGGCTGTTGCGCCAGATCAAGCAGCCAGATCAAGGCGCCAGAACGGGTGGCACAGCCGGCGCGAGGCCAGGCCGGGCGCCAGACCGGGCGGCCCGTGGGTCAGCGGCGTGCGGGTTCCGGCGGGTCCAGCGGGAAGCTGGTGCAGCCCAGTTGGCGCGAGATGTCGCGGCTGGCGTCGCGCAGCATGGCCACCAGTTCGGGCTCGCGGGCTTCGTCGTAGCGGAAGGTGGGGAAGGACACGCTGAGGCCGGCCACCACCTGCTGGTGGTCGAAGATGGGAATGGCGGCGCAGCGGATGTGGTCGTTGAACTCTTCGCGGTCCTGGCCAAAGCCTTGGGCCAGCGTGCGCGCCAGCTCCACGTCGTAGGCTTCGATGGTCTTGATGGTGTTGGCCAGGAAAGGTTCGAACTTGCAGCCCTGCATCACCTGGGTGCGGAAGGCCGGCGTGGCCCAGGCCATCAGCACCTTGCCGATGGCCGTGCAGTGCAGCGGTGCGCGGCGGCCGATGCGCGAGTACATGCCCAGCATGTGGCGTGAGTCGACCTTGTGCACGTAGATGATCTCGCTGTCGATCAACGTGCCCAGGTGCACGGTTTCGCCGGTGGCGTCCGACAGCCGCTGCATGTGCGGCTTGGCGATCTCCACCAGGTCCGGGTAGCGCAGCGCCTTGGCGCCCAGCTCGAACACGCGCATGGTCAGGCCGTAGCGTTCGCTGTCGGGTTCTTGCCGCACATAGCCCAGCGTCTTCATGGTCTGCAAGAAGCGGTAGACCGTGGCTTTGGGCATGGCCAGGCGCACCGACAGGTCGGAGATGCCGGTCTCGCTTTTCTCGGACAGCGCCTGCACGATGGCAAACACCTTCAGCACCGCCGCCACCGACTCCGGTTGTTTGGCGTCAAAAACGTCGTCGTCCATCGTTTTGAATCTTTCGGGCAGGTGTTTCAGCGAATTCGCTGGTAATTGTCGCGCATGCCCGGGCCGCTTCAGCCTGCAACATGGGGTTGTGGCCCCACCGCGCCGGGCAACCAGGCCGGCAAGCTGCCGGCGGGGCGCCAGGCCGGGTGGGCGCGGGCGGCGCCGTACACCGTGGCGGGCAACCAGTCCACCTCGCTGGCCAGCGGTGGCAGCGTGGGGTGGGCCTGCTGCCAGGCGGCGCGCAGGTCCACGGGCTGGCCGTTCAGCACATGGCCCTGGGCGGCCAGGGCCGTGCCTTTCAGCACGCGCAGCAGTTGGTGGGCGGGCACCTCGGCGGGCAGCCGCCAGGCGTTGTCTTCGGCCACCACCTTCGAGCGGAAGCCGATGCCCAGCGAGTAGGCGTATTCGGCCGCGTTGTCGGCGCTGAACAGGTTGTTGAACAGGTGCACCTGGCCGAAGCGCACGCGCGGCGTGCGTTCTTTGCAGTGGTGGAAATGGTTGTGGTGCAGCGTCACGCGCAGGCGGCCTTCGTCGGCGGTCTGGCCGTCGCCACTGCCGATCAGCATGGTCTTGTCGTGGCTGTGGAAGCGGCAGAACGACACCGTCACCCGGTCGCTGGCCTTGGTGATGTCCAGCAGCCCGTCGTGGTGCTGCAGGCGCCGGCCCAGGGCCAGGCGGCCGGCGCTGTCGGGGCGCTGGCCGTCGTCGAAAGCGCAGTGGTCCACCCACACACGCTGGGCGTTGCGCAGCGACAGGCTGTCGAACTCGCTGTTCCACTCGCCGTGGGCGTTGTCGTTCGGGTCCCAGGCCGGGAAGTGGTCGAACGCGTCGCGGAAGACCAGGTGGCGCAGCACGACGTTGTGCACGTTCTCCAGCAGCACCATGCCGTTGCTGAAACCGGCGCCGGGGCGCACGCCCACCACCGTGGTGTTCGGCGGCAGGCGCAGCACCACGGCCTGGGCCTGGCGCTGGGCCGAACGTTTGCGCGCGTCTTCCAGCGGCCCCTTGGGCGCTTGCCGGCCCCAGGTGCTGGGGTCGTAAGCGGCCTCAAAAGCAGCCCAGCTGAAAGCCGGGTCGGCCCAGGTTTCGGGGCCTTGGGGGCGGCCTTGGGCGTCGGCCGCCAGGTCGATGTGGGTGTGCAGGCGGATGAACTTGGGCGTGTCGCCCAGGCGCAGCGCCGCCGCCAGACCGGCGCGGTCGTGCACGTCGAAGCGGTGTTCGGGCCGGGCTGGCGCGCCGCCCGTCGTGCCACCGTCACCACGGTCAGCCACCGCGGCCCAGCCCCAGGGCGCGCCGCTGGGGCTGGGCGCCGCGGCGGGCGCCGTGCCACAGCCCGCCAGGGCCCAGCCCAGGGGCGCGGCCGTGGCGCACAACCAGTCGCGACGCCGCCAGCTCAAGGGGCCGCCACGTTGTTGAACTCGGCCATGCGGTTGGCCGCCGGGCCGGTGTCGGTGAAGGGCCGGCGCGAGGTGCTGGGCGCCCAGGCGCCCAGGTGCGGGCCCAGTTCGCTGTCGCGCACCAGGGCCTGGCCGTTGGGCGAGG
>JBKCUM010000083.1:0-13137 GCA_046318395.1 Rubrivivax sp.
TTCGTCCGACCCCGCCAAGTACCTGCCGGTGCTGGCCAAGACCGACGGCTACAAGGGCGTGACCGGCACCATCGGTTTCGACAACAAGGGCGACATCAAGAACGGCGCGCTGACCCTGTACACGTACAAGGGCGGCAACCGGGACCAAATCGCCGTCGTGCGCTGACGCGTTCGACGCCGAGGGCGACCAAATCGCCGTCGTGCGCTGACGCACCCGTAGCCCTGGGCCGCCACCGCGGCCGCCTGGGGCACCACCAGAAGGGCACCCTCGGGTGCCCTTTTTTTGTGCCCGCGTTTGTCCAAAGGCAAGGGCCTTGACGTGACGCAAGCCGCCGGCCGGCCGGGTGCCTACAGTGCGGCGTCATGCCGATCGAACTCTACGCCCAAGGCGACCACCGCTGCTTGATGTTCAGCGACCTCTGCGACGAGGGCGGCGAGGCGGTGCAAGCCAACCAGTTTCTGGTGGTGCACGGCGACACCGGCGCCATCATCGACCCCGGTGGCAACCTGGCCTACAGCGAGCTGTACCTGGCCATGACGCACCACTTTCCGCCGAGCAAACTCTCGGCCATCGTGGCCTCGCACGCCGACCCCGACATCGTGGCCTCGCTGGACCGCTGGACCACGGCCACGCAGGCCAAGATCTACATCAGCACGGTGTGGGAGCGTTTCATTCCCCACTTCTGCAAGCCGGGCAAAACCACGGGCCGTGTCGTGGGCATCCCCGACCGCGGGATGCGCATCCCTGTGGGCGCCAGCGAACTGGTGGCGTTGCCGGCGCACTTCCTGCACGCCGAAGGCAATTTCCAGTTCTGGGACCCGGTGTCGCGCATCCTGTTTTCCGGCGACCTGGGCGTGTCCCTGGGCACCGGGCAGCAGGCCCAGGCTTTCTGCAGCCACCTGTCCGATGTGTTGCCGCGCATGGAAGCCTTCCACCGCCGCTACATGGTCAGCGGCCAGATCCTGCGGCTGTGGGCCGAGATGGTGGCGCCGCTGGACATCCAGATGATCGTGCCGCAGCACGGCGCACCGCTGGTGGGGCCGGCCGTGCGGGACTTCATCGCTTGGGCGCGCGACCTGCGTTGCGGCATCGACCTGATGGGCCCAGCGAACTACCGCGTGCCGGCCTGACGTCCGGCGGGCGCCGGACAGCCGCTTTCAAGCGGCCGTGTCGCGCAACAGCGCCACGCTGCGCCCGCCCAGCGGGTAGGTGCTGCCGGTTTGCACCCAGGTGGTTCTGCCGTCGGCCGTGGTGCTGTCGAGTTCGGCCTGCCAGCGGCCGGGCGGCAGCTGGAAGTCCACCGCGGCTTCGGCGGGGTTGCACAACAGCAGCAGCGGCGCACCGCCGCCGCCAGGCTGTCCGATCCATGCCGCCAAGGCCGCCGGTGGGTGGCTGTGCCAGTCGGCATCGTCCAGCGCGCGGCCGTCGGCGCGGCGCCAAGCCAGGTCGGGCCGGCCTTGGCGGTCGTCCAGGCCGGTGTACCAGTGGTCGCCCAAGGGCCGCAGTTGGCGGCGCAGCGCGATGGCGTGGGCCGTGAAGGCCAGCAGGTCCTGGTCGGCCTGGGACCAGTCCAGCCAGGTGATGGCGTTGTCCTGGCAATAGGGGTTGTTGTTGCCTTGCTGGCTGTGGCCGAACTCGTCGCCCGCGGCCAGCATGGGCGTGCCTTGAGAGAACAGCACCGTGGCGAGCAGCGCACGCTGCAGGCGGGCCCGCCGCGCCAGCACCTCGGGGTTCTGGCTGGGGCCTTCTTCACCGCAGTTCCAGCTGAGGTTGTGGCCGTGCCCGTCGCGGTTGCCTTCGCCGTTGGCGTGGTTGTGGCGTTCGTTGTAGGCCACCAGGTCGGCCAGCGTGAAGCCGTCGTGCGACACCGCGTAGTTCACACTGGCTGAAGGGCGGCGGTGGCGCGCCTGGTACAGGTCGGCACTGCCGGCCAGCCGCAGTGCGAAGTCGCCGCGGTGCCGCCCGCCGGTCAGCCAGAAGCCGCGGAAGGTGTCGCGTGACTGGTCGTTCCACTCCAGCCAGGGTTCGGGGAACTGGCCCAGCTGGTAGCCGCCGGGGCCGATGTCCCAGGGTTCGGCGATCAGCTTGGTGCCGGCCAGCACCGGGTCTTGTGCCAGGGCCTGGAAGAAGGCGTGGCGGGCGCTGAAGCCTTGGTCGCCGCGGCCCAGCACCGGCGCCAGGTCGAAGCGGAAGCCGTCCACGTGGAAGGCCTGCACCCAGTGGCGCAGGCTGTCCATCACCATCTGCAGCACCCGCGGGTGGGCCAGGTTCAGCGTGTTGCCGGTGCCGCTGAAGTTGTCGTAGTGCCGGCAGGCGGCGCCCTCGCCGTGCAGGCGGTACCAGCTGGCGTTGTCCAGGCCACGCCAGGCCAGGGTGGGGCCGTGTTCGTCGCTCTCGGCCGTGTGGTTGAACACCACGTCCAGCACCACCTCGATGCCCGCGGCGTGCAGGCGCTTCACCATCTGCTTGAACTCGTCGCGCGCTTGTGTGCCGGCGGCGTAGCGGGGCTCGGGGCAAAAGAAGCCCACCGTGTTGTAGCCCCAGTGGTTGCGCAGGCCCATTTTCACCAGGCGCCGTTCGCTCAGGCTCTGGTGCACCGGCAGCAGGCTGACGGCGGTGACGCCGAGTTGCTGCAAGTGGGCGATGGCGGCGTCGCTGGCCAGGCCGGCGTAGGTGCCGCGTTCGGCCTCGGGCACGGCGGGCATCAAGCGGCTGAAGGCGCGCACGTGCAGCTCGTACAGCACGGTGTCGGCCAGCGGGCGTTGCAGTGGGCGGTCGCCAGCCCAATCGAAGGGCTCGTCGGGGGCCACCACGCGGGCCTTCAGCGCCTGCGCGGCGTTGTCCCAACCGTTCTGCTGCTGCGGATGGCTGGGGTCGGCGCTGTCGTGCGGGCCGGTCACGTCGAAGCCGCCGGGTGGGGCCACGATCTCGCGCGCCCAGGGGTCCAGCAGCAGTTTGTTCGGGTTGAAGTGGTGGCCGCGCTCGGGCCGCCAGGGGCCTTGGGCGCGCAGCCCGTACACCAGGCCCGGCCGGGCGCCGGGCAGGTGGCCGCTCCACAGGTCGGCGCCACAGCGCTGCAGGCTGTAGCGGGCGGTCTCCTGGGTGCCGTCTTCGTTGAACACACACAGCAGCACCGCCGTGGCGTGGGCCGAGAAGACCACGAAGTTCACGCCCTGGGCGTCGGCCTGCGCGCCCATGGGCCAGGGGCGGCCTGTGGGCAGGTCGGGCAGGGTGCGCAGCGGCGGCGGGGCGGTGGTGCGCTGGGGCATGGTCAGCCGCGCAGCGCCAGGAACACGGTGGCCAGCGGTGGCACGGTCAGCACCACACTTTGCGCTTGGCCGTGCTGGGGCACGGCCTCGCTGTGGGCCTGGCCGTAGGGGGTGCCGACGTTGCTGCCACCGTAGTGCAGGCTGTCGCTGTTGAGCTTTTCCACCCAGGTGCCGGCCTGCGGTACACCCAGGCGCAAGCCGGTGTGCACCGTGGGTGTGAAGTTGCACAGCACCACCATGGCCTGGCCGTCGCGGCCCCAGCGCACGAAGGCCAGCAGCGAGCGTTCGGCGTCGTCGTGCAGCAGCCAGGTGAAGCCCTCGGGGCCGAAGTCCTGGGTGTGCAGCGCCGGGCTGTCCCGGTACAGCGTGTTCAGGTCGCGCACCAGGCGCTGCACGCCTGCGTGTTCGTGCTGTTGCAGCAGGTGCCAGTCCAGGCTGGCGTCGTGGTTCCACTCGCGTTCCTGGGCGAATTCACCGCCCATGAACAGCAGCTTCTTGCCGGGGTGGCCCCACATGAAACCGTAGTAGGCGCGCAGGTTGGCGAAACGCTGCCAGCGGTCGCCGGGCATCTTGCCCAGCAGGCTGCCCTTGCCGTGCACCACCTCGTCGTGGCTCAGCGGCAGCACGAAGTTTTCGGTGAAGGCGTAGACCAGGCCGAAGGTCATCTCGCTGTGGTGGAAGCGGCGGTGCGCCGGGTCGCGCTGCATGTAGTGCAGGGTGTCGTGCATCCAGCCCATGTTCCACTTGCAGTGGAAGCCCAGGCCGCCGGCGTAGGTGGGCCGGCTCACCGCGGGGAAGGCCGTGCTCTCTTCGGCCACCGTGGTGGCCTGCGGGCGTTCGCCGCCCACCACCTCGTTGAAACGCTTCAGCAGGGCGATGGCCTCCAGGTTCTCGCGCCCACCGTGCACGTTGGGGATCCACTCACCCGCCTTGCGGCTGTAGTCGCGGTACAGCATGGAGGCCACGGCGTCCACGCGCAGGCCGTCCACGTTGAAACGCTCCAGCCAGTACAGCGCGCTGCCCACCAGGTGGTTGCGCACCTCGGTGCGGCCGAAGTTGTAGATCAGCGTGTTCCAGTCGTTGTGGAAGCCTTCGCGCGGGTCGGCGTATTCGTAGAGGTGGGTGCCGTCGAACTGGGCCAGGCCGTGGGCGTCGCTGGGGAAGTGTGCCGGCACCCAGTCCAGCAGCACGCCCAGGCCGGCGGCGTGGGCCGCGTCCATGAAGTGCTGGAAGCCTTCCATGGGGCCGAAGCGCGCGGTCACGGCGTACAGGCCCAGGGTCTGGTAACCCCAGGAGCCGTCGAACGGGTGCTCGCTGATGGGCAGCAGTTCCAGGTGCGTGAAGCCCAGGTCCACGGCGTAGGGCACCAGGGTCTCGGCCAGTTCGGCCCAGGTCAGCCAGCGGTCGCCTTCTTCGGGTTTGCGGCGCCAGCTGCCCAGGTGCACCTCGTAGATGCTCATGGGCGCGTCCAGTGCGTTGGCGGCGGCGCGCGCGGCCGAGGCCGGCTTCAGCGTGGGCAGGGCGGCCACCACGCTGGCCGTGGCCGGGCGCAGTTCGGCCTGGCGCGCCAGCGGGTCGGCCTTTTGCGGCAGCAACTCGCCCTGCGGGCCCAGCAACTCGAACTTGTAGCGTTCGCCCAGGCCCAGGCCGGGCACGAACAGCTCCCACACGCCACATTCGCGGCGCAGCCGCATGGGGTGGCGGCGGCCGTCCCAGGTGTTGAAGTCGCCCACCACGCTGGCGCGTGTGGCGTTGGGCGCCCACACGGCGAAGGCCACGCCGTCGGTGCCTTCATGCTGCAGCGGCCGTGCGCCCAGCACCTCGAAAGGCCGCAGGTGCGTGCCTTCGGCCAGCAGCCAGGCGTCCATCTCGCCCAGCACGGGGCCGAAGCGGTAGGCGTCGTCCAGCAGCGTCACCGTGCCGTCGGCCCAGGTCACTTCCAAACGGTAGGCGCCGCTGCGCGCCCGCTGGCGTTCCCACAGTCCGTCGGCGTGGCGCAGTTCCATCTGGCCCAGCGAACGCCCACTGGGCGACAGGGCGCGCACGGCTTTGGCGCCGGGCAGGAAGGCGCGCAGCCAGTGCGTGCCGTCGGCCGCGCGGTGCGGGCCCAGCACGGCAAAGGGGTCGGGGTGGCGGCCCTGGCACAGGGCCTGCACGTCGTGGTCGCTGAGCATCTTGGCTTCTTGTGGGAGGGGCAGGGCGGCCGTTGTCTCGCGGCCGGTGGGGCAGTGTGCGCCGTTCAGCGCAGCGGTTCGATGTGCCAGACCTGGCGAGCGTACTCGCCGATGGTGCGGTCGGCGCTGAAGGGGCCCATGCCGGCCACGTTCAACACGGCCTTGCGCGCCCAGGCTTCGGGGTCTTGGTAGAGCGCGTCGACGCGGCCTTGTGCGGCCAGGTAGCTGTCGAAGTCGGCCAGCAGCAGGTAGTGGTCGCCGCCCCACAACAGGGCGTCCACCAGGCCGCGGTAGCGCGCCGGTTCATCGGGCGAGAAGCTGCCGCCGGCGATGGCGTCCAACACCGCCTTCAGCGCCGCGTTCTGTTCGTACAGGCGCAGCGGCTGGTAGCCCGCGGCGCGCTGCGCCGCCACTTCTTCGGTCTTCAGGCCAAAGATGAAGATGTTCTCGTCGCCCACGTTCTGGCGGATCTCGATGTTGGCGCCGTCGTCGGTGCCGATGGTCAGCGCGCCGTTCAGCGACAGTTTCATGTTGCCGGTGCCCGAGGCTTCGGTGCCGGCGGTGCTGATCTGCTCCGACAGGTCGGCGCCGGGCATGATGACCTCGGCCACCGACACGCCGTAGTTCGGAATGAAGGCCAGCTTCAGCCGGCCCTGCAGGCGTTCGTCGTGGTTGACGACGGCGGCGATGTCGTGCGCCAGGCGGATGATCTGCTTGGCCATTTGGTAGCTGCTGGCGGCCTTGCCAGCCAGCACCACCGAGCGCGGCACCCAGGCGCGGCCGGGGTCGGCCAGCATGGCCTGGTAACGCGCCACCACGTGCAGCAGGTTCAGCAGCTGGCGCTTGTATTCGTGGATGCGCTTGACCTGCACGTCGAACAGGCTGTCCGGGTTCAGCACCACGCCGGTGCTGCGCTTCACCAGGTCGGCCAGGCGCTGTTTGTTCTGGCGCTTCACGGCCATGAACGCACTGCGGAAGCCGGCGTCTTCGGCCAGTGGCTTCAGCTTCGCCAGCTGCGACAGGTCCAGCCGCCAGCCGCGGCCCAAGCGCTGGTCCAGCAGCGCCGACAGCCCCGGGTTGGCCTGGGCCAGCCAGCGGCGGGGCGTGACGCCGTTGGTCATGTTGGTGAAGCGGTCGGGCCAGATGGCGGCGAAGTCCGCGAAGATGGTCTGCACCAACAGTTCGCTGTGCAGGGCTGACACCCCGTTCACCAGGTGGCTGCCCACCACGGCCAGGTGGGCCATGCGCACGCGGCGCTCGCCGCCGTGGCTGCCTTCGTCGATCAGCGACAGGCGGCGCAGAAAGCCGTCGTCGCCCGGCCGCTGGCGCGCGGCCAGCGCCAGGAATTCGTGGTTGATGCGGAAAATGATCTGCAGGTGGCGCGGCAGCACGTGCTGCATCAGCGCCACCGGCCAGGTCTCCAGCGCCTCGGGCATCAGCGTGTGGTTGGTGTAGCTGAACACGCGGCCGGTGGTGGCCCAGGCCGTGGCCCAGTCCCAGCCGTGTTCGTCCACCAGCAAGCGCATCAGTTCGGCCACACCGATGGCCGGGTGGGTGTCGTTCAGGTGGATGGCGACGAATTCGGCCAGGTTGGCCAGCGTGCCGTGTTCAGCCTGGTGGCGCGCCAGGATGTCCTGGATGGAGGCGCTGGTGAAGAAAAACTCTTGGCGCAGCCGCAGTTCGCGGCCGGCCGGTGTGCTGTCGTTGGGGTACAGCACCCAGCTGATGTTCTCGAACTGGTTCTTGTACTCGGCCGCTCGCGCGTAGTCGCCGCTGTTGAAGGCCTGCAGGTCGATCTGCGCCGGCGCCTGCGCCTTCCACAGCCGCAGCGTGGCCACCCGCTCGGTGCCGTGGCCGGGCACCACCATGTCGTGGGCCTTGGCCGCCACTTCGGCGGCGTGGCGCCAGATGGGCGGGGCCGTGGGCGATTCGGGTTGTTCCACCCAGCCGCCGAAACGCACCGGGTAGCTCAGGCCGGCGCGCGGGAACTCCCAGGGCGTGCCGTCTTCCACCCAAGGGTCTGGGTGTTCCACCTGGCGGCCGCCCTGGATGCTCTGCGCGAACATGCCGAACTCGTAACGGATGCCGTAGCCGAACGACGGCAGGCCCAACGTGGCCATGCTGTCCAAGAAACAGGCGGCCAGGCGGCCCAGGCCGCCGTTGCCCAAAGCGGCGTCTTTCTCCTGCGCGGCCACGTCCTCCAACGCCGTGGCGTGCGTTTGGGCGGCGGTGGCGGCCGGGCCTTGCAGGTCCAGCGCGGCCAACGCATTGCCCAGCGTGCGACCGATCAGGAATTCCATCGACAGGTAGTTGACCCGGCGCGCCTTTTGCTCACGGTCGGCTTGGTCGCCGGCGACCCAGCGGCGTGACAATGCCTCGCGCGCCACCTGGGCCACGGCCAGTTGCAGTTCGTGCACCGTGGCCTGGGCCGGGGCCACGCCCACGGTGGCCAGCAGGTGGTGTTCGACGTCCTGGGCCAGGGCGTGGGTGGCGGTGGAGGTGTTGGAATGCGGCATGGGCTGGAACCTGTGGCGGAGTGGACAGCGGAGGGCGTCGGCGCAAAGGCCTGCGGGCCTTTTGCATGCGCCGTGCCCGGGGCTTGCACGTTGGCGGTGCAAGGCCAGGTCGATGGGCTGCCGCGACGGCACCGCGTGGCGGAGGTTGAGTGTAGTTTGCCTACCAACGCCTGGGCAATGCTGACGTGCTGGCTTGTGCGAGTGGAGCCCTTCAAATTCATAAAAAACAATGTATTGGCGTTGTTTTATAAAGTTGTTTCGAGATTGAATTCAGTGCCGCTGCTGGGTTGAGCGCAGCGGTTGTGTTTGGTTTGTTTGTAGCTTTGTTGCTTTTGCCTGGGCCTGAGGCCCGGCGTTGACGTCCACAAAACCCCAGGAGACCGCCTGATGAGAGCGCACGATGCAGCCCAGACCTTCGACTTGCCACGACGGGCGGTGGCCCTGGTGCTGGCCGGTGGCCGCGGCAGCCGGCTGAAGAACCTGACCGACAACCGCGCCAAGCCGGCCGTCTACTTCGGCGGCAAGTTCCGCATCGTGGACTTCGCGCTGAGCAACTGCATGAACAGCGGCATCCGCCGCATTGGCGTCATCACGCAGTACAAGAGCCACAGCCTGTTGCGCCACCTGCAGCGTGGCTGGGCTTTCCTGAAGAGCGAGATGAACGAGTTCGTCGACCTGCTGCCGGCGCAGCAGCGGGTGGACGAAGAGAGCTGGTACCGCGGCACGGCCGACGCCGTGTACCAGAACCAAGACATCCTGGCCGCCTACCGCGCCGACTACGTGGTGGTGCTGGCCGGTGACCACATCTACAAACAGAACTACGCGCTGATGTTGGCCGACCACGTGGCCCTGGGCAAAGACGTGACCGTGGGCTGCATCGAGGTGCCGCAGGAAGAGGCCAAGGCCTTCGGTGTGATGGCCATCGACGAGCACCGCAACATCATCGACTTCGTCGAGAAGCCCGCCGAGCCGCCCTGCATCCCCGGCAAGCCTGGCCGCACGCTGGCCAGCATGGGCATCTACATCTTCAACGCGCGCTACCTGTACCGCGAGTTGGAGCGCGACATGGCCGACCCGAACTCTTCGCACGACTTCGGCAAGGACATCATCCCCAAGATGGTGCGTGCCGGCGTCGCCGCCGCCCACCCTTTTGAGCTGAGCTGCGTGGGTGCCCAGCCTGGCGGTGAACCTTACTGGCGCGACGTCGGCACCATCGACGCCTACTGGGACGCCAACATCGACCTCACGGCCACCGAACCGCTGCTGAACCTGTACGACACGCACTGGCCCATCTGGACCTACCAGCCGCAGCTGCCACCGGCCAAGTTCGTGCACAACGCCGACGACCGGCGTGGCATGGCCATCGAATCGGTGGTCTCGGGCGGCTGCATCGTCAGCGGTTCGGTCTTCCGCACCGTGCTGTTCTCATCGGTGCGTGTGCATTCCTACAGCAGCGTGAACTGGTCGGTGCTGCTGCCGGGCGTGCAGGTGGGGCGCCATGCCCGCCTGCACCGTGTGGTGGTGGACCGCGACTGCGTCATCCCCGACGGCATGGTCATCGGCGAAGACGCCGAGGCCGACGCCGCGCGCTTCCACCGCACGGAGAGTGGCATCACCTTGGTCACGCGCGACATGTTGCGCCGCCTGGCATGAAGGCAGCGCGCTCGAAGGCGGCTGCGCCGGTCGCCGGCACCGGCTTGAAGGTGCTGCACGTCGCGGCCGAGGTTTTTCCGCTGGTGAAGACCGGCGGCCTGGCCGACGTGGTGGCCGCCTTGCCGGTGGCCCAGGCCGAGCAGGGCGCCGACGTGCGCCTGCTGCTGCCGGGCTTTCCCGCCGTGATGGACAGCGTGCTCAGCGCCAAGCTGGTGGTGGACATCGGCGCCGTGTTCGGCGCGCTGCGTGTGCGCCTGCTGCTGGCGCGCATGCCCGGCACACAACTGCCCGTGTACGTGGTGGACGCGCCCTACCTGTTCCGCCGTGAAGGCGGGCCCTACCAGGGGGCCGACGGCGAAGAGTGGCCCGACAACCTGCAGCGGTTTGCACTGCTGGGCTGGGTGGCGGCCCACCTCGCCGGCGACGACGCCGACCCCAACTGGGTGCCCGACGTGGTGAACGCGCACGACTGGCACGCCGCCATGGCCTGCGCCTACATGGCCGAACACCCGCCCACGGCGGCGGCCTCCATCTTCACCGTGCACAACCTGGCCTTCCAAGGCCTCTTCCCCATGCACGACTGGCCCATGCTGGGCCTGGCCTCGCGCCTGATGTCGCCCGCCGGCCTGGAGTTCCACGGCCAGATGAGCTTCATGAAGGCGGGGCTGAAGTTCGCGCGGCGCATCACCACCGTCAGCCCCAGCTACGCCCGCGAGATCGCCACGCACGAGTTCGGCTGCGGCTTGGACGGCGTGATCCGGGGCCGGGGTGGTGATGTCTCGGGCATCCTGAACGGCATCGACGCCACGCTGTGGAACCCGGCCACCGACCCGGCGATCGCGGCCTGCTACGACGCCGAACGTTTGCAAGGCAAGGCCAGTTGCCGCCAGGCCTTGCAGGCCGAGCTGGGCTTGGACGCCGACCCACAGGCCCTGGTGCTGACGGTGGTCAGCCGTCTGACGGCACAAAAGGGGCTGGACCTGGTGCTGGCGGCCTTGCCCGAGCTGGTGCGGCAGAGGGTGCAGTTCGTGGTGCAGGGCACGGGCGAGCCGGCGCTGGAAGCGGCTTTCCGCATGGCCCAGCTGGCCCACCCCGGGCGGGTGCACGTGCACATCGGCTACGACGAAGCCCGCGCACACCGCCTGGTGGCCGGCGCCGATGTGATCGCCGTGCCCTCGCGCTTTGAGCCCTGTGGGCTGACGCAGCTGTACGGCCTGCGTTACGGCACCTTGCCCATCGTGCGCCGCGTGGGCGGCCTGGCCGACACCGTGCAAGACCTGGACGCCCAGGCCGACGGCAACGGCTTCGTGTTCGACGCCGCCACGCCCAACGCCTTTGCCGTGGCCGTGCAACGTGCGGCGGCCACAAAGGCCCGGGCCGAAGCGTGGTCGGCCGCACAGCGCCGCGCGATGGCGCAACCGCTGGACTGGACCTTGCCCGCCAGCGCCTACCTGGCGCTGTACAGGCAGGCACTGGCCGGGCCACGTTGAAGCCTGCGCTGAAGGCCCCACACTAGGCCGCGACGAGGCGCCGGGCGCACGCCGCCGGGCCCTCTGGCCGGGCCGCGCGCGGCCCGGCCCTGTTCTGCGCGCCCACCGCATCCCCTGATCGAACCTGTCCACCACGCCGTTTGGGGGACGCTGCTTCGCCGGTCGCTGTCCACACTTCGACCCACCCGCACCGAAACCCCGGCGGCGTGCGTGAACCTCGAAGGAGACATGACCATGGCAAGAAACATCGGTTCCTGGTGGATCAAGGACGGCATCGACGGCCGCCGCATCGAAGCGCAGGGCTTCGCCTCCACCCTTGCGGCGCTGTCCGGCTACGCCTGGACCCAGGACCACGGCGACAACAACGTGCTCGAGAAGGACTTTGTCGAGACCAGCAACTACACCGAGAAGGTCGACCAGGTCGACGCGGTGATGATGTCCTCGCACGGCAACCCGAACAGCTTCTCGGTCAGCAACGGCTCGGTGTCGACCAGCGACAGCATCAAGTTCGGCAAAGGCGACCTGGAGATCTTCGCGACCCACGCCTGCGCGTTGCTGGAGCACACGTCCAGCAACTCGGTGGGCCGCTGGATCGGCGCCTTCAACCGCCTGCATTACATGTGCGGCTTCCACAACAGCAGCTACAGCGGCGGCGGCCAGAACGCGCGTGGCGAGTACTTCGCGATGTACGCCGCCTACCTGCATGCCGTGGCGCCTTGGGTGCCGCAGTACACGGTGCGTGAGGCCTGGAAGATGGCCAACGTGGCCGTGGAAGGCAGCAACGTCGAATGGGCCTACCTGCGCGCCACCGCGCCGGGCGCCGACACCTACAACGAAAAGCTCGGCACCAGCGAGCCCGTTGACCCCGTCAACAACCGTTCGTTCTGGACCGCCCACGGTTCGTGCTGAGCACAGGGAGACCACCATGAAGTTCAAGCAACTGACGATGAAGACCCCGCTGCCGGCTTGGCGCGCGTCGATCCCGGTGTTTGCCTTGGCCGAACCGCCGCTGCAGGCCCGGCGCGCCACGGCGCGCAAGCTGGCCGACCACTTCAAGCTCGGTGACTTGCGCGAAGTCGACCTGGCGCATGGCCACCTGCTGGGCAGTGCGCGCGGCGACATCACGGTGTTCCACGCCAGCGGTGCGCTGTGGGCCCGCGACGCCATGGCCACGGCCGACGCCAAAGACGAATGGCGCGACTGGCCGGGCTTGGCCTCGGCGACCAGCGGCGCTGATCTGGCGCTGTCGCCAGAGGCTGCCAAGCGGCTGTCGACCACCGTGGTCAACCTGCTGAGGCCGCTGGAACTGCTGGGCCACGAGGCCGGGCCGGCCACGGTGCAGCTGGAACAGGTGGCGATGCTGGACGCCAAGGGCAAGACGCTCAAACGCGGTGCCGGGCAGGCCACAGTGAAGTTCGGCTACACCGTGGAAGGCGTGGCCGCGCGTGGCGCCGGTGCCAAGACCCTGGCCTTTGCCGAACCCGGCGGTGCCAGCACGTCGGCGGCGCGCATCGCGGGTGTCTTCCACGCTTGGCGGCAGCCCGGCACCGCCGTCGCCGTGAAGCTGCCTTCGCTGGAAGCCGCGCTGGCGGTGGCCCTGCTGCAGGACCCTGAGCTGGACCGTTTCGCCGAGAGCGGCCACGCCGTCGAGCTCACACGGTTGGAGCTGGTCTACCTGGCGCTGCCGGCGTTCATGCGCCAGAGCCACCTGTTCCCGGTCATCCAGGTCGAGGGCGAGGTGGGCAAGGGCAAGCTGGGTGAAGGCTTCCGCTTTGCACGCTTCCACCATGTGGTGTCGCCGCAAACCTATGCCGAAGCCGGGCTGCATGGCGCCTACCTGACGCTGAACCCCGACGGCATCGCGCCGCGCCCCACCCGAGCGCAGTTGAGCTGAGCGGGCGCGGCCTACAGCGGCCGCTGCACCTTCGGTGAGGGCGCGGGCGCTAGAAGACAAACAGGCCCAGGTGATGGGATCACCTGGGCCTGCTTTTGCGGTCTTGTGCTCTGCCGGAAGGGGCGGGTGTCAAGGCCCGC
>JBKCUM010000084.1:0-7744 GCA_046318395.1 Rubrivivax sp.
TGGCCCGACAACAACTGCTTCTTCAACGGCAGCGCCAACGGCCTGAGCGACCCCGACCGCGCCTTCAAGCCCATGCAGGGCTACCCGCAGTACCACAGCACGGAAGCCAAGACCTTCCTGAACACCACCATCGCGGCCCAGACCACCAGCAACCCGGAAGCCAGCCTGAAGACCGCGCTGGACACGCTGGCCAACCACCCCAACGTGGGCCCCTTCATCGGCCGCCAGCTCATCCAGCGCCTGGTCACCAGCAACCCCAGCCCGGCCTATGTGCGCAGCGTGGCCCAGGCCTTCAACAACAACGGCGCCGGTGTGCGCGGTGACATGAAGGCCGTGCTGAAGGCCGTGCTGATGCACCCGGAGGCACGCCAGCAAAGCAACACCGCCGGCAAGCTGCGCGAACCCGTGCTGCGCCTGTCGGCCTTCCTGCGCGCCTTCGGCCACACCAGCGACAGCGGCCGCTACCGCGTGGGCAACACCGACAGCCCGGCCACGGCGCTGGGCCAGTCGCCGATGCGTGCGCCCTCGGTGTTCAACTTCTACCGGCCGGGTTACATCGCCCCGGGCACCACGTCGGGGGCGGCCAACCTGGCCTCGCCGGAGATGCAGATCGCGCACGAAACCAGCGCCGCCGGTTATGTGAACTACATGCGCGACGCGGTGTCGCTGGGCGTGGGCGCCAGCGGCAACGTGGTGGTCAACGGCAGCACGGTCAGCCGGCGCGACCTGCAAAGCCCCTTCACGGCCGAACTGGCCCTGGCCGACCAGCCCGCAGCCCTGGTGGACCTGGTGGTCGACAAACTGATGGCCGGCAACGCGCCGGCCGCGCTGAAGACCGAGATCACCACCGCCATCACCACGGTGGCCATCCCCGCGCTGAACAGCACGGGCAGCAACCAAGCCGCCATCGACAGCGCCAAGCGCACCCGCGTCAACGCGGCGGTGCTGCTGGTGCTGGCCTCGCCTGAGTTCCAGGTGCAGAAATGAGCATCAGACCATGAGCATCCACATCGACCGCCAACTCTCGCGGCGCCTGTTCCTGCGCCAGGCCAGCACGCTGTCGGCCTTGGTGGGCCCGGCCGCGCCGCTGGCGCTGAACCTGCTGGCCGCCAGCAACGCCGCCGCGCAAACCACCGGCGGCTACCGCGCCGTGGTGTGCCTGTTCCTGTTCGGCGGCAACGACGCCTACAACATGGTGCTGCCCACGGACAGCGCCAGCTTCCAGGCCTACACCACCACCCGCAACCAGGCGCCCGACAGCATCGCACTGCTGGCGCCCGGCGTGGCGGCCAACACCGGTGCCGTGGCCGGCAGCCCGGCGCGGCTGGGCGGCGTGCTGCCCATCACCCCGCGCAACGCCCAGGGCCGCAGCTTCGCGCTGCACCCGGTGATGGGCACGCTGCAGACGATGTTCAACACCGAACAGCGCCTGGCCATCGTGCCCAACATCGGCCCGCTGGTGCTGCCCACCACCAAGGCGCAGTACGCGCTGAGCAGCCACCCCAAGCCCAAGAACCTGTTCTCGCACAACGACCAGCAGAACACCTGGCAGGCGCTGGCGCCGGAAGGTGCCACCACCGGCTGGGCCGGCCGCATGGGCGACCTGCTGGCCAGTGGCAACAGCCGCCCGGTGTTCACCGCCATCTCGGCGGCGGGCAACGCCGTGTGGTTGTCGGGCCAACAGACGCGGCAGTACCAGGTCAGCAGCAACGGCGCCGTGCGCCTGGGGCTGGACAGCAACAACCGCGTCTTCGGCAGCACCGACCTGGGCCTGGCGCTGCAGCGCATCTCGGGCACCACGCGCGGCAGCCATGTGCTGGAGACCGACCTGGCCGCCGTGGCCCAGCGCTCCATCGACGCCGAGGTGCTGCTGCGCACGGCGCTGAAACCCGCCAGCGACGCCGCCTTTGGCACCGCGCCCACCAGCGGCAGCTACAACGCCAACAACGACCCCAAGCTGCAGTACGACAACCCGCTGACCGGCGCCAAGGCCGTGAACGGCCTGGCGCAGCAGCTGCAGGTGGTGGCGCGCATGGTGGAAGCCGGCATGAGCGGCGCCACCGGCGTGCAGCGCCAGGTGTTCTTCGTGAGCCTGGGCGGTTTCGACAGCCACGACCTGCAGAACCGCACCCACGCCGACCTCTTCGCGCGCATCGCCCACGCGCTGCGTTACTTCGACACCGCCCTGGGGGCGCTGAACGCGCGCAGCAACGTCACCACCTTCACCGCCAGCGACTTCGGCCGCACCTTCACCAGCAACGGCGACGGCACCGACCACGGCTGGGGCAGCCACCACTTCGTGATGGGCGGCGCGGTGAAGGGCGGCGACCTGTACGGCAACTTCCCCACGCTGGGCGTGAAGAACGCGAACAACAACAACTTCGACAGCAGCCCCCACCAGCTGGGCAACGGCGCGCTGCTGCCCGAGGTGGCGGTGGACCAGTTGGGCGCCACGCTGGGCAAGTGGCTGGGGCTCAGCGACACGCAGCTGCTGGACGTGTTTCCCAACCTGAAGAACTTCAGCACCCGCAACCTGGGCTTCATGAACGCCTGACGCGCGCGGCGGGTAGGCCGGCGGCCAGGCGCCGTGGGCGCCGACCGCCGCCGTCAGCGCCCGTCGTTCAACCCCCGCTGCAGCTGCAGCGCTTCGGCCACCGCGGCCACGCCCACGCGTGGCTCGCCGGCCAGGTCGGCGATGCTGCGCGCGACCTTCAGGCTGCGGTGCAGGCGCCGGCCCGACCAACCCAGGCGCTCGGCCGCCGTCTGCAGGAACTGCAGCGCGGCCGGTTCCGCGTGCAGGTGCCTGTCCAGCGCCGAAGACGACAGCTGCGCGTTGGTGCAGCCTTGGCGCTGCTGCTGCACCACCCGGGCCTGGGCCACACGCGCGGCCACCGCGGCCGTGGTTTCGCCGTCGGGCGCGGCCAGCAGTTCGGCCGGGCGCACGGCCGGCACCTCGATCTGCAGGTCCACCCGGTCCAGCAGCGGGCCCGACAGGCGGGCCTGGTAGCGCGCCACGGCGTCGGGCGTGCAGCGGCAGGCGCGGCCGGTGGCGGCGAACGCGCCCAGGTAACCACAGGGGCAGGGGTTCATGGCCAGCACCAGCTGGAAGCGCGCGGGGTAGTGCGCTTGGCGTGCCGCGCGCGCGATGGTGATGTGGCCGGTTTCCAGCGGCTCGCGCAGCGCTTCCAACGCGGCCCGTGGGAACTCCGGCGTTTCGTCCAGGAACAGCACACCGCCGTGGGCCAGCGAGATTTCACCGGGCCGCGGCGGTGAACCCCCGCCCACCAGGGCCACGGCGCTGGCCGAGTGGTGGGGCGCACGCACCGGACGCTGGCCGATGGCCACCCCGTCCAACACCGCGCCGTTCAGGCCCTGCAACGCGGCGCTGAGCAGGGCTTCTTCTTCGGCCATGGGTGGCAACAGGCCCGGCAGTCGCTGGGCCAGCATGGACTTGCCGGTGCCCGGCGGCCCCACCAACAAGAGGCTGTGGCCGCCAGCCGCGGCGATCTCCAACACCCGCTTGGCGCCGGCCTGGCCTTTCACGTCGGCCAAGTCGGGGCCCGGTGCAGCCGGCGGCCGGGGCAGCGGCTGGGCACGCGGCAAGGCGGCGTCGGCGGTGTCGCCGGGCATCAGCGCCTGCACCACCTCGCTGAGGTGGCGCGCGGCCAGCACCTCCAGGCCAGCCACCTGGGCGGCGATGGCCGCGCTCTCGGCGGGCAGCACCAGCGCCGCCGTGCTGCCGCTGCGCCGGGCGGCCAGGGCCAGGGCCAAGGCGCCGCGCACCGGGCGCAGTTCACCGGCCAGCGACAGTTCACCGGCGAATTCATGCCGCGCCAGGCGCTGCTCACACAGCAGGCCGCTGGCCGCCAGGATGCCCAGCGCAATGGGCAGGTCGAAGCGGCCGCTTTCCTTGGGCAGGTCGGCCGGCGCCAGGTTCACGGTGATGCGCTGGTTGTGCGGAAACGCAAAGCCGCTTTGTTGCAGCGCGGCGCGCACCCGTTCGCGCGACTCTTTCACCTCGGTGTCGGCCAACCCCACCAGCGTGAAGCTGGGCAGGCCGTTGGCCAGCTGCACCTCCACGCGCACCACCGGTGCCGACAGCCCGTCCAGGGCGCGGCTGTTCACCACCGCCAAGCTCATGTTGGTTGTTCCTCCCCACGCCGAACTGTGGCGAATGGCCGCGCCGTGCACCACGCCCAAGGGAGCGCACCACAAGGGGGACACCCTTTGGGGCGAGGCTCGCCCCAGTGAACACACCAACTTGGTGCATTCACCACCCGCCGGCGCACCAAGCCCAGCGGCGCCACCCAGCGCCCCAAGGCGGTGCCTCCGCTTGCAACCACGTGCAACCGCGCGCCACACCGGCATGGCACAGAAGCTGCAATCCCCCAGGCCAGTCCTGCGAATTCCCGTCCCCACCGTTCAACCTGGAGCTCTAGATGAAACGTTCGCTTCTGGCCCTGGCCGCCGTCACCGCCCTGACTGCGATCCCCAGTGCCGCCTTCGCCGACCTGGCTTTCAACGTCGGCGCCACCAGCGACTACCGCTACCGCGGCATTTCCCAGACCCGCCTGAAGCCGGCCCTGCAAGCCGGCGTGGACTTCAGCGCTGGCGGTTTCTACGTGGGCGCGTGGGCTTCGAACATCAAGTGGATCGAAGACTTTGGCGGCGACGCCAAGGTGGAAGTCGACCTGTACGGCGGCTTCAAGGGCGAGCTGGTCAAGGACAGCCTGAGCTACGACGTGGGCGTGCTGACCTACCAATACCCCAGCAACAAGCTGAGCGTGAACGCCAACACCACCGAGATCTACGGTGCGCTGACCTTCGGTCCGGCCACGGTGAAGCTGTCGAAGTCGCTGACCAACACCTTCGGCAACCCGGACAGCAAGAACAGCTACTACCTGGACGTGAGCGCCGGTTTTGACGTGGGTGGCGGCGTGATGCTGACCCCGCACATCGGCTACCAGAAGATCGGCGGCCCGGTGTCCAAGGAAGGCACCTACACCGACTACTCGCTGACCGTTTCCAAGGACTTCAGCGGCCTCGTGGTGAGCGCCGCCGTGGTGGGCACCGACGCCGACAAGGTGTTCTATTCGTCGCCGGTGAACGGCAAAGAGCTTGGCAAGGCTGGCCTGGTGGTCGGCGTCAAGTACAACTTCTGAGGACCAGGATCATGACCATGAAGATGGTGACCGCGATCGTCAAGCCGTTCAAGCTGGACGAAGTTCGCGAAGCGCTGAGCGGCATCGGGGTGCAAGGCATCACGGTGACGGAAGTGAAGGGTTTCGGCCGCCAAAAGGGCCACACCGAGCTGTACCGCGGCGCCGAATACGTCGTGGACTTCCTGCCCAAGGTGAAGATCGAAGCCGCCGTCGACGAAGCCATCGTCGACCGCGTGATCGAGGCCATCGAAGGCGCCGCCCGCACCGGCAAGATCGGCGACGGGAAGATCTTTGTCAGCACGCTGGAACAGGTGGTGCGCATCCGCACCGGCGAGACCGGCAAGGACGCGCTCTGACGCACCACTGCACAAGCCAAGAGAGACACCCATGAAAAAACTACTCACCATCCTGGCGCTGGGCGCCGCGCTGATGGGCCTGGGCGACATCGCCTGGGCGCAGGACGCCGCGGCCTCGGCCGCCGCCGCTTCGGCCCCTGCCGCTGAAGCCGCCGCCTCTGCCGCAGCGCCTGCTGCCGCAGCCGCCGCCGACGCCGCTTCGGCCCCCGCCGCTGCAGCCCCCGTGCCCAACAAGGGCGACGTGTCCTGGATGCTGGTCAGCACCCTGCTGGTCATCATGATGGCCATCCCCGGCCTGGCGCTGTTCTACGGCGGCCTGGTGCGCAGCAAGAACATGCTGTCGGTGCTGATGCAGGTGTTCGTGACCTTCTCGCTGATCACCGTGCTGTGGGTCGTTTACGGCTACAGCCTGGCCTTCACCGAGGGCAACGCCTTCATCGGTGGATTTGACCGCCTGTTCCTGAAGGGCGTGTTCGACCCCGCCACCGGCACCTTCGCGATGGCCGCCACCTTCAGCAAGGGCGTGGTCATCCCCGAGATCGTGTTCGTCGCCTTCCAGGCCACGTTCGCGGCCATCACCTGCGGCCTGATCGTCGGCGCCTTCGCCGAGCGCATCAAGTTCTCGGCCGTGCTGATGTTCATGGTGCTGTGGTTCACCTTCAGCTACCTGCCCGTGGCCCACATGGTCTGGTACTGGATGGGTCCTGACGCCTACACCAGCAAGGAAGTGGTCGACACCATGACCGCCAAGGCCGGCCTGATCTGGCAATGGGGCGCGCTGGACTTCGCCGGCGGCACCGTGGTGCACATCAACGCCGCCGTCGCTGGCCTGGTGGGTGCCTACGTCATCGGCAAGCGCGTCGGATACGGCAAGGAATCCATGGCGCCGCACAGCCTGACGCTGACCATGGTCGGTGCCTCGATGCTGTGGGTGGGCTGGTTCGGCTTCAACGCCGGTTCCGCCCTGGAAGCTGGCAACAGCGCCGCCCTGGCCTTCATGAACACCTTCTCGGCCACCGCCGCGGCGGTGCTGGCCTGGTGCGTCGGTGAAGCGCTGATGAAGGGCAAGGCCTCGATGCTGGGCGCCGCCTCGGGTGCTGTGGCGGGCCTGGTGGCCATCACGCCGGCCGCTGGCAACGTGGGCATCGTCGGTGGCCTGGTCATCGGCCTGGTCGCTGGTTTCGCCTGCCTGTGGGGTGTGAACGGCCTGAAGAAGATGCTGGGCGCTGACGACTCGCTGGACGTGTTCGGCGTGCACGGCGTGGGCGGCATCGTCGGCGCACTGCTGACCGGTGTGTTCAACAACCAGGCCCTGGGCGGCCCGGGCCTGGTGACCGACTGGGTCACCGCCACGGTGGGCAGCGTCGGCGTGTTCGACCAGGTCATCATCCAGGCCAAGGCCGTGGGCGTGACGCTGGTGTGGTCGGCGGTGGTTTCGCTGATCGCCTACAAGCTGGTCGACCTGACCATCGGCCTGCGCGTGCCGGAAGACGAAGAGCGCGAAGGCCTGGACATCAGCTCGCACGGCGAGACGGCTTACCACAAGTAAGCACATGCTCTCTGCCCTGCGGCTTGGCTGCAGGGCTCAGGCAAAACAAGGCCACCTTCGGGTGGCCTTTTTTCTGGCCGCGTGCCGGCGCGGTGTCCAGGGGGCCTGCCGGTGGCCTTTATCTGGGCGCGCGCGGCCCCATCTGCGCCTGCTGGCCGGGCCAAGCCCCGCGGCACCACCCGCCGGGCCCCATCTGCCAGAATCGTCCGGCGGTTCGCCGCCCCCCGTCCCCGCCCCAGCCGAAAGCGCCGCGCCATGGTTCCCCACCTCATCACCGCCTTGAACGGCCCCATCAACGAGTTGGAGGCCCGCATCCTGGAGTCGCTGCCGGCCATCGAACGCTGGTTCCGGCTGGAGTGGATGGAGCACACGCCCCCGTTCTACACGTCGGTGGACCTGCGCAACGCTGGCTTCAAACTGGCCCCGGTGGACACCGACCTCTTCCCCGGCGGCTTCAACAACCTGACGCCCGAGATGCTGCCGCTGGCGGTGCAGGCGGCGATGGCGGCCATCGAGAAGATCTGCCCCGAAGCGCGCAACCTGCTGGTCATCCCGCAGCGCGAACGCGCCAACCCGTTCTACTTGACGCACCTGCAGCGGCTGATGCGCATCTTCACGCAGGCCGGCCTGAACGTGCGCCTGGGCACGCTGGACGGCCAGCCGCAGACGCTGACCGC
>JBKCUM010000085.1:0-12324 GCA_046318395.1 Rubrivivax sp.
CGCTACGCGGCCGAGTTCTACACCACCGTGAAAACGGCCTACACACAAGCCTGAGTGCACAGCGCGTGCGGCGCTGACACTGCACGCGCTGCACTGAAGCGGCCCGGGCCACTGGCCGGCCGCTGACGTGACCTGCTTTTCGCCGGGCTTTCATCGGCCCACCCACCCCCGCATGCGAGACGGCGCGAGACCGTGGCCTGCACACGCCTGGAGACTTTGCCCATGAAACACCTGCCCACCCGCCGTCGCATCGCCTTGACGGCCCTGGCCAGCTTGGCCTCGTTGTGTGCCGCGCCCGCGGCACTGGCCCAGGCTTGGCCCAGCAAGCCCATCCGCATCGTCGTGCCCTACCCGCCGGGTGGTTCGTCGGACATCATCGCGCGCGCCATCCAGCAGCCTTTGCAAGACGCGCTGAAGCAGACCGTCATCGTCGAAAACAAGCCCGGTGCCAACGGCAACACCGGCAGCGACGCGGTGGCCAAGTCCAACGACGGCCACACCCTGCTGCTGTGTGACGTGGGTGCGCTGGCCATCTCGCCCTCGGTCTACACCAAGCTGGCTTTCGACCCCTCGAAAGACCTGAAGGGCGTGACCATGCTCGCCTATTCGCCGCACCTGCTGGTGGTGCACCCCTCGGTGCCGGCCAACAACCTGGCGGAGCTGGTGGCGCTGTCGAAGAAGACACCGCTCAACTTCGCCGTCACGGCCATCGGCAGCGCGCCGCACTTGGCCGGTGTGGCGGTGGAAAAAGCCACCGGCGCGGCCTCGGCCTACATCCCGTACAAAGGTGGCGCCCAGGCCATCGGCGACACCGTGGCCGGCCAGACCCAGGTGCTGATGAACGGCATGCTGGCCACGCTGCCGCAGGTGCAGGCGGGCAAGCTGAAGGTGCTGGGCGTCAGCAAGAACAGCCGCGTGCCGCTGTTGGCGAACGTGCCCACCATCGCAGAACAAGGCGTGAAGGGTTTCGAGTCCGGCACCTGGCAGGGCCTGCTGGCGCCGGCCAGCATGCCGCCTGCGGTGCTGGCGCGTTTGAACGCCGAACTCATCCGCATCATCCGCACGCCCGAGGTGCGCGAGCGCCTGGTGTCGCAAGGCGCCGAGGTGCACACCATGACGCCGGTGGCGATGGCGCAGTTCTTCGAGTCCGAGCGCAAGCGCTGGGCCCAAGTGGTGGCGCAGGGCGGTGTGAAGCTGGACTGAAGCCCACGCTTCACTCGCGGGCACGCGCACGGCGTGCAATGACCTGTAGGCACGCTGCATGGGCACGCTCAGGGCGTGCCCATGGCCTCGCGCCAGCGCATCGCCGCCAGGATGCGGTTGCGCGCGCTGGGGTGGGTGAAGTAGACCCACTCTTCCAACGCACCCGGGTCGGGCTTGCGGTATTCCGTCAGCTTCAGGATGGCCTCTGCGAAGCCGTGTGGTTCACGCGCCAGGTTCAGGCCGTGCAGGTCGGCCTCCACCTCCTGGGTGCGGATCACGGTGTTGATCAGCGGGGTGCAGGCCAGCATGTACACCGACAACACGGCCGCCAGCAGCGGCAGGCTGGCCACGTCGTCCACACGCTGCAGGCCCCAACGCGGGCCGTAGCGGCTGAACAGGCGCGCCATCGCCCATTGGCAGAACAAGAAGCCGAACAGGATGATCAGCCCGAACTGCATCATCATCTTCAGCACATGGTTCAGCGCGTAGTGGCCGATCTCGTGGCCCATCACCGCGTGCACCTCGGGCGGGGTGGCGCGGCGCAGCAGGTTGTCGTTCAGCCGCACGGCCGCGGTGCTGCCCAGGCCGCTGACGTTGGCGCTGACGCGCGTGGTCTGGCGCGAGGCGTCGAACTCGTAGACGTTGTCCACCGGCACGCCGTTGGCATGGGCCATGGCCAGGATGCGCTGTTTGATGGGCCCTTCTTCCACCGCCTTGTAGGTGTTGAACAGCGGGTCGATGAACACCGGTCCGGCCATCACCAGCGCCGCCAGCAAGGCCACGCTGCTGACCGTGCCCCACAGCCACCAGCGCTCGCCGGTGGCGCGCAGCACCGCATAGAACACCGCCACCGCGATGGCGGTCATCAGCACGGTCACCACCATCGCCACCAGCTGTTCCGCCCCCCAGGCTGCGAAGCCCTGGGTGGCCATGCCGTAGGCGTGTTCGCGCACAAAGCCTTGGTAGATGGTGAGCGGCAGTGTCAGCACCCAGCCGGCCAGCGCGTAGACCGCGCCGAACAGCGCGTCGCGCGGCCAGGCGTGGCGGGCCACGCGCTGCGCCCAATCGCGCACGCGGGCGGCACGGCGCCGGCCCAGCATCAGCGCGGCGATGGCCAGGCCCAGCACGAACTCCACCAACTGCAGCCCATAGCGGCCTTCGAAGTAGGCGTTGCTGCGCGCCACCACGTCGGCCGGCAAGCGGTCCAGGTAGGCCTGGGTGGCGGCTTCGGCGTTGCGCGGCAGGTTGGCGCGCCAGGTGTCGTCCACCGGGGTGATGCGGAAGCGGCTGTTGGGGTGGCTGGCGGGGGCCGCCGGGGCGGCAGCGGCTGGGGTTGCGCTGGCGGCCGCGGGGGTGGCGGCCTGGACGGCGTCAACGGCCGTGCTCTGGGCGTGGGCGCCGTGCAGGCACAGGCCCCAGGTCAGGGCGGCGGCGGCGAGCAGGGCGCGCAAGGGTGGGCGGACCATGGGCGGTTCTCCTGGCCCGGCCGGGTGGCGGGGCTTCTGGTGTGGTGCAGCCAGTGTGGCTGGCCGCCCCGGCGGGGGCCAGCGCGCTGCGACCAGCGGTGGGTTGCGCACGATCAACCGCCGGCCTGGCGGCATGGCCGCTTCAGCCGAAGTCGAAATCGTCGAAACGCTGGCCGCGCACCGCCGCCACGTACTCGTGCGTGAAGCCGGGCCAGATGGCGATGTTGCGCCCGCTGTGGCCGCGGTACCAGCTGCGGCAGCCGCTCCACACCAGGGGCGCCAGCCTCGCCTGCAAATTCGTGTTGAAGGCCGCCATGGCCGCAGGCTTCAGCGCCAGCCAACGCGCGCCACGCCGCTGCACCTCGGCCATGGCTTGCAGGGCCCACTGCACACCGGGTTCGATGTACAGCAGCGTGCTGGTGTGGCCGGTGGCGGTGTTGGGGCCCAGCATCACGAACAGGTTGGGGAAGCCCGCCACGCTCAGCCCCAGCTGCGCCTGCGGCCCGTCGGCCCAGGCCTGGGCCAGGGTCTGGCCGCCCAGGCCGGTGATGGGCAGGGCCAGGCCGTGTTCCACGTCGAAGCCGGTGGCGCACACCAGCACGTCCAGCGCGTGTTCCACGCCATCGGCGGTGCGCACACCGCCGGGGGTGATGGCCTCGATGGCCGTGGTGTTCAGCCGCACATGGGGCTGGCACAGCGCGGGGTAGTAGTCGTTGGCGTAGATGATGCGTTTGCAGCCCAGCGGGTAGGGCGGTGTCAGCGCCGCGCGCAGCACAGGGTCGGGCACCTGGCGTTTCAGGTGCGCCGCCGCGGTGGCCAGCATGCCGCGGCGCGCCATGCTGCCTTCGTCAAAACCGCGCCGGCCCCATTCCAGCACCGCGTGCCAGAAGCGCCGCACGGCCGCGTTGTAGGGCGGCAGGCGGGCCAGGGCGCGGTCCAGCGCGGTGTAGGGGCGGTCCAGCCGCGGCAGCACCCAGTTGGGCGTGCGCTGGAAGACCGTGAGTTGCCCGGCCTGCGCCACCAGTGGCGGGATCAGCTGGCAGGCGGTGCTGCCGGTGCCGATGACGCCGATGCGCCGGCCGGCCAGCGGCACCGTGGCGTCCCAGCGTGCGCTGTGCAGGCGCTGGCCGGTGAAATCGGCCAGGCCGGGGATGTCGGGCCAGCGCGGCCGGCTCAGCGGCCCGGCGCTGGCCACCAGGTAACGCGCCACGTGCAGGCTGGGCTGGCCTTGCGCGTCGCGGCAGCGCAGGTGCCAGCGGGCTTCGGCCTCGTCGAAGCGGGCGTCCATCACCTCGGTGCCCAGGCGCAGGTGTGGCCCCAGGCCTTCGCGCTCGGCCAGGGCCTGTTGGTAGGCCTGGATCTCGGGCGCCGCGGCAAACCGCCGTCGCCAGTGCGGGTTGGGCGCGAAGCTGAAGCTGTACAGCGGGGCCGGCACGTCCACGTGGGCGCCGGGGTAGCGGTTGTCCCACCAGGTGCCGCCCAGGCCGGGGCTCTTTTCGACGATGACGAAGCGCTGCTCGCCGCGCCGCCGCAGCTGCACGCCCATGCACAGGCCCGACATGCCCGCCCCCAACACGAAGACCTCGTGCTCGAAGCGGGCGGCCGACGCGGCGTGGTCGTGCAGGTCGGGGCTGGGCATGCCGGCATTCTGTGGCGCACCGTGTGGCCGGCGTGTGCGGGGAATCCAGGCCCGGCCCCACGCCAGGGCAGGGCGTTTGTGAACTTGCTTCAATCGCGGCTATACACAGCTTCACTGGCCTCTGGGCTGACAAGCCTAGAGGCCTTGCGGGACAATCGAAGCCATGATCCAGCAGCGCACCCTCAAGTCCATCACCCGCTCGGTCGGCGTTGGCGTGCACAGCGGCCAGCGCGTGGAACTCACGCTGCGGCCGGCCGCACCCGACACCGGCATCGTGTTCCGCCGGGTGGACCTGCCGCAGCCGGTGGACATCCCCGTCAACCCGCTGGCCGTGACCGACACCCGCATGGCCACCACCATCACACCGCCCGGCCAGCCCGGTGGCCCCAAGGTGCAGACCATCGAACACCTGCTGTCGGCCTGCGCCGGCCTGGGGCTGGACAACCTGGTCGTCGACATCACGGCCGAAGAAGTGCCCATCCTCGACGGCAGCGCGGCCAGCTTCGTGTTCCTGCTGCAAAGCGCCGGCATCGAACTGCAGAACGCACCCAAGCGTTTCCTGCGCGTGAAGAAGGCCGTGGAGGTGCGCGAAGGTGAAGGCCCCACGCTGAAGTGGGCGCGGCTGGAGCCTCACCACGGCTACAAGCTCAGCTTCGAGATCGAGTTCAACCACCCGGCACTGGACGCCACGGGCCAGCGCGAATCGTTCGACTTCGCCAGCGGCCAGTACAAACGCGACATCGCGCGCGCCCGCACCTTCGGCTTCACGAAAGACGTGGAGATGATGCGCAGCCGCGGCCTGGGCCTGGGGGGCAGCATGGACAACGTCATCGTCATCGACGACTACCGCGTGCTGAACGCCGACGGCCTGCGCTACGACGACGAGTTCGTGAAGCACAAGATCCTGGACGCCATCGGCGACATGCACGTGGCCGGCAAGCCGCTGCTGGCCGCCTACACCGCCTTCAAGGGCGGCCACGCGCTGAACAACCAGCTGCTGCGCAAGCTGCTGGCCGACGAAAGCGCCTACGAGGTGGTGACGTTCCAGCGCGAGGCCGACGCCCCGCAGGGCTTCGCCGAACTGGCCCCGGCCTGGTAACCAAGGCATACCGCATGCTCGCTTTCCGCTTGGTGTTCGGTCTGCTGTTGGTGGCGGGCCTGCTGTGTTTTGCGATGTACATCGGCACGCGCCAGCCGGTGTGGCGCCGGCGTGGCATCGTCATCGTGAAGTGGACGGTGCTGGCGGCGATGGGCTTCTTCGCGGTGTTGATCCTGGAGCGTCTGGCGAAGATGCTTTGACGGGCCGCCGGGCCGTGCCGGGCGACCGGCCACGCCGGTATGCTCCGCCGCCATGGTCGAATCGTTCTTCGGGCTGCAGCGCGAGCCCTTTTCCATCGCGCCGGACCCCGCCTTCCTGTACCTCAGCGACAAGCACCGCGAAGCGCTGGCCCTGCTGAACCTGGGTCTGACACGCGGTGCCAGCTTCGTGCTGCTGACCGGCGAGATCGGCGCGGGCAAGACGACCGTGTGGCGGCGCTTCCTGGAAGAGCTGCCGTCGAACTTCGACGTGGCCAGCGTCGTCAACCCCAAGCTGGACGTGGACGCGCTGTTGCGCCGCGTGTGCGAAGACCTGCAGGTGGCCCTGCCACCGCCGGGCACGCCGGTGGACCTGATCGACGCGCTGCACGGCCACCTGCTGCTGGCCCATGCCCAAGGCCGCCGCACCTTGATCGCCATCGACGAAGCCCAGGCGCTCAGCCTGGACGTGCTGGAGCAACTGCGGCTGCTGACCAACCTGGACAGCAGCGGCAAGAAGCTGCAGGTGCTGCTGATCGGCCAACCCGAGCTGCGGCAAATACTGCAGCGACCTGAACTGGAGCCGCTGGTGCAGCGCGTGGTGGCGCGCTACCACCTGCCGGCGCTGAGCGAGAGCGAAACCGCGGGCTACATCGCCCACCGCCTCGCCGTGGCCGGGCTGCAGGGCGAGCTGCCTTTTGATGGCGAGTCACTGGGTCTGGTGCACCGCCTGTGCCGGGGTGTGCCGCGCCGCATCAACACCGTGTGCGACCGTGCCTTGGCCGCCGCGGCCGAAGCCGGTCTGCGGCGCGTGGACCGGCAGTTGATCGAACAGGCCGCCATCGAGGTGTACGGCAGCGCCGAGCCACCGGCCCCGCAGCCACTGGCCTTGCCCGGCGTGCCGCCCGCACCGCCCGAGGCCGGCACGCCGGCCTGGCAGGCCGAACGGGCGCCCAGCCTGGCCGACCTGGCCCAGCGCAAGCCCTGGCTGCCTTGGGCGCTGGCCGCGGGCGCGGTGCTGGTGGCCGGTGTGTGGTGGACGGGCCAAGGTGGCCCCGGCGCGCCCGCGCCCGCCGAGCCTGGGGCCTCGGTGGCGCCCAGGTCCACCGCGCCCACCACCTCAGCGGCGCCCACGGCCGCCGCGCCGGGCGCCACCGCGGCGCCTGCCGCCGCCGGCCCGGCGGCCGACCCTGACGAGGCCTGGGCGCGGGCCTTCAACCCCGGCCAGGACGAAGCCGCCGCCTGGCGCGCGCTGGCCGCCTTGTGGGGCGCCAACCTGGGCCCGGGCGACGCTTGCAGCGCCGCGGCCACCGCCCAACTGCGCTGCGTGCGTGGGCGCAGCAGTTTGGCCCAGCTGCGCCAGTTCGACCGCCCGGCCTGGCTGCGCCGGGTGGACGCCCAGGGCCGTGTCAGCCCGGTGCTGCTGCTGCAGTTGGGGCCCGACACGGCCACCCTGCAGCTGCCCGGTGGTGCGCAGACCCTGCCGTTGGCGCAGTTGGCCCGCTTCTGGCGCGGCGACTACGGCACACTGTGGCGCAGCCCGCCGGCCTACCGCGAAGGCGACAACCCGCTGGCCAACCCCGAGCTGCGGGCCTGGGTGCAGCAGCGCCTGCCGCTGGCCCCTGCGCCCGGCGCGGGCGATGACGCCCTGCGGGCCGCCGTGGCTGCTTTCCAACTGCAACACGGCCTGACGCCCGACGGCGTGCCCGGCCCGCTGACGCTGATGCAACTGGCCCGCGCCGACGGTGGCGCAGGCGCCGAACCCCGCCTGGTGCTGGCGCGCTGAAGCCGCGCGGCGGAGGGGCTCATGCGCTGATGCGCTGATGGGTTGGTGGGCCGGGGCCCTGGCGCCGGCCTGGTGCTGTTGCAGGCTGGCACAGCCGTGCGGACCGCTGCGGCCGCGCCGCGCTTGGGTTATGGTGCGCGCCAACCTTTGAACTGTGCCCCCACCCTGGAGCCCCGCAACATGCAAACCCGCGCCGCCGTCGCCTGGAAAGCCAGTTCCCCCCTGACCATCGAAACCGTCGACCTGGAAGGCCCCAAGGCCGGCGAGGTGCTGGTGGAAATGAAGGCCACCGGCATCTGCCACACCGACTGGTACACGCTGTCGGGCGCCGACAGCGAAGGCGTGTTCCCCGCCATCCTGGGCCACGAAGGCGCCGGTGTGGTGGTGGACGTGGGCGCGGGCGTCACCTCGCTGCGCCCGGGTGACCACGTCATCCCGCTGTACACGCCGGAATGCCGCCAGTGCAAGAGCTGCCTGAGCCGCAAGACCAACCTGTGCACGGCCATCCGCGCCACGCAGGGCAAGGGCCTGATGCCCGACAGCACCAGCCGCTTCAGCATCGGCGGAGAGAAGGTCTTCCACTACATGGGCACCAGCACCTTCAGCAACCACATCGTGTTGCCGGAGATCGCGCTGGCCAAGATCCGCCCCGACGCGCCTTTCGACAAGGTCTGCTACATCGGCTGCGGTGTCACCACCGGCGTGGGCGCGGTGCTGTTCACGGCCGAGGTGGAAGCCGGCGCCAACGTGGTGGTGTTCGGCCTGGGCGGCATCGGGCTGAACGTCATCCAGGGCGCCAAGATGGTGGGCGCCGACAAGATCATCGGCGTGGACATCAACCCCGCGCGCGAGAAGATGGCCCGCGCTTTTGGCATGACGCACTTCGTGAACCCCAAGGAACACGAGAACCTGGTCGACACCCTGGTGCAGCTCACGGGTGGCGGCGCCGACTACAGCTTCGAGTGCATCGGCAACACCACCACCATGCGCCAGGCGCTGGAGTGCACGCACCGCGGCTGGGGCAAGAGCGTGATCATCGGCGTGGCCGAGAGCGGCAAAGAAATCAGCACCCGCCCCTTCCAGCTGGTGACCGGCCGTGTGTGGATGGGCAGCGCTTTCGGCGGCGCCCGCGGCCGCACCGACGTGCCCAAGATCGTCGACTGGTACATGGACGGCAAGATCAAGATCGACGAACTCATCACGCACAAGCTGGCGCTGGAAGACATCAACGAAGGCTTCGAGCTGATGAAACGCGGTGAGAGCATCCGTTCCGTCGTGATGTTCTGATCGGCTGCAGGCTTTAAGAGCATGACTTCCCAAACGAGTGCGCCCGTGGATGGCTTGGAAACGCTGAGCCAGCACGCCTGCTTCGGCGGGGTGCAGGGCTTCTACCGGCATGCCAGCGCCACCATCGACCTGCCCATGCAGTTCGCGGTGTTCAAGCCGCCGGTGGTGAAGGCCACCCTGGTCTACCTGGCCGGCCTGACCTGCACCGAAGAAACCTTCCCCATCAAGGCCGGCGCGCAGCGTGTGGCGGCCGAACTGGGGCTGATGCTGGTGGCGCCCGACACCAGCCCGCGCCGCACCGGCCTGGCCGGGCCCGAGGACCGTTTCGGCACGGCCGGTGAGGCCGATGCCTGGGACTTCGGCACCGGCGCCGGTTTCTACCTGGACGCCACGGCCCAACCCTGGGCCGCGCGCTTCCGCATGGAAAGTTATGTGGTGCGGGAACTGCCGGCGATGCTGGCCGCGCACTTCGGCGCCGACACCACGCGGCTGGGCCTGAGCGGCCATTCCATGGGCGGCCATGGTGCGTTGACGCTGGCGCTGCGCCACCCGGGCGTGTTCCGCTCGCTGTCGGCCTTTGCGCCGATCGCAGCGCCCAGCACCTGCCCCTGGGGCGACAAGGCCTTCAGCCGCTACCTGGGCCTCGACCGCGCGGCCTGGGCGGCGCACGACGCCAGCGCGTTGATGGCCGCGCAGACCCGTGTGCCTTACCCCGAGGGCATCCTGGTCGACCAGGGCCTGGCCGACAAGTTCCTGGCCGAGCAGCTGAAGCCCGAAGCCTTTGAAGCCGCCTGTGCCCAGGCGGGCCAGCCGCTGACGCTGCGCCGCCACGCCGGCTACGACCACGGCTACTACTTCATCGCCAGCTTCGTGGAAGACCACCTGCGCTGGCACGCCCAGCGTTTGCTGTTCTGAGCCCGCACGTGCAGGGCCAGAAGGCCCTGCACGGCTGGCGAAGGCCCCGCGGCGATTTCACGCCGTGGGGCTGGGCCAGCCCGCAGCGGCCCTTCGGCGGGTTCCAATGCGTCCTAGACCAACCGGAGTGCCCGCATGGCCCATCGCCGACATGTTCTCCACCGCGTGGGGGCCGCCGCAGCGGCGGGCCTGTGCGCGCCGTGGACCGCCTTGCGGGCCGCCACAGAGCCTGTTGGCACTGGCCGGGGCCCCGATGGGTCGGCCTTGCAGGCCGACGTGGACCTGTTGGCCCAGGCCTTGCGCGCTTTGCACCCCGGTCTGCAGCGTTACCTCAGCGAGGCCGACTTCCAGACCGGTGTCACCGCGTTGGGCCAGGCCTGGGCCGCCAGTGCGCAGGCCAGGTCAATGGCCGAAGGTCAGCGCCTGCGTGCGCTGTCGCTGAGCCGCCTGTTGGGCACACTGCGCTGCGGCCACACCTACACCAATTTCTACAACCAGCGTGGTGCCGTGCGCGAAGCGCTGTGCCTGGCCCCGCCGCGGCTGCCGCTGCACTTCGACTGGTTGGACGATGGCGCCGTCGTCACCGCCGCCCACCCCAGCGTGGGCGCCCTGGTGCGGCCCGGCGACCGCCTGATGGCGCTGAACGGCGAGCCCATGGCCACGGTGCGCGAGGCCCTGCTGCCCCTGGTGCGGGCCGACGGCCACAACCGCTTCGCCCAGCTGGCGCTGCTGGCCCCGGGCGGTCACGACGAGTTCGAAACCTGGGACGTGCTGCACCCGCTGGTGTACGGTCACAGCGCGGTCTTTGAGGTGCAACTGCAAGCCCCCGACGGCACGCCGCGGCGTGCCAGCCTGCCGGGCCTGACCCAGGCCCAGCGCCTGCGAATGCGCCGCGGCCCCACGGCCGAGCCCAGCGACGCCACACCGCCCTGGCCTTTGCGCTGGCTGGACGACGGCAGCGCCGTGCTGACCATGCCCGGCTGGGCCATGTACCGCACGCGCTGGGACTGGCGGGCCTACATCGAGACCGTGTTCCAGCGTCTGCAAACGGCCGGCACGCCGCGCCTGGTGGTCGACCTGCGTGGCAACGAGGGCGGGCTGGACTGTGGCGACGAACTGCTGGCCCGCCTGGTGCGTCGCCCGTTGGACACCCGTTTGTACGAGCGCCGCACACGCTACCGCCAGGTGCCGGCGGCGCTGAACCCGCACCTGGACACCTGGGACAACAGCTTCCGGGACTGGGGCGACCGGGTGCAGCCCGTGGCCGACGGTTTCTACGCTTTCGCCGACGCCGGCAGCCCTGCCATCGCGCCGCGGGGCACGGCCTTCAGCGGCCCCGTGGCGGTGTTGGTGGACGGTGCCAACCACTCGGCCACGTTCCGCTTTCTGCAGTTGTTCAGGCGTGCCGGGCGCGGCCTGCTGGTGGGCAGCCCCACGGGCGGCAACCAGCGCGGCATCAACGGCGGTTCGTTCTTCTTCCTGCGCCTGCCGGCCAGTGGCCTGGAGGTGGACCTGCCGCTGGTCGGCAGTTTTGCCCCGCCCGGCACGCCCGACGCCGGCCTGGCGCCTGACGTGGCCGTGGCCGCCACCCTGGCCGATGTGGTGGCCGGGCGCGACGCGGTCTTGCAGCGTGCGGTGGCGGCGCTGAAGGCCGGCTGACCCGGCCGGTCAGAACAGGTGCTGTGCCAAAAAGGCCAGCGCGCGGCCGTGCGACAGCGCGGCGCTTTCGGCGTGGTAGCTGGCCCGCGTCCAGCAGTTGAAGCCGTGGTGCGCGCCGGGGTAGAGGTGCAGTTCCGCGGGTTGGCCGGCCAGGGCGCTGCGCACCTGGTCCACGGCCGACAGCGGGATGTGGTCGTCGTGTTCGGCGTAGTGGAACTGCGTCGGGCAGGTGATGTCGCGGGCGCGGTCCAGCTGCGTGTGGATGCCACCGCCGTAGAAGGGCACGGCCGCGTTCACGTCGGTGGTGGCGGCGGCCAGGTAGGCCATGCGGCCACCCATGCAATAGCCCAGCGCACCCACGGCGCCGGTGGTCTCCGGGCGCGCGCGCAGGGCGGCCACGCTGGTGGCCACGTCAAACAGCGCGTCCTGGGCGGCGTAGGTCTGCATCAGCGCCAAGGCCTGTTGGCGGTCGGTGCCTTCGTAGCCGAGCGCCACGCGCGGCGCCTGGCGCCAGAACAGGTAGGGCGCCAACACCACAAAACCGGCCAGGGCGTACTGGCGCGCCACGGCCTGGATGTGCGCGTTGACGCCGAAGATTTCCTGGAACAGCACCAGGCCCGGGCCGCGGCCGGCGGGCGGCAAGGTCAGGTGGCCGGCGAAGCCAGGGGCCAGCTCCAGCCATTGGGTCGTGATGGGGTCGCTCATGGGGTGTCCTGGGCCCGGGGTTGGAACGGCGCTGCCCGGCGCGGCGGTGCCTGTGCCAGCGCGGCAGCGGCGGCCGGCACACGCAACGGGGTTCGGGCCGCCAGCCCCGAACCTTACAGCGAACGGCCGCCCTTGTAGCGTCCGGTGTTGCGGCGGAGCAGGGTGGCGGCGCCGGCCAGGGCGGCGTGGCTGGCACCGGCGTGGGCGTGGCTGATGGCCAGGCCCAGCGCGTCGGCGGCGTCTTTGCCGGGCAGGGCGGGCAGCTTCAGCAGGCGCTTCACCATTTCCTGGATCTGCGCCTTGTTGGCCAGCCCGTGGCCGACCACGGCCTTCTTCATCTGCAGCGCGGTGTACTCGGCCACCGGCAG
>JBKCUM010000086.1:0-2697 GCA_046318395.1 Rubrivivax sp.
CAAGATCGTGCGCAGCACACACGGCGTGAACTGCACCGGCAGCTGCAGCTGGAAGATCTACGTCAAGGGCGGCATCGTCACCTGGGAGACGCAGCAGACCGATTACCCGCGCACGCGCTGGGACATGCCCAACCACGAGCCACGCGGCTGCGCCCGCGGCGCCAGCTACAGCTGGTACCTGTACAGCGCCAACCGCGTGAAGTACCCGATGGTGCGGGGCCGCCTGCTGGAACGCTGGCGCGCGGCGATGAAGACGGCGAAGACGCCCGTCGATGCCTGGGCCACGATCGTCGAGGACGACGCTGCCCGCCGCGACTACCAGAAGGTGCGAGGTATGGGCGGCTTCGTGCGCAGCAGCTGGGACGAAGTCAACCAGATCATCGCGGCGTCCAACGTCTACACGATCAAGAAGCACGGCCCGGACCGCGTGATCGGCTTCAGCCCGATCCCGGCGATGAGCATGGTCAGCTACGCCGCCGGCAGCCGCTACCTCAGCCTGATCGGCGGCGTCTGCATGAGCTTCTACGACTGGTACTGCGACCTGCCGCCGGCCAGCCCGCAGGTGTGGGGTGAGCAGACCGACGTGCCCGAAAGCGCCGATTGGTACAACAGCACCTACATCATGGCCTGGGGCAGCAACGTGCCGCAGACCCGCACGCCCGACGCCCACTTCTTCACCGAGGTGCGCTACAAGGGCGCGAAGACGGTGGCCATCACGCCCGACTACAGCGAGGTGGCCAAGCTGGCCGACATCTGGCTGCACCCCAAGCAGGGCACCGATGCAGCGCTGGCCATGGCGATGGGCCACGTCGCGCTCAACGAGTTCTATTTCAAGCAGCGCAGCCCGTACTTCGACGACTACGCGCGCCGCTACACCGACCTGCCGTTGCTGGTGATGCTCAAGGAGCACACGCTCCCTGACGGCAGCAAGACGCTGGTGCCCGACCGCTACCTGCGCGCGTCGGACTTCAACGGCAAGCTGGGCCAGGAGAACAACCCCGAGAGGAAGACGGTGGCCTTCGACACGAGCGGCCGCGCGGTGCTGCCCAACGGCAGCATCGGCTTCCGTTGGACTCCGGAAGGCGGCGTCGACCAGGGCAAGTGGAATCTCGAGAACAAGGAAGCGCGCCACGGCACCGAGGTGAAGCTGAAGCTCTCCGTCATCGAGGACGCGGATTCCGCAAACCCGCAGGCCCATGAGGTGGTGGACATCGGCCTGCCGTACTTCGGCGGCGTGAGCACGCCGCACTTCAAGTCCAACACCCAGAACGGCGAAGTCAACTTCGTCAAGGTTCCGGCGGTGCGTTTGCGCCTGGGCAAGGAGGGCGACCCCCGCGAAGCGTTGGTGGCCACCGTGTTCGACCTGCAGGTGGCGCAGTACGGTATCGACCGTGGGCTGGGCTCGGGTGCAAAGTCGTACGACGACGATGCCGCCTATACGCCCGCCTGGGCCGAGAGCATCACCGGCACGCCGCGTGACCAGATCATCACCGTGGCCCGCCAGTTCGCGGAGAACGCGCACAAGACGCATGGCAAGAGCATGGTGATCATCGGCGCGGCGATGAACCACTGGTACCACGCCGACATGAACTACCGCGGCGTGATCAACCTGCTGATGATGTGCGGCTGCATCGGCCAGAGCGGTGGCGGCTGGGCGCACTACGTGGGCCAGGAGAAGCTGCGCCCGCAAACCGGCTGGACGGCGTTGGCCTTCGCGCTGGACTGGATCCGCCCGCCGCGCCAGATGAACAGCACCAGCTTCTTCTACGCCCACACCGATCAGTGGCGCTATGAGAAGCTGGGCATGGACGAGATCGTGTCACCGCTGGCCGACACGGCGATGTATGCCGGCAGCATGATCGACTACCCCGTGCGCGCCGCCCGCGGGGGCTGGCTGCCCCGCGCGCCGCACCGCCACCCCAACCCGCGGCAGGGGGTGACGGACGCCAGCGCTGCCGGCATGGACGCCAAAGACTACGTCGTCAAGGCCCTGAAGGACGGCACGCTGCAGATGAGCTGCGAAGACCCGGACGCACCGCAGAACTGGCCGCGGGTGCTGTTCGTCTGGCGCAGCAACCTGCTGGGCTCGTCCGGCAAGGGCCATGAGTACTTCTGCAAGCACCTGCTGGGCACCGAGAACGGCATCCAGGGCAAGGACCTGGGCCAGGACGACGCGAAGCCGACGGAAGTGAAGTGGCACGAGCACGGGCCGGTCGGCAAGCTCGACCTGGTGGTGACGCTGGACTTCCGCATGAGCACCACCTGCCTGTATTCCGACATCGTGCTGCCCACGGCCAGCTGGTACGAGAAGAACGACCTCAACACCAGTGACATGCACCCGTTCATCCACCCGCTGAGCGCGGCCGTGGACCCGGTGTGGCAAAGCCGCAGCGACTGGGAGATCTACAAGGGCTTCGCCAAGACCTTCAGCGAGGTCTGCGTCGGCCACCTCGGGGTCGAGAAGGAGGTGGTGCTGACGCCCATCATGCACGACACCGCCGGTGAACTGGCCCAGCCCTTCGAGGTGAAGGAATGGAAGAAGGGCCAGTGCGAGCTGATCCCGGGCAAGACCGCGCCGCAGATCATGGTCGTCGAGCGCGACTACCCGAACGTGTTCAAGCGCTTCACCGCCCTCGGCCCCTTGATGGACAAGCTGGGCAATGGTGGCAAGGGCATCGGCTGGAAGACCGGCACCGA
>JBKCUM010000087.1:0-16793 GCA_046318395.1 Rubrivivax sp.
TGGCGCGCTGCATCATGGCCAGCTTCGACGACGTGCGCAAAGCCGGCGACGCGGTGGCCGCCATCATCGCCGCCGGCATCATCCCGGCCGGGCTGGAGATGATGGACAAGCCGATGACGGCAGCCGTTGAAGACTTCGTGCACGCGGGTTACGACCTGAACGCCGAAGCCATCCTGCTGTGCGAAAGCGACGGCACGCCCGAGGAAGTGGCCGAAGAGGTGCAGCGCATGCTGGACGTGCTGACCGGCTGCGGCGCCACGCGCCTGGAGGTCAGCCGCGACGAGGCCCAGCGCCTGAAGTTCTGGAGCGGCCGCAAGAACGCCTTCCCGGCCAGCGGGCGCATCAGCCCCGACTACATGTGCATGGACAGCACCATCCCGCGCAAGCGGCTGGCCGACATCCTGCTGGCCATCCAGCAGATGGAAGAAAAGTACGGCCTGAAGTGCTGCAACGTCTTCCACGCGGGTGACGGCAACCTGCACCCGCTGATCCTGTTCGACGCCAACGACCCCGACCAGCTGCACCGCTGCGAACTGTTCGGCGCCGACATCCTGGAAACCAGCGTGGCCCTGGGCGGCACGGTCACCGGCGAACACGGCGTGGGCGTGGAGAAACTGGCCAGCATGTGTGTGCAGTTCAGCCCCGAAGAACGCACGCAGATGATGGCGCTGAAGACGGCCTTCGACCCCGCCGGCACGCTGAACCCGGGCAAGGTGATCCCCACGCTGAACCGCTGTGCCGAGTACGGCAAGATGCACGTCAAGAAGGGCCTGCTGCCCTTCCCTGAACTGGAGCGTTTCTGAATGGCCCAGGCGCACGCCCCTGTCCTTTCTTCGCACCAAGAACCTGCCCTGCAACACCTGGTGGACCAGGTGCAGGCCGCCGTGGCCCGCCGGCAGACGCTGCGCATCCGCGGCGGCGACACCAAGGCCTTCTACGGCGAAAGCACGCCCGAGGCCGACGACACGCTGGACCTGCGCGGCCTGTCGGGCATCAGCAGTTACGAGCCTTCTGAACTGGTGGTGACGGTGCGCGCCGGCACCCCGCTGGCCGAGCTGGAAGCCACGCTGGCCGCCCAAGGCCAGTGCCTGCCTTTTGAGCCGCCGCGTTTCGCCAGCGGTGGCACCGTGGGCGGCATGGTGGCCGCGGGCTTGGCGGGCCCGGCGCGTGCGGCCGTGGGCGGCGTGCGCGACTACGTGCTAGGCGCCACGCTGCTGAACGGCCGCGGCGAGGTGCTGAGCTTCGGCGGCCAGGTGATGAAGAACGTGGCGGGTTACGACGTCAGCCGCGTGCTGGCGGGCAGCCTGGGTGTGCTGGGCGCGCTGTGCGAGGTCAGCCTGAAAGTGCTGCCACGCCCCACGGCCACACGCACGCTGCGTTTTGAGTTGGACGAAGACACCGCCCTGCGCCGCCTGAACGAATGGGCTGGCCAGCCCCTGCCGCTGAACGCCAGCGCCTGGTGGGAAGGCACCCTGGTGCTGCGCCTGGCCGGTGCGCAGGCGGCCGTGGAAGCGGCCGTGCAGAAGCTGGGCGGCGAGACCATCGCCGAACCCTTGGCCAGCAGCTTCTGGCAAGGCCTGCGCGACCACAGCGACGAGTTCTTCCTGGGCGCCGCCAAGGCCGTGGCCCAGGGTGCGGCGCTGTGGCGCTTGAGCCTGCCCACCACGGCACCGGCCTTGCACCTCACGGGCGAGCAGCTGGTGGAATGGGGCGGCGGCCAGCGCTGGTGGTGCACCAGCACGCCGGCGGCCGCGGTGCGTGAAGCCGCCACGGCCCTGGGCGGCCACGCCACCTTGTTCCGCGCTGCGGGCGAACGCCACGGCGTGTTTGCGCCGCTGTCGCCGGCGCTGGCACGCATCCACCGCGACCTGAAGGCCGCCTTCGACCCGCATGGCGTGTTCAACCCGGGCCGCCTCTACCCCGGCCTGTGAGGCCTGTTTTGGAAGCGCCCCGCATGCACCCCACCAAAGCCGGCACCGAAGCCGCCCAGCAGGACAACGCCCGCATGCTGGCCTACTACCAACAGCGTGCGGCCTACTACGAACGGGTCTACCACAAGCCCCACCGCCAGGCCGAACTGCGGCAGCTGGAAGCCTGGTTGCCCACGCAGTTCAGCGGCCGCAGCGTGCTGGAAGTGGCCGCCGGCACCGGCTGGTGGACGCCCCACGGCGCGCGCGACGCCAGCCGCTGGCTGGCCACCGACGCCAACCCCGACACCCTGGCGGTGGCGCGTTGCAAGCCTTTGCCGGCCAGCGTGGAACTGCGCGTGGCCGACGCCTACAGCTGGGCCGAACTGGGCGACGAAAGCTTCGACGGCGCTTTCGCCGGCTGCTGGTGGAGCCACGTGCCGCTGCAACGCCTGGCCGCCTGGGTGGACAGCCTGCACGCCCGCCTGCGCCCCGGCGCGCGTGTGGTGGTGCTGGACAACCACTACGTGGAAGGCGACAGCACGCCCGTCACGCGCTTCGACGCATTCGGCAACGGCTACCAAACACGCACGCTGGACGACGGCAGCACGCACGAGGTGCTGAAAAACTTCCCCACGCCTGAACAGGCGTTCGCCGTGCTGGGGCCGCGCGCGGCCCAGCCCGAATGGATCCAGCACCCGCATTACTGGGTGCTCACGTACAGGTTGAACTGAATGCAGACCACACTGGCCGCCGAATTCAAAGGCACACGCGAAGGCGAAGCCGCCGAGGCCATCCTGCGCAAGTGTGTGCACTGTGGCTTCTGCACCGCCACCTGCCCCACCTACCAGCTGCTGGGCGACGAACTCGACGGCCCCCGCGGCCGCATCTACCTGATGAAGCAGGTGCTGGAAGGCCAGCCGCCCACCCGCGCCACGCAGCTGCACCTGGACCGCTGCCTGACCTGCCGCAACTGCGAAAGCACCTGCCCCAGTGGCGTGCAGTACGGGCACTTGGTCGAGATTGGCCGCCAGTTGGTGGACGCGCGCGTGGAACGCCCCAGGGGCGAACAGGCCGTGCGCTGGCTGCTGAAAGAAGGCCTGACCTCGCCGCTGTTCAAGCCCGCGATGAAGCTGGGGCAACTGGTGCGCCCGCTGCTGCCGGCCAGCCTGAAAGACAAGGTGCCCGCGGCGGCCCACCCGCGCGCCCAGCTGTGGCCGCAGCGTGAGCACCCGCGCAAGGTGCTGATGCTGCTGGGCTGCGTGCAGCCGGCCATGATGCCCAACATCAACAGCGCCACCGCGCGTGTGCTGGACGCCGCCGGCATCCAGACCCTGGTGGCCGACGGCGCCGGCTGCTGCGGGGCCATCCGCAGCCATTTGAACGACGCCGAAGGTGGCCTGGCCGACATGCGCCGCAACATCGACGCCTGGTGGCCCCTGGTGGAAGGCCTCACCTCGCAAGTCCAGGTGGAAGCCATCGTGATGAACGCCAGCGGCTGCGGCGCCACGGTGAAAGACTACGGCCACGCCCTGGCCCACGACCCGCACTACGCCGACAAAGCCCAGCGCATCAGCGCCCTGACGCGCGACCTGAGCGAGCTGCTGCCCGACCTGGTGCCGGCGCTGAAGCCGCGCCTGCAAAAGACGCCTGCGCGCGGCGTCGCCAAGCGCGGTGAAACCCCCGCCGTGGCCGACGGCCCAGCGCACCCGCTCGGCCGCCTGGCCTACCACCCGCCCTGCACGCTGCAGCACGGCCAGCAGCTGCGAGGCGGTGTGGAACAACACCTGGGCGCGCTGGGCTTCGACGTGCAACTGGCCGCCAGCGAAAGCCATTTGTGCTGCGGCTCGGCCGGCACCTACAGCGTGCTGCAACCCGAGCTGTCGCACCAGCTGCGCGACCGCAAACTGGGCCACCTCGGCGCTGTGCAAGCCCCCACCATCATCAGCGCCAACATCGGCTGCATACAGCACCTGCAAAGTGGCACGGCCACGCCGGTGAAACACTGGGTGGAGGTGTTGGACGAGGCCTTGGCGGCGGGGTGAGGCGAAAAAGCTCACGCGGAGGACTGGCATGCCCCGCTACCTGTATGCAAAGTGGAAGAGCGCGCCCGCGGGCAGTCCGGTGGAGTTCTACAGCGAGTTGGATGAAAACCGCTGGGAAACGCGCAAGGTGGAGGTCTTCCCTGACGGGTGGATGGGCTTCGCGTCAGCGTTGGAAACTTCGAACCACCTGACAAGGCTGGCCAGCATCGCCCTGCCCAGCCCCCAGGAGATCAACCGACAGGTTGAGTTCGAGGAGCGAGTCATTTCTGCAGACGAATTCGAGGCCGTTTGGCAGCGGGCCACGCGATGACACCCGCGCATGGCGACTGGGGCACGCTCCCCAAAGCGGCACACGACGACAAGCGTCCACGCCTAACCGCGCGGTTTGAACCGGTCGCACGCGGTGGGCCAAGTGGTCCAAGGTGAGGCCTCCAGTGGGCGATGTTCCTGTGCCCAGTCAAACCAGGCCCAGCCCGACCACCCACCGTCAGCCACGGCTGCTCAGACGCGTGGGTATGGCATGCAGAACAGCACAGCGCGCCTGCATAACGACTATCGACTCACCAACGACATGGTGGAGCCCAACAAGCCCGCACCTTCAATCAATGCAGTCAATTGAACATGTGCCGGCTCGTTCAGGTAGATGTCGGCCTTCTTGCGCAAGGGATCTTTGAAAACCTGCGCGCCGGCCGGTACTGACCCGGGCACGAAGAAGGGTTCGATCACTTTCTTCCCTTCTGTGTGCGAACGGGCAAAGTCGATGCACGTGATGACGTTGGTCACGTTGTAGAAGTACAGCGGCTGCTTGCCCCCAGCCATACGCGTCCCGTCCAGCAGGTCCATCTGCAGGAACTGACCAAACGCCCCCAGAAATTCACCAAGCGCAGCATAGGCTTTGGCGTTCAGCACCACACTTCCGCCCATCACAAAACTCAGGTCTCCCAGGGGGCGTTGATCCTTTGCATGCTTTTCAATGCCCGGCCTGACCTCAGGCGGCTTTGCCCAAGACTTGAGCGTGCCATCTGCGCTGAATACACCGGAAAGCAAATCTTCATCCCGCACCGGCAGCAGCGTCGTGAAGTCGTTGCTCGCCCCGTTCCATTTCCAGACTTGCATCGTCACCCTCAATAGCCAAATTGTCCGTTCAGGAGCCGGCGGCCAATCGATCTCAGAATCCCACGGACTTCTTGTTCATCGTTCGTATCGTCCGCGGCATACAACTCGGTGATCACGTTCGTGTGATACAGAAATGTATGGATGTGCTGGTGCGGCGAGGCATTCGGCATGGCCGGGATGATCGCCATCTTGTGGCGAGGCAGGATAACGCCGTTGTCCGCATCGTTGATGCCAATGCCGAGTGCGAAGATCAGAACACGAGACGGACGTGCGGCAGACGCCTCCGCTGCAACAACATGGTGGGCATCGGTATCCGCAGCTCGAGTGGCGCGCGGAAGTGCTTTGGTCATGTTGCGGGCAAGCTTCTGCGAGTGAGCAATGCCACTCACAGCTTCAGCATGCAAGAGCGCCGCCGCCTTCCCTGGGACGGTGTACCCGTTCTTGTACAAGATCGCGCGCTTTTTCTTGGCGATGAACACCTGATTGCCAACTGCGATCGGATTGACCCCGCTGGACGAGAGGGCCAAGTTGATGGCTGCTCGGACCGTCGAGACGTTAGGCACATGGCTCGACGACGTTGATTCGGTGGATCTGATGCCGGTCTCATCCCGCATGGATTGGCTCCCTGTATGGGCGGCAGACTCTATGGCAGCAGTCCACCGACCGGCATCCCAAACCCGTCGTCTCTAGGCAATGGCGCTACGCCAACCGCATGAACAGGTGGCACTGACAACGCCAGCCCCATGGTGCGATAGTTGCTTGCCCGCCACCCGTGGTGGCTGACCGCAGGAGCAACACGAACATGGCCAAAGTTCCGCCCGGTGTCGGGCCGCGTTATCCACAGGTGGTGGTGCTGTTCGGCGCCACCGGCGACCTGGCCAAGCGCAAGCTGCTGCCGGGGCTTTACCACCTGTGCACGGCCGGGTTCATCCCGGACTACCGCGTCATCGGTGTATCGCTGGACGACCTGGACGCCGCGGCCTTTCGCACGCTGACGCGTCAGGCGCTGGCGCAGTTCTTCAACCGCCCGGTCACCGACGACGACTGGGCCGCGTTTTCCGAACGCCTGGACTACGTGCCGCTGTCGGCCGGCCCCGCGGCCCTGGCCGCGGCGGTGGCGCGCGCCGAGGCCAGCATCGGCGAAGAAAGCCGGCGCCTGCACTACCTCAGCGTGCCACCCAACGCCGCGCTGTCGGCCGTGCGCCTGCTGGGCGAAGCCGGCCTGGTGGCCAACGCGCGCATCGTGATGGAAAAGCCCTTCGGCACCGACCTGGCCAGCGCGGTGAAGCTGAACCGCGCGTTGCACGGGGTGTTCGCCGAAGAGCAGATCTTCCGCATCGACCACTTCCTGGGCAAAGAACCGGCGCAGAACATCCTGGCCTTCCGTTTTGCCAACGGCCTGTTCGAGCCCATCTGGAACCGGAACTTCATCGACCACGTGCAGATCGACGTGCCGGAAACGCTGGGCCTGGGCCAGCGCAGCGCGTTCTACGAACAGACCGGCGCCTACCGCGACATGGTGGTCACCCACTTGTTCCAGATCCTGGGCTTCATGGCCATGGAGCCGCCCACCTCGCTGGAGCCGCAGCCCATCAGCGAAGAAAAGAACAAGGTCTTCCGCAGCATGCTGCCGATACAGCCCGCCGACGTGGTGCGCGGCCAGTACAGCGGCTACCGCGAAGAGCCGGGCGTGGACCCGCAGAGCGAGACCGAAACCTTCATCGCGCTGAAGTGCTACATCGACAACTGGCGCTGGGCCGGTGTGCCGTTCTTCCTGCGCACCGGCAAACGCATGGCCGAGGGCCAGCGCATCATCAGCATCGCCTTCCGCGAGCCACCCAAGAGCATGTTCCCGCCGGGCAGCGGCGTGGGCGCGCAGGGGCCCGACCACCTGACGTTTGACCTGGCCGATGCCAGCAAGATGTCCTTGAGCTTCTACGGCAAACGCCCGGGCCCGGGCATGCGGCTGGACAAGCTGAGCCTGCAGTTCGCCATGCACGACACCGGGCTGATCGGTGAGGTGCTGGAGGCCTACGAGCGCCTCATCCTGGACGCCATGCGCGGCGACCACACGCTGTTCTGCACGGCCGAGGGCATCGAACGGCTGTGGCAGGTCTCGACCACGCTGCTGGAATCGCCACCGCCGGTGCGGCTGTACGAACCCGGCAGCTGGGGACCGAAGTCCATCCACCAGCTGATTGCACCGCACGCCTGGCGGCTGCCGTTTGAGCGCGCATGGCGCAGCCCAAACAAGGCGGGTGGCTGAGCCCCCCCCTGCCCCTTCTGCCCCAGGCCCCCAGTTCCTGGGGCTTGGAACCTTGGTCGGCCAGGATTAAGCTCAAACGCAGTGCCGCCAGCCACAACCGGTGCGCTCGCCACCTACCCGCCTTGGAGAACCCATGCACCACACGACACGTTCTGTCCTGGCCATCGTGGCGGCCCTGGTCATCGCGCCGGCCATGGCCACGCCCGCGGCCATCGACGGCTTCGCCATCGTGCGGCCAGCCTCGGGTGTCTACGCCGACGAGTTCAACGACGGCGTGGCGCCCCCCACGGGCGGGCCGTCGAGCAGCTTTGACAGTGGCCCCTTGGCCAGCTACGCGCTGAACAGCGGCGCCAGCTTCGCTGCGGGCGCCGAAAGCGGCGGGCTGTTGAGCTTTGCCGGCGCCACCTACGGCAACAGTTGCACCAGCTTTGGCTGCAACAACAGCGTGCAGGTGACCCTGCAAACCAGCACGGCGGTGGGCAGCACCAACGGGCTGCGCCAGAACCAGGACTTTCTGGTCTACGCCAACTGGGCCTTCACCACCCCCGACGGCGAAGATCGCTACCGCCTGCGCCTGGGCGACACCTTCCGCGGCGCCAGCGTCAGCAACGACGTGGTGGACATCGACGTGGTGCGCACCAGCAGCGGCCAGGCCCAGGTGCGCCTGCTGGACATCGACCTCAGCACAGGCGTGGCCACCGTCATCAACAGCGTCACCCTGGCCCCCGGTCTGACGGCCACCAACCTCGTGATGAGCTTCGAGCACCAGGCGTTCACCAACACCGTGGAGGCCTCGTTCCGGCTCTACAACGGGGTGACCCCGGTGATGGCCAGCTTCACGCTGGGCACGGCCACGCTGTTCAACGGCGAAGACGCCACGCAGGCCGGCTTCGGTGTGTTCGCGCCCGTGCCCGAACCGGCCAGCGGCGCCCTGCTGGCCGCCGGCTTGGGCTGGTTGGCTTGGCGGCGCCGCCGGCAGGCCTGAGCACCTTCCTCTACCGGGCGGCCTGCCGCTGCGCCCGCCGAAGCCGGTTCAAGGCTTCGCCGCCCCGGTGGGCCGCGCCCGCAGCGCCCACAACACCCCCGCCACCAGCAGCACGATGCCCAGCGCCGTCACCGGCGCCGGCCACTGGCCGCGCAGCAGAAAGGCGTAGGCCAGGGCGCTGAGGGTTTCGAACACGATGAGCTGCCCGGTCAGCGTGGTGGGCAGGCGCTGGCTGGCCTCGTTCCAGCACAGCGTGCCCAGCCAGCTGGCCAGCAGGCCGATGGCGAACATCAGGCCGATGAACTGGGCCGGCGTAGGGCCGAAGGGCAGCGGGAAGCCGGCACCCACCCCGGTGAAAGCCAACACCAACGCGCCCAGCGCCGCCAGCGGCAGCGTGGCGATGCCCTGGGCCGTGGCCCAGGTGCTGGGGCTGCGGTCGGGGTGGGCGCGCAGCCAGTCGGCGTTGCGCAGCGGGTACCAGGTCCAGCACAGCACGGCGCCCACGGCCAGCAGCGCGCCCAGCGCGTAACGGCCCAGGTCGGCGTCGGGTGAGAGTTGCTGCAGTTCGCTGTGGTTCACGCAGCCTATGCCCAGCGCGATCAGCCCCAGCGATGGCGCTAGCGTGCGCCAGCGCAGGCGGCCGTCGCGCTGCGCGTCGCGCAAGTTGGAGCTGATGGCGATGACCACCGGCAGCGTGCCGATGATCATGGTGGGCAGGGGCCCGCCAGCACGTTGGATGGCCGCGGCCAGCAGCAGGTAGTACAGCAAGTTGCCCACCAGCGAGAGCTTGGTGGCCTCCAACCAGTCCGCGCGGCTGAGCTGGCGGATGCGCGCCCAGTCCAGCCAGGCCAGCGGCAAGGCGATGACGCCGAAAGCGAGGTAGCGCCCCACCGACAGCAGCGCCGCGGGGTACTGGGGCAGCATCAGCGGCGCCACGAAGACCAGGCCCCACATCAGGCCAGCGGCCAGGGCGAACAAGGTGCCGGAGAACAGCGCGGCGCGGTGGGCCTGCAAGGCCTGGGCATGGGCAGATGAGGGCATGGCCACACTGTGCCACCACCGCAGCCCGCGCCGCCCTGCCGCGGCCCAAGCACGGCGCGGTGGGCGGCAGCGGCGGCAGACCGCCACCGCGGGCCATCGCGCACGGCCGGCCATTCAAACCCCTGGGGCGGCGGTTGGTCGCACCGGCCCCGGGGGCGCGGGGCACGGCCACCAGAATGCGCCGCTTCTGCACCCGCCGGTTCCTCCACCCATGCGCTCCAAGCTCCCCGCCCCCCGCCACCACCGCCTGGCGCTGGCCTTGTTCGCCAGCCTGGCCGCCAGCAGCGCCAGCCCCGTGTGGGCGCAGGCCACGGCCCCCACCACCTCGGCCGCCACCCCACCCGCGGCGGCCAGCGCCAACGCCGCCACGCAGGCCCTGCACGCGCTGTTCAACACGCAGTGGGAAGCGCTGGCCCAGCGTTTCCCGGAGTTCGCCACCTACCGCGGCGACCACCGTTTCAACGACCGCCTGGCCGATGTGTCGCAGGCCGCGCAGGACGAGGCCGACCGGATGACGGCCGACTGGCTGGCGCAGGCGCGCCGCATCCCGCGGGCCGACCTGAACGCCACCGACCGCGTGTCGCTGGACATGTTCATCGCCATGCTGGAACGCCAGCAGTCGCTGCAGGCCTTCCCCGGTTACCGCACGCTGCGCATCGGTGCTTTGGGCGGCCCGCAGAGCGACCTGGCCGGCCTGCTGCTGGTGGTGCCGGTGGCCAACACCACCCAGGTGGAACAGCTGCTGACGCGCCTGGCCGCCGTGCCGCGCCGCATGGACCAGGAACTGGCCACGCTGCGCAAAGGCCTGGGCCTGGGTTATGTGTCCAGCCGCGACGTGCTGCAGCGGGTGCTGGGGCAGATCGACAGCCAGCTGGCCATGCCCTTGGAGGCCAGCCCCTACTACGCGCCCTTCAAGCGCCTGGGCGCGGGCATCCCCGAGGCCGACCGCACCCGCCTGCAGGCCGCCGGCCGCCAAGCGGTGGAACAGCAGGTGCTGCCTTCGCTGCGCCGGCTGCGCGACTTCATCGCCAACGACTACCTGCCCAAGGCCCCGGCCAACGGCGCGCTGAAGAACTACCCCGACGGCGAACGCCTGTACGACCTGGTGGTGCGCCAGCAGACCACCACCCACCTCAGCGCCGCAGAGGTGCATGCCATCGGCCTGCGTGAGCTGACACGCCTGCGCGGCGAGATGGAAGCCGTGATGAAGAGCACCGGCTTCCAAGGCGACTTCGCCGCCTTCGTGCAGTACCTGAACACCGACCCCAAGTTCTTCCACACCAGCCCCGAGGCGCTGCTGGCCGGCTACCGCGACATCGCCAAGCGTTTTGACGCCGAGCTGCCGCGGTTCTTCGCCGAACTGCCCCGCGCGCCCTACGGCATCCGCCCCATGCCGGCTTTCCGCGGCCCCGACGCCGCCGAGTACTACGACGGCCCGGCACGCGACGGCACACGCCCGGGTTACTTCAACGCCAACACGCTGGGCTTCAAGACACGCCCCATCTGGGGCATGGCCACGCTGGTGGCGCACGAGGCCGCGCCCGGCCACCACCTGCAGATCGCGCGCAACACCGAACTGGGCCAGTTGCCCGAGTTCCGCCGCAGCAGCTTCGGCTACACGGCCTATGTGGAAGGCTGGGCGCTGTACGCCGAAACCCTGGGCGGCCCCATGGGCCTGTACGACGACCCCTACAGCCGCTTCGGCCACCTGCAGTGGCAGGCCTTCCGCGCCGCGCGCCTGGTGGTGGACACCGGCATCCACAAACTGGGCTGGGGCCGCCAGCAGGCCATTGACTTCATGGTCGAACGCACGGGCGTGGGCGTCGGCTTCGTCACCAGCGAGGTGGACCGCTACACCAGCACGCCGGGCCAGGCGCTGGCCTACATGATCGGCCAGCTGAAGATCGTGGAACTGCGCGACCGCGCGCAGAAAAAGCTGGGCGCGAAGTTCGACATCCGCCGCTTCCACAACGCCGTGCTGGACAACGGCGCGCTGCCGCTGGACCTGCTGGACAAGCTGGTCGACGAGTGGATCAACGCCCAGGCCACGGGCTGAAGCCCCGGCCCCTGCAGCGGCCATGAAAAAGGCCGTGGGCCGCTGGGCAGCGGCGCACGGCCAACTCCGTCAGGTCCGGAGGAACAAGCTCCCCGGGGAACAGATTCCGGGGACACACAAGCGGTGCCGAGCGGGCGGTTCACACCACGCCCGGTGCATCACGACGTACAAGGTGTGAAGGCGCCGTCGCGAGCGGGCTCAGCTTGGGTTGAGCAGCGCAGCCGTACACCCGTACGGCGAGCAGCACAGACCCGAGATGTGCCCGCGCAGCAGGCGCATTCGCGCCTTGTCAGCGAACCTTGCCGGCCTTCCAGGCGTCCAGCAGGGTCTGGTAGGCGATGGTCTCGCCCTTGGGCTTCTCGTTGGCCAGCTTCTTCCAAGGCGCGGCCTTGTCGGTCAGCATCTTGGCCGGGTCGCCCTTGGGGTTCAGCTTGGGCGCGCACTTGGCCATGCCGGCGCGTTCCAGGCGGCCCATCACGTCGTCCATCTCGTCGGCCAGGGTGTCCATGGCCTTCTGCGGCGTCATCTCACCCGTCACCGCCTGGGCCACGTTCTTCCACCACAGCTGGGCCAGCTTGGGGTAGTCGGGCACGTTGGTGCCGGTGGGCGTCCAGGCCACACGGGCGGGGCTGCGGTAGAACTCCACCAGACCACCCAGCTTGGGCGCCATGTCGGTCATGGCCTGGCTCTGGATGTCGCTCTCGCGGATGGGCGTCAGGCCCACGATGGTCTTCTTCAGGCTCACCGTCTTGCTGGTGATGAACTGCGCGTACAGCCAGGCGGCGGCCGTCTTCTTCGCGTCGTGGTCGGCGAAGAAGGTCCAGCTGCCCACGTCCTGGTAGCCGTTCTGCATGCCCTGCTTCCAGTACGGGCCGTTGGGGCCGGGGGCCATGCGCCACTTCGGCGTGCCGTCGGCGTTCACCACGGGCAGGCCGGGCTTGACCATGTCGGCGGTGAAGGCCGTGTACCAGAAGATCTGCTGCGCGATCTGGCCTTGGGCCGGCACGGGGCCGGCTTCGCCGAAGGTCATGCCGGTGGCTTCCTTGGGCGCGTACTTCTTCATCCAGTCCACGTACTTGGTCAGCGCGTAAACGGCGGCCGGCGAGTTGGTGGCACCACCGCGCGCCACGCTGGCGCCCACGGGCGTGCACTTGTCGTCGGCCACGCGGATGCCCCACTCATCGACCGGCTGGCCGTTGGGGATGCCCACGTCGGCGGTGCCGGCCATGCTCAGCCAGGCGTCGGTGAAGCGCCAGCCCAGCGACGGGTCTTTCTTGCCGTAGTCCATGTGGCCGTAGATGGCCTTGCCGTCGATTTCTTTCACGTCGTTGGTGAAGAAAGCGGCGATGTCTTCGTAGGCGCTCCAGTTCAGCGGCACGCCCAGGTCGTAGCCGTACTTCTTCTTGAACTTTTCCTTCAGGTCGGCGCGATCGAACAGGTCGGCGCGGAACCAGTACAGGTTGGCGAACTGCTGGTCAGGCAGTTGGTACATCTTGCCGTCCGGCGCCGTGGTGAAGCTGGTGCCGATGAAGTCCTTCAGGTCCAGACCCGGGTTGGTGTAGTCCTTGCCCGCACCGGTCATGTAGTCGGTCAGATTCAGGATCTTGCCGTAGCGGTAGTGCGTGCCGATCAGGTCGCTGTCGCTGATCCAGCCGTCGTAAATGCTCTTGCCCGACTGCATGCTGGTCTGCAGCTTCTCGACCACGTCACCTTCTTGGATCAGGTCGTGCTTGACGGTGATGCCGGTGATCTCGCTGAAGGCCTTGGCCAGGGTCTTGGCTTCGTACTCGTGCGTGGTGATGGTTTCGCTGACGACGGCGATTTCCGTCACGCCCGCGGCCTTCAGCTTGGCAGCGGCTTCCTGGAACCACTTCAGTTCGGCGGCCTGCTGGTCCTTGCTCAGCGTGCTGGGCTGGAACTCGCTGTCGATCCACTTCTTGGCGGCGTCGGCCGTGGCTGCCGGGGCCGCTGCAGCGGCCGATGCCGCGGCGGCGGGCGCTTCTTCCTTCTTGCCGCAGCCGGCCGCCGCCAGCAACACGGCCGCCGCGATGGCGGTGGTACGCAGATTCATGGATCGTCTCCTCACTTTGTCGGTCACTCCCCTGTGCTTTGGGTGTGAACAGCCCCGGGGAAGTGGAGGGCGGCGTTCACGTGGTGTGTCCTTCGGGCGCGGGGCCACGCTGGGCTTCAGCCCTTGCGCAAGATGAGCAGCAGCACGCCCATCGACAGCACGAAGCTGATCCAGATGCTGGGCTCTTGCGCCAGCGAAAACCATTCGGCAAAACGCCCGGCCAGGCCGATGAAGGCCAGGTTGATGTAAGCGGCCGTCAGCAGGCCGATGAACAGCCGGTCACCGCGCGTGGTGGCCAGCGGCAGAAACCCGCGGCGCAGCGTGGTGGGCGACTTCAGCTCCCACAGCGTCATGCCTACCAGCATCAGCGCGATGCAGATGAAAAACACCGCCACAGGCAGCGTCCAAACCATCCACGTGAACATTGCTTACTCCTTCAACGGGCAGTCGCCCCACAGGTCACCATCAAGCAGACGCCGCGGAACCGGCTTCGCCGGGCCGCTGGCGGCGCCCCCCTGGGGGGGAGCGCCGCAGGCGCTTCGGGGGGGGGTCAAACTCTCCCCATCGCGAAACCCTTCGCGATGTAATGGCGCACAAACCAGATGACGATGGCGCCCGGCACGATGGTCAGCACACCGGCGGCGGCCAGCGTGGCCCAGTCCATGCCGCTGGCGCTGACGGTGCGGGTCATCGTGGCCACGATGGGCTTGGCGTTGACGCTGGTCAGCGTGCGCGCCAGCAGCAGTTCCACCCAGCTGAACATGAAGCAGAAGAAGGCCGCCACGCCCACGCCGGCCTTGATCAGCGGCAGGAAGATGGTGAGGAAGAACCGCGGGAAGCTGTAGCCGTCGATGTAGGCGGTCTCGTCGATCTCGCGCGGGACGCCGCTCATGAAGCCTTCCAGGATCCACACCGCCAGCGGCACGTTGAACACCAGGTGGGCCAGCGCCACGGCGATGTGCGTGTCCATCAGCCCCACCGTGGTGTACAGCTGGAAGAAGGGCAGCAGGAACACCGCGGGCGGCGTCATGCGATTGGTCAGCAACCAGAAGAACACATGCTTGTCGCCCAGGAAGCTGTAGCGGCTGAAGGCATAAGCCGCCGGCAGCGCCACGCTCACCGAGATGACCGTGTTCAGCGCCACGTAGATCAGGCTGTTGATGTAGCCCGACTACCAGCTGGGGTCGGTGAAGATGGTCAGGTAGTTGGCCAGCGTCGGGCTGCTGGGGAACAGCGAGAAGCTGGACAGGATTTCCTGGTTGGTCTTGAAGCTCATGTTGACCATCCAGTAGATGGGCAACAGCGCGAACAACAGGTAGGCGGCCAGGAACAGGCTGCGCTTTTGAAAGCGGCGAGCAGTGCCAGTGTTGGTGCTCATTGCACGGTCTCCTTGGTCGCGCCGTCGCCGCTGCCCACACGCTGCATCCAGTTGTAGAGCACGAAGCACAGCAGCAGGATGATGAGGAAGTAGATCAGCGAGAACGCCGCCGCCGGGCCGATGTCGAACTGGCCCACGGCCTTCTGCGTCAGGTACTGGCTGAGGAAGGTGGTGCTGTTGCCCGGGCCGCCACCGGTCAGCACAAAGGGCTCGGTGTAGATCATGAAACTGTCCATGAAGCGCAGCAGCACGGCGATCATCAACACGCCGCGCATCTTGGGCAGCTGGATGTAGCGGAACACCGCGAACTTGCTGGCGCCGTCGATGCGCGCGGCCTGGTAGTAGGCGTCGGGGATGCTGCGCAGGCCGGCGTAGGCCAGCAGCGCCACCAGCGGTGTCCAGTGCCACACGTCCATCACCAGCACCGTCACCCAGGCGTGGGTGGCGTTGCCGGTGTAGTTGTAGTCAAAGCCCAGGGCCTTCAGCCCAGCGCCCAGCAGGCCGATGTCGGCGCGGCCGTAGATCTGCCAGATGGTGCCGACCACGTTCCAGGGGATCAGCAGGCTCAACGCCACCACCACCAGCGTGGCCGAAGCTTTCCAGCCCGTGGCCGGCATGGACAGGGCCAGCGCGATGCCCAGCGGAATCTCGATCAGCAGCACACTCAAGGAAAAGGTCAGCTGCCGGCCCAGCGCGGCGTGCAGATCGCCGTCGCGCATCACTTTCGCGAACCATTCCGTGCCCACAAAGACACGGCGTTCGGGGCTGATGATGTCTTGCACCGAGTAGTTCACCACCGTCATCAGCGGCAGGATGGCCGAGAAGGCCACGCAGATGAACACCGGCAGGATGAGGAACCAGGCTTTCTGGTTGACGGGTTTGTTCATGGTCGGGTTCCTCGTCAGTCCACCAGCGCTTCGTCGCGGTAGAAGCAGGTGTGGTCGCCCAAAACCTGCAGCCACACGGTGGCGCCTGCAGCGGGCAGGGCCTGGTCTTGCGCCACGCGCACCTTCAGCAGGTGTTCACCACCCACTTGGGCCGTCAGCATCTGGTGCGTGCCCACGTCCTGCACCTTCACCACGGTGGCCGGCACGCTGGCCAGGTTCTCTTCCAGGCCCACCTGCACGTATTCAGGCCGCACGCCCAGCTTCAGCGCACCTTCGGGCAGGCCGCGTGGCGTGCTGGGCAGCGGCAGGCGGCGACCGGCCACTTGCAAGGCACCGGCCCCGGCGGTGACGGGCAGGAAGTTCATGCCCGGGCTGCCGATGAAGTGGCCCACGAAGGTGTGGGCCGGGCGTTCAAACAGCGCTTCGGCGCTGCCCACCTGCACGGCGCGGCCGCGTGTCATCACCACCACCTCTTCGGCGAAGGTCAGGGCCTCGACCTGGTCGTGCGTGACGTAGATCAGCGTCAGCTTCAGTTCGTGGTGGATCTGCTTGAGCTTGCGGCGCAGCTGCCACTTCAGGTGTGGGTCGATCACGGTCAGCGGCTCGTCGAACAGCACCGCCGACACATCGGGCCGCACCAGCCCGCGGCCCAGCGAGATCTTCTGTTTCTGGTCGGCCGACAGGCCGGCGGCGCGCTGGTCGAGCTGGTGGCTCATCTCCAGCATCTCGGCAATCTGGCCCACGCGCTGGCTGATCTGCGCCGCCGGTACCTTGCGGTTCTTCAGCGGGAAGGCCAGGTTTTCAGCCACCGTCATGGTGTCGTAGATGACCGGGAACTGGAACACCTGCGCGATGTTGCGCTCCTCAGGCGTTGCATGCGACACGTCCCGGCCGTTGAAGCTGATGGTTCCCTCGGTCGGCGTGAGCAGGCCCGAGATCAGGTTCAGCAGCGTGGTCTTGCCGCAGCCCGAGGGGCCGAGCAGCGCATAGGCGCCGCCGTCGGCCCAGTCGAGGTCCAGGCCACGCAGAGCCCAGTCGGCG
>JBKCUM010000088.1:0-18848 GCA_046318395.1 Rubrivivax sp.
CTGGTCTGAAACCCTGCCGGTGGTCTTCCTGGGCCTGATGGGCCTGGCCATGCTGGCCTACGTGGTGCTGGACGGCTACGACCTGGGCGTGGGCCTGCTGCTGCCACGCGCACCCCGCGCCGAACAAGACCGCATGGTCGCCAGCATCGGCCCGTTCTGGGACGCCAACGAAACCTGGCTGGTGTTGGGCGTGGGCATTCTGCTGATCGCCTTCCCCAAGGCCCATGGTCTGGTGCTGCAGGCGCTGTACGGCCCGGTGGCGCTGATGCTGCTGGGGCTGACGCTGCGCGGCGTGGCCTTCGAGTTCCGCGCCAAGGCGCCGGCCCCCCAACAGCCGATGTGGAACCGCGCCTTCTTCTTGGGTTCTGGCCTGGCGGCCACGGCCCAGGGCTGGATGCTGGGGCGTTACGTCACCGGTTTTGCCGAAGGCTGGGCCTACACGGCCTTTGCCGCCAGCATCGCGCTGCTGCTGCCGGCGGCCTATGTGCTGCTGGGCGCGGGCTGGCTGGTGATGAAGACCGAAGGCGCCTTGCAACAGCGCGCCGTGGCCTGGGCCAAGCAGGCCTGGGCGCCGGTGGTGCTGGGCATGGTGCTGGTGTCGGTGGCCACGCCGCTGGTCAGCGCCACGGTGCGGGCGCGCTGGTTCGCGCTGCCGGAGTTGATCGCGCTGCTGCCCATTCCGCTGATGACGGCCGTGGCCTTGCTGGGCACACGCGCCATCCTCAACTCGCACCGCGTGCTGGGCAAGGTGTGCTGGCTGCCCTTTGTGCTGACGGTGCTGGTCTTCGTGCTGGGCGCTTTCGGCCTGGCCTACAGCCTGTTCCCCTACGTGGTGATGGACAGGCTGACGGTGTGGCAGGCCGCCAGCGCCACCGAATCGCTGGCCATCATCGCCGTGGGCTGCGCCATCACCGTGCCCACCATCGGGGGCTACACGGTGTTCGCCTACCGGGTGTTCTGGGGCAAGACCGGCGAGCTGAAGTACGCCTAGCGCGGCGCAGCGGTCAGGCCGCTGCCGAACGCGCCAGAGGCGCAGCGGTCAAGCCGCTGCCGAACGCGCCAGAGGCGCAGCGGTCAAGCCGCTGCGCCGTGGCACTTCTTGAACTTCTTGCCGCTGCCGCAGTGGCAAGGATCGTTGCGGCCGGGCTGCGGCGCCACGCGTCGGGTCTCGGGCTTGGGCGCGTTGTCCACCCACCACAGGCGCAGGTCCTGCACGGCGAAGCAGGCTTCGTCGATCAAACGGTCGCGGTCGGGTGCTGGGGTGTCGGCCGGGGCCTTTTCGCCTTCGCGCGGGCCGTACACCTCGGCGATGTGCGCCGCCAGTTCTTCGCTGCCTTCGGCCAGGCGCAGCGCGTGCACCTGGGCCAGCAGGCTTTCGAACACCGCGCCCTGCTCTTCGTCGGCTTCGGCCACCCAGCCGTCGTGGTGGTCGTTCAGGCCGGCGAAGAAGCCGTCGGCCCATTCGGCACCGGTCACCAGTTCGCCGGCGTGTTCGGCCTCGATGGCGCCGTCTTTCACGGCGGCCGCGCGGTCTTCTTCGGTCCACTCCACCATCAGCGGCGCCAGGCGCACGCTTTGTTGGTCGTCCAGCAGGGCTTCGGCGTCCAGCTGGTCGCACAACACGGTCAGGCGGTTGGCCAGGGCTTTTTCGGACTGGGCGCGGTCTTCGGGGTCGCCGAAGGCGCGGTCGAAGGCGTCACCGGTCAGCTTGGGCAGCCAGTCGGCCAGCGGCGGTGCGCTGGGGCCGGCGGCCAGGGCTGTGAGGTAGCCGTCCACGCACTCGGCCGACAGGTGGTCGGCAAAGCCGGACAGGCGCTGGCACAGGGTGTCGAAGGCCTTGATCTCGGCCGGGGTGTTGTTGCGGGGCAGGCGCATGCGGGGCTTTCGAAAGTGCGCGGGCCGGGTGGCGGCCAGGCGGGTGGGTGCAGCAGGTGGCCGGGCGCGCAGGGCGTCAACGGTCCTGCGGCGATTGTCCCCCGCCGGTGGCCGGCGGACCGATGGGCTTGGCCAGCGCAGGCGACGCGGCCGTGCCGTTGTCGGGCGGCGGCCGCATCAGCGCCCGCTGCGGCCGCGGTGCCGAAGCCGCCGCGCCAGGCTGCGCGCCCGCGGCCAGCGGCAACCGCCAGCGTTCTTGCAGAAACGCCGCCAGCCGCTGCTGCGACAAGGCCCGCGCCTCGGGCTGCCCGCCCACGTGCACGCCCTGGCCCGGGCGCACGCCATTGGGCACATCGCGCCGCAGGCGCACCGGGGCCGTGCTGTCGAAGCCGTGGTAAGCGCCTGCATAACTTTCCACCTGCACGGCGTGGCCGGTGGCTTGTGCGGCCAGCGCCACGCAGGGCGCGGCGGGCGTCCAGTCGTCTTCGGCGCCCAGCAGCATCAGCAGCGGTGCGGTGGCCTGGAAGCCGCGCTTCAGCTCGGCTTCGCAACCCGGGTAGAAGGCCACGGCCAGGCTGGGTTGCACCGGGGCGGCCAGCACCTCGGTGTGGTGGGCGTTCAGCGCCGCCAGCACCGTGCTGCCGCCGTTGGACCAGCCCAGCAGCCCCAGCCGCCGCGCGTCCACGCCCGGCTGCTGGGCCAGCCACTGCAGCGCACCCAGCGCGTCGCGCCGGCGCTGCGTCATCGTCACCGCGCGGACGCCTTGGCGCTGGGTGCACAGCTCGGTTTCGCCGCGGGGTGTCAGCGAGTCCACCACCAACACGGCCACGCCCTGGGCGTTCAGGCTGCGGGCGTACTCGCGCATGCGCAGCGAGAGCTGGCGCGCGTCGTTGTAAGGCCCACCGCAGCCGTGCAACAGCACCAAGGCCGGTACCGGGGCCGCTGGCGTGGCGACCTCGGTGGGCGCCAGCGGGAACCAGAAGCCGGGCAAGCGCAGCGGCGCACCACGCGGGGCGTCCAGGCTGGGCACTTCAACATGTTGCATGGTGGTGGCCTGCAAGGTGGTGGGAACGCCCAGGGCCAGGCTGGCGGCCAGTCCGACGCCGGCCCCCGCCGCGCGCCAGCGGGGTTTCAACGCACCCCCGGCAGTTGCGGCGGGTTCGGGTGCAGGCGCGCCATGAAGTGCGAGTCCACATAGACCCCGTCGCGCAGCGCGTAAGCGCGGTGCGTGCCTTCCAGCACGAAGCCGAACCTTTCGTACAGGCGGATGGCGCGGTGGTTGTCCACGAACACGCCCAGTTCTATGCGCAGCAGATGCGCCCAGCGGTCGGCGTAGTCGCAGATGCCTTGCATCAGCGCCGCGCCCACGCCCTGCCCCTGCGCCTGTGGCAGCACCGAGATGCCCAGCATGGCCGTGTGGCGGCGGCGCACATTGGGCGTGGTGTGCAGGCCGCAACTGCCCACCACCTGGCCGTCGCGTTCGGCCAGCAGCATCAGGTCGGCCTTGGTGCCGCTGTTCAGCTCGGTCAGCCGCTCTTTCCACAGCGACTCGCTGGCGTAGGGCAGCTGCATCAGGTTGGCCAGCACCTCGGGGTGGCCCATGATGGCCAGCACGGCAGACAGGTCGTTGACGGTGGCACGGCGCAGGGTGATGCCGGCGGCGGTTTCTGGCATGAAGGGCCTCCAGGTCGGATCGACAATTCGGCCCGCCATCTTCACACAGCGGCGTGCGCGCACGTCGTGCGCGTTGGCCTCACAGCTTGCCAGCGTCGCCGGCGGTCACGGGTTGGTAGCCGATGTCGTACTGCTCGCGTGCCGGGCCGTTGGCGGCGCGGTGGAAGAACATGGAGTTCAGGTCGATGACGGTGCCGTTCACGCGCCAGCGGGCGCTGGCCACGAAGGAGCCCGGTTCGTTGCTGACGTGGGTGGTCTCAGGCCCGCCGTAACGCTGGGCCAGCAGGTTGCGCAGCACGCGGTGGCGCTCGCCCCAGCGGTTGTCGGCGGCGGCGGCCGCGCCACCCGGTGGTGTCGCGGCCTCGCCGGCATAGGACAAGGACACGCGCACCAGTTGGCGGGTTTGGGTGTCCAGGTGGAAGGTCAGCCTGAAAGGCACGCCGGCCACTTCGTACTGCGGCACATAGGGGTGGTCGCAGACCTCGCGGGTGCGCTCGGGCTGGCGGCGCGACACCGGCGCGCACTGCGCCTGCTGCAACTGGCCGCCAAAGCGCTGAGCGATCTGCGCTTCGCTGGCCCCCCAGGGCAGGCCCTGGAAGGCGTGCACCACGGGCGGGGGCGGCAGCGGGACGGGCGGCGGCGCGGCCTCCACCCCCGCGGCCGGTGCCGAGGCGGCTGCCGCGTCCAACACGGCCTCGGTGCGCGCGCCTTGGGCCAGCGCCGCCTGGGCCCACCACGCCACGCACAAGCCTGGCAGTGCCCACCGCCAAGCGGGCCGATGCGGCGCGGCGGCGGACCGCGGGCCCGCGGTGGTGGCCACGGCACACGCCGGCGCCTTGGTGGCTTTCAGAGAACGGAACAACACGGCAAGGCCCCAGCCCAGTGGCGCGCCCCAACGGCGCGGCGGCATGCTAGCCCAGTGCCCGGGCTGCAGGTTACCGGCCGGGTACGGCGGCGGTGCGGCCCTGCACACGCCGGGGCCGCACCGCCGAGCTCAGAAGCTGTGCATGAACCGGTCGCGCCCGAGGGTCGCGCCAGGGCGGTCGGGCTCTAGGCGCGAAGCGCAGCCCTGTCCAGAGCTATGGCGAGCATGTGCTTTCGACGAGCCCGGCCGCCAGGGCGCGTCGAGCGGGTGCGAGTGGTTCGTTCACAGCTTCTCAACGCCCCAGGCCCTGGGCCAAGGCGCGCGCGAAGTCCAGCGGCTGGGGCACCTGGCTGGGGGGCAGCGTGTGGCAGGTGGCCACCACGGTGGCCTGCTCACAAGGGCGGTCGCGGTCCAGCGACCAGTAGGCCACCCCGGCCAGGCCGGCGCTGCGGGCGTCGGCGGCCAGTTGGCGCGCGTCGTCCAGCGTGAACACGTTTTCCAGCACGTCGTTGACGCCCACCATGGCCGTCAGCGCGATGCGCGACAGCGGCAGGCCGTGGGCCGCGGCCACGTTGCGCGCGGCCTGCAGGCCGGCGCGGCCCATGTCGCAACGCGCGGGCTGCACACCGGGCCGCAGCGGGCACACGGCGGGGCTGGCGGGGCCGTAGTCCATCACCATCAGGTTCACCAGCGTGCGCTGCGCGCCATGGCGCTGCAGGGCCTGCAGCACCGCGCGGCCGGTGGCGTTCAGGCCTGCACGCGCAGCGTCCACCCCGGCGTGCGTCGCCAGCGTCACGCTGAACTGCAACGCCGGGTGGCGGCGTTCGCCGCTGGCGATGCGCTGGGCCAGCGCGTCGATCTGTGCCGGCGTCTGCGCGCCTTCGATGTCGAAGTCCACACCGACCAGTTGCGGGCTGGCGTGGCGCGCGATGAAGCGGTCCAGGCCGGCGTCGCTGTCGCAGGTGAACACACCCAGCGCGCCGCCGGTGGACAGCACGTAGCGCTGCCCCGCCGCGGCCAGCAGCGGCACGTTGGCCGCCGCGGCCGCCGCAGCGGGCTGGCCGCTCCAGGTCTCTTCGCCGCACTCGCCCACGGCGAAAGCCAGGTAGAGCACATCGGCCAAGCCCGGGCGCAACACCTGCGCCAGAGGCCGCACGCTGCCTTGCACCGCACTGCGCCACACGCCGGTGTCGGCCTGCACCGACAGCGTCACGTCTTTGTAGACGCCCAGCTGCGGTGCACCAACCGTGGCGGCCCCGGCCGCTGCCGCCCCACCACCGGCCACGGCCAGCAGCAGGCCGCAGGCGGCGGCCAGGGCTTGGCGCCCCAGAGGGGTGGTGCCCGCCCGTGCCATCACAGCTTGCCGCGCAGCGACAGGTAGTACTGGCGACCGTTGTTGTAGAAAGCCGTGGGCTGGCTTTCGTTGGCCGCGTAGTACTTCAGCACCGGGTTGTTCAGGTTCATGCCGTCCAGGGTGATCGACAGGTTGTCGTTGATCTTGTAGCCCAGCGAGGCGGCCAGCGAACCCACGCCCACCTGGTACTGGGCCGAGCTGCGGTCCAGGCCGTTGTAGAACGTACTGCGGTGCGTGTAGTTCAGGCGCACGTTGAAGCGGTCATCCTCGTAGTAGGCCCCCATCGTGTAGGAGTTCTTCGAGGCCCCCACCAGCGGCCCGCCCGTGGCGTTCTTGGCGTCGGCGTAGGTGTAGTTGGCGTTGGCACCGAAGCCACCGAACAAGGGCTGCTGCCAGGCCAGCTCAAAACCCGTCACCTTGCCGCTGCTGTTGACCGGGCTGGTGATGTTGTAGGTCTCGAACTTCTTGCTCTGCTCGTTGAAGTACACGGCCTGGCTGACGCCGAAGTCGATGTAGTTCTTCAGGTCCATGTGGAACAGGCCGGCCTGCAACACGGCGCGCGGCTGGAAGTACCACTCCACCGTGGCGTCCACGTTGGTGGACACGATGGGCTTCAGGTTCGGGTTGCCGCCGTTGCCGGTCTTGTTGGTGTCGTCCAGGCTGACCGCACCGCCCAGGGCGCTGAAGTCGGGCATGGCCATGGTGCGGGCCAGGCCCAGGCGGCCCACCAGGCCCTTGGCCAGGTCGAACTTGAAGTTCGCGCTCGGCAGGGCTTCGGTGTGGGTGGTGTTGGTGGGCTTGCGGTAGAACGAACCGAAGGCCGAGGTGGTGATGGCGCCCGGCACCGAACAAGGCGCCTGTACCGCGCACACGCTGCCCGGGATGGCGACGTTGTTCAACACCTCGCCTTCCACGCGCACCAGGCGCAGACCCACGTTGCCGCTCCAGCCCTTGCCTTCCAGGTTGGCCATGGCGTAGGCGGCCGTGTTCTTTTCTTCCAGCTCGAACTCACCGGGGAAATACTGGCGCGACTTCGGGTCGCGGTTGCTGTACTTGTCGCCCCAGGCTTCCAGCACGTTGGCGTCCAGCATCCAGGGCGCGCTGCCGTAGATGCTGCCGCCCAGGCCCGCGCCGAAATCGCCCGGGTAGGTGTTGCCGTTCCACGCTGGCAGGTTGGCCACGTTGAAGGGGTCGGCGGCCCAGTTCGGGCCCTGCGCCACCCAGGTGGCCTGGCGCGAGTGCTTGGCGTTGCGCAAGCCGAACTTCACGGTGGTGATGCCGGCGGCGTCGATGGCGTACTCGCCGTCCAGGTGCAACCAGGTTTCCTTGTCGATGCTCTTGGCCGGGCTGGCGCCGAACACCCAGTCCAGGCGCGCGCCGCCGAAGTTGCTGACGCTGCCGGTCTTCAGGCCGGCGTCGGCCGGGCCCGACGTGCCCTTCAGGTTGTAGTAGGCGCCGGTGTTGAACACGTCGGCCTCGAACACGGCCTGCTCCGGCGTTTCGCCCTTGCCCTTGCTGGTGCCGACCTGGGCGCTCAGCGTGAGCTTGTCGTTCACACGCCAGTTGGGCGCGAAGCTGAACCAGTTGGTTTCGCTGAAGGCACCGGGGCGGTAGATCTGGTCGACGATGACGTACTGGCGGCGGTTGGCCGTGTCGTCGGGGCCGCCGGTGCCCAGGTTGGCGAAGCTGGCCGAGACCAGGGTGCCGTCCTTCACCTTGTAGCCGGCGTCGGGCGCCTGGCCTTCACCGCCGTTCAGGATCTTGCTGTTCCAGATCATGTAGTTGCGGTTGTAGTTGGTGGCCTTCATGTGGCTGGTGAAGGCGTTGAAGTCCAGCGTCAGGCCGGCCATGGGCTTGATCTGCACGTCGATCAGGCCACCGGTGCGGTGACGCTCTTGTTCGAACAGCGCCGCGCCCACCACGTTGGGGTAGAGCACGCCGGCCAGGTCGGGGTTGGACAGGGCGATCTTGCTGCCCGGGGCGATGGCGCTGTAGCCCAGCGTCTCCATGCCGTCGCGGCGCAGGCGGCGCTTCTCGCTGAAGGCCTGGACCAGCACGCCCACGGTGTTGTCGGTGTTCTTCCAGCCCAGGAAACCACTCAGCTGCGGGTCGGTGGTGCCGGGCAGGTCGGAGTACTCCAGGCCCACGCGGCCTTCCAGCGTGAGCTGCTTCTTCAGTTCCAGCGGCTTGCGCGTGATGATGTCCACCGAGCCGGCCACACCACCTTCCACCAGGTCGGCCGTGCTGCCCTTGCGCACGATGACCTGCTTGACGATGTCGGCCGGCAGCAGCGAATAGCTGACGCTGCGGCCCACGGTGCCCACCTGGTTCAGCACGAACCACTCGCCGCTGGCCAGCGAGTGGCCGTTGACCATGGTGCGCGTCAGGCTGGGGTTGGTGCCGCGCAGGCTGACGCGGTCGTTCTCGTCGAAACCGCCTTCGCCGGCACCGGCCGTGCTGATGGTGACGCCGGCCACGCGCTGCAGCGAGTCGGCGACGTTCTTGTCGGGCATCTTGCCGATGTCTTCGGCGCTGACCACTTCCACCAGCGCGTCGCTGTTGCGCTTGGTGTTCAGCGACTGCTCGATGGCTGCGCGGATGCCGGTCACTTCAATGACGGCGGGCGCCGCCGGCTTGGCGGCCGGGGCCGCGGGGGCGGCGGTCTGGGCCAGCGCGGCACCTTGCAGGCCCCACAGGGTGAGGGCAGCGGCCGTGGCGATGGGTGTGAGACGAAGGTTCATGGGTCCCTCTATGCGGTGTGGGCTGCGCCGGCAGGCGCGGGGTCAAGCGATGGCGTGGCGATCTGGATTGGTCTGAGCGTGCATGCATGCCAGTGCAGAACCAATGCGATCCACTGTACTACCAGTTGAGGCCAGTTGCCAGTCCAATGTCATAGTGATTTCACCAAGAACACCCCGCTTTCCCGGGGGAGAAGGGGTCTGCACCACGCTGGTTCTGCGCGGGCCGGTGTGGTGCATGTGGTCTGGGCCTTGGTCCCCTAGTGGTACTATGTCTGCGCCACACCACCTCCACCGCCAACGGCCCGCCCCACCCGCATGAGCTCTATCGCCCACCTGCTGCGCACGCTGGACCCCCAAAGCGCCCAACCGCTCTACCAGCAGTTGCAACGCGCCCTGCGCGAGGCCATCGAGACGCAGGTGCTGGGCCCGGAAGACGCGCTGCCCAGCGAGCGCCAGCTCGCCGCAGAGCTGGGCATCTCGCGCATCACGGTGCGCAAGGCCATCGACGGGCTGGCCGAAGAAGGCCTGCTGGTGCGCCGCCAGGGCTCCGGCAACTTCGTGGGCCAGCGCATCGAGAAGAACTTCGCCAAGCTCACCTCGTTCAGCGAAGACATGCGCTCGCGCGGACGCGCGCCCAGCAGCCAGTGGCTGAAGAAGACCGAAGGCACGGTGTCGCCGGAAGAAGCCATGAAACTGGCACTCAGCCCCGGCAGCCTGGTCTACCGCTTCCACCGCCTGCGCTCGGCCGACGCCGAGCCCATGGCGCTGGAGTACTGCACCGTGGTGGCGGCCTGTCTGCCGTCGCTGGACGCCGTCAGCACCTCGTTGTACGACGCGCTGGAGGCCGCCGGCCACCGCCCGGTGCGCGCGCTGCAGCGCCTGCGCGCGCTGCTGCTGAACGAAGAACAGGCCAAGCTGCTGGGCGCGGCCGAAGGCGACGCCGGGCTGCTGGTGGAACGCCTGGGCTTCTTGCGCGACGGGCGGGCCATTGAACTGTCCCAGTCCTACTACCGCGGCGACACCTACGACTTCGTGGCCGAACTGAACGCCTCGGCCTGACCGCGCGGCGCCACCCTGGCCGCCGCCGCAGCGCCGCCCGGGGCTTTCTTACAAATCGTTTCAAACCCTGTAGTGTGCATTCCGCCGTGCCTGCGCGGCCCCCGTGCATTCCCCATCTCAAGCCCGGGGCTTTGGCGGCCGATCTTCCCAGGGTGCGCGCGCTGCTGAGGCGCTGACGCCGGTGATGGCCCCACTGTGGCCCCTGGCGTTGGCGGGCAGCCGCGCACGCCAAACGCCTGCCAAGCCACACCTGCGCCCCGGAGAACCAAGATGCCGTTGACCGACAAGTACTTCGCCAACCCGGCGGCCTTGCCCACCATGCCGGAGGTGGCGCACAAACTGCTGCACCTGTTCGACGACGACAACGCCAGCTTCGACGACCTGGCCGCCTTGGTGTCGCAAGACCAGGGCTTGAGCGTGAAGCTGCTGCGCCTGGCGAACTCGGCGCGTTACAGCCCGCGCCACGCCATCGCCAGCATCCACGACGCCGCCGCCACGATCGGCATGACGGCCATGCGCGACATGACGCTGGCCGCTTGCGTGGCCGGCGCCTTCCCCAAGACCGCGGGTTTCGACCGCCTGCGCTTCTGGCGCCAGTGCATGGCCACCGCAGGCCATGCCCGCACCTTGGCCCAGGCCTGCGACCTGGACCCCGACACCGCCTACTTGGCCGGCTTGGTGATGCGCACCGGTGAACTGCTGATGCTGATGACCGAGCCCGAAGCCGTGGCCCAGGCCGAGAGCCTGGCCCACCTGCCCGACAGCCTGCTGGACAGCGAACGTTCGGTGCTGCACTGCACACACCTGGAGGTGACGGCGGAACTGGCACGGCGCTGGCGCTTTCCAGATGTGATCTGCACCGCCATCGCCGCGGCCGGCGACCCGCTGGCCAGCAAGCCGTTCTCACGTCTGGGCGCCGTGCTGCGGATGGCCAGCGTGATGAGCGACGCCGGCGACCTGGGCCTGCCGGCACTGACCACGCTGCTGGAAACGCAACCCGACCTGGTGAACCACCTGCACCTGGACCTGGACTGGCTGGCGCTGCACATGATGCCCTTCGACGTGCTGACCAGCGGCGTCGACCAGCTCATTCACTGAGCCAGGACTTACAGGCCCGGAAGGGCCTGTCTGCCGGGCGAAGCCTGGTCGGCGATTTCACGCCGGCCAGGACAGGTGCACGCCAACGCCAAAGGCCTGCGCCAGGCCATACCCAAGCCCACACACCCAGGCCCGGAAGGGCCTGTGTGCCTGGCGAAGCCTGGCCGGCGATTTCACGCCGGCCCGGCTCAAAAGTCGCAAGCCGCGTCCACCCCCGCCGCCAAGGTGTCCACCCGCGGCACCGCCTGCGCGCGCCAAGCCGCCACCCGCGCCGCGGCCTGCGCGGGCGACAGCTGTTCCTGCGGGCTGTACAGCACCCAGTCCACGTCCTGCACCCACACCCGCGGCTGCGCGCTGGCGGGCTGCAGACCCGTGGGGCTGAACCACAGGCTGAAGCTGATGGCCATGGGCTGCACCGGGTGGTTACGCCCGCCGTGCACGGCCACTTCGCGGCCGTCCACGAACCAGCGGCTTTGCCCACCTGCGCTGTCACCGCTCACTTGTACCGTCAGCTGCCGCCAGCCGCCGTGGGCGCCCGGCACCTCGGTGGCGCCGTTGTGCGCCACCCAGGGCTCCAGCTGCACGGTCTGCCAGGCCACCGCGTACAGGCGCTGCGCGGGGCTGCCCCAGCCGCCTTGCGGCAGGTACTCCCAGTCGAGCTCGCTGAACGTGGGGTCGAAAGCGTGCTTCAGCGGGGACACCGCGTAGACGGTCTGCACCACCGGGTCGCCACCCGCGCCCGACAGCGGCGCGTCGGTGAAGCGCACGCGCGCCGCATAGGTGCCGTACAGCGCCCGGCGCTGGTGGCAGAGCTGGGCCTGTTCGGTGCCGGCGGCCGTGCCGTCGGTGCGTGCGGTCAGGCGCAGCAGGCGGTTTCCGGCTTGCGCGGGGTCGTCCAGCAGGCTGAGGGCCGTGGCCGGCCAACGCGCGCCGGGCACACCGGGGTGGCCGGCTTGCTGGCGCAGCGTCCAGCCGGCCGCGCGCAGGTCTGCCGGCTGCCGGTAGCTGAAGTCGTCGAACCACAGAGGCACCGGGCCTGCAGCGGCTGGTACAGCACCCACCGGGCCCGACCCGGCGCCGCCCTGTTGTGCCCAGCCACCACCGGCCGCCAGCAGCAGCGGCAGCAGCGCCGCCATGGCGTGCGCGGGCGCCCAAGCGGGCTTCATGGGGCCGACTGGCCTTCAGGGGCCTGCGTTTGCGCCGCCAGGCGCGGCACGACGAACAGCGCCAGCAGCAGCACCGGCAGCGCCGCCAGCAGCACAAAGCCGAAGAAGCCCTGGTAGCCCAGCGCGGTCTGGATGTCGCCGCTGATGGTCTTGAACAACACGAAGCCCAGCTGCATCACGCCCGTGCCCAGCGCGTAGTGCGCCGTTTGGTAAGGGCCTGGCGCCACGACCTGCATGATGAACAGGATGACGCCCACGAAGCCAAAGCCGTAGCCGAACATCTCCAGCGCCAGCGCGGCGCTGATCAGCGTCAGGTCGGTGGGCAACGCGGTGCTGAGCCACCAGAACACCAGGTTGGGTGCGTTCATCGCCACGATCAACAGCGGCAGCGCGCGCCGCAGGTTCAACCAGGCCGTGAAGTAGCCGCCCAGGATGCTGCCCACGATGAAGGCCACCGTGCCGGCCGTGCCGTAGACGATGCCGACCTGGTCGGTGGTCAGCCCCAAGCCCCCGGCGCTGCGCGCTTCGCGCAGGAACAGCGGACCGATGGTCTGGATCTGCCCTTCGGCCGCGCGGAACAGCACGATGAAGGCGATGGCCCACCAGATGCCGGGCTTGCGGAAGAAGCTGACCAGCACGTCGCGCAACAGCGGCCCCAGGGCCTCGGGCGCGGGCCCTTGGCGCGGCGCCGATGGCAGGGCCCACAGGTGCCAGGTGGCCAACAACGCCATCAGCGCGGCGATGACGGCGAAGATCAGCGACCAGGCCGCACCCGGCGCCATCTGGCGTTCCAGGTGGCCGGCCAGCACCAGCAGGCCGCCGGTGGCTGCCAGTCGGCCAGCGTTGAAAAAGGCGCCCTGCCAGCCGGCGTACATGGCCTGCTGCTTGGGGCTGAGGCTGGCGATGTACAGGCCGTCGGCCGCGATGTCGTGCGTGGCCGAGGCCAGGGCCACAAAGGCCAGCGCGAACAGCGCCAGCGCCATCCACAGCGGTGTTTGCAGCGCCAGCGCCACGGCGCCCAGGCTGATGGCGCCCAGGTACTGGAAGGCCACCACCAGGGGCTTCTTGTCGGGCGCGCGCTCCAGCAGCGGGCTCCACAGCGGCTTGAACACCCAGGCCAGGCCCAGCAGGCCGGTCCAGCGGCCGATCTGGTCGTTGGGCACGCCCTGGCTCTTCATCATCAGCCCGGCGATCAAGGCCACCGTGTAGAACGGCAGGCCCTGGGTGAAGTACAGGCTGGGCACCCAGCGGATGGGAGAGTTCATGGGGTGGGGCCTGGTGGCAGGTGGAAGGCGGTCGGGGTCTCGGTGCTCACACCGCGACACCGCTCAGGTGGATGGGCAGGCGGCCCGGCGCCACGGCGTCCCCGCGCAGCCAGGTCGCCACCGCTGCCAACGCGCCGGGGGCGTAGCCCCAACTCAGCAGCGAAGGCGCGGCGATGTCCAGCGCCTGGTAGGGGTTCCACAGCGCCAGGTGCAGGTCGGCCGGTGGGCGCGGCGCCTCACCTGGGGCGTACCGGCTGCGGTGGTTGCTGACCAGCACCGTGAAGCGCCCGTCGGCCGCCGGCCAGGGGCCGTGCAGCAGCGACGGCACGGTGTCGAAGCGCACGTCGGCGAAGGGCGCGAACAGCGCGCGCAAGGCCTCGGCGTCGACCCCGGCCTCCGACACCCCGTCGCTGGCCACGCTGGCCTGCGTCAGCACCCGCAGGGGCTGCTGGCGACCCGGCGGTTGCGCGCCGCCCAGCGCCGTCAGCGCCGCGGCCCAGGCGCTGTGCACCAGCGTTTCGTCGGCGCCACGTGCGGTGTAGGGGCCGGGCGTGCTGGGGTAGGCCCGGGCCAGGGCGTCCAGCCGGGCCGCGCTGGCTTGCAAAGCCGCCGGCTGCAGTTCACCCGTGGCCTGGGCTTGTTGGATGGCCTGCAGCACGGCCTGCTGTTCTTCCCGCGTGCCTTGTGCCAGCACCATGTCGGCGCCCGCGGCCAGGGCCAGCACGGCGGCGCGGGCCGGGCCCCAGCGGCGGTGCACGGCCTGCATCATCAGCGCGTCGGTGATGACCACACCGCGGTAGCCCATCTGCGTGCGCAGCAGGTCGGTCAGGAAGCGGCGACTCAGCGTGGCCGGCAGTTCGGGGTCGATCTGCGGGTAGACGATGTGGGCCGTCATCACCGCGGGTGCATCGATCAGCGCGGCAAAGGGCTGAAGCTCCAAGGCCTGCAGTTCGGCCAGCGACTTGTCCACCGTGGGCAGCGCGTGGTGCGAGTCTTGGTGCGTGTCGCCGTGGCCGGGAAAGTGTTTGACGCAGCAGGCCACCCCCTCGGCCAGCGCGCCTTGCATCCAGGCGCCGGCCAGGCGGGCCACACGCTCGGGCGTGTCGCCGAAAGCGCGTTCGCCGATGACCGGATTAGCCGGGTTGCTGTTCACATCCAGCACCGGCGCGAAGTTCCAGTTGATGCCCAGGCTCTTCAGCCCGCGCGCCGTGGCCGCGCCCACGGCCTGGGCCAGGCCGGTGTCGTCCACCGCGCCCAGCGCCATGCCCGAGGGCCCCTGCGGCAGGCAGGTGGCGCGGACCACGGCACCGCCCTCCTGGTCCATCGCGATCAACGCCTGCGGGCCCATGACCTCGCGCAAGGCCAGCACCAGGGCGCGGATCTCGGCCTCGCTGCCCAGGTTCTTGCGGAACAGGCACACCGCGCGGACGCCGTGCTGGCGCAGGAAGGCCGCGGTGTCGGCGTCCAGCGTGGTGCCGGGGATGTCCACCATCACCAGCGGGCCCGGCACCTGCGGGGCCGACGAAAGATGTGCACTCATTTTGATGGCCAGCGTGGGTCAGTGTGTCCGCGTGACCTTGGCCAGGTGGCGCGGCTCGTCGGGGTTGCGGCCGCGTGCGCGGGCCAGGGCTTCCACCATCGGGTAGAAGCTCTGCACCACAGCAATGGGGTCCAGGTCTTCGTGGCCGGTGGGCGCCAGCGGCAGTTCTGCGCCGGGCGTGCCCGGGGGCGCGGCCAGCAGCACACGGGCGCCGCGTTGCCGCATGTCGTCGGCCAGGGCCAGCAGGCCCGCCTGGGCGGGGCCGCGCGGGGCCAGCACCAGCAGCGGGTAGCCTTGTTCCACCAGGGCCATGGGGCCGTGGCGCAGTTCTGCGCCCGAGAAGGCTTCGGCCTGCACGCCGCACACCTCTTTGAGCTTCAGCGCGGCTTCCATGGCCACGGCCAGGCCGGTGCCACGGCCGATGACGAACAGGCGGTCGGCGCCTTGCAGCGCGTCCACGGCCACGCGCCAGTCTTGCCGCGCCGCCAGGTCGAGCGCGGCGGGCAGGGCCTGCACAGCGGCCTGCAGTTCGGCGTCTTGCTGCCAGGCGGCGGTGAGGCGTGCACCGGCCACCAGCTGCGTGATGTAGCTCTTGGTGGCGGCCACGCTGCGCTCGGGCCCGGCGTGCAGTGGCAGCACCCATTCGGCGGCTTCGGCCAAGGGTGAAGCGGGGTCGTTCACCACGGCCACGGTGCGGGCTCCACCGGCGCGCAAGACGCGCGTGGGCGCCACCAGGTCGGGGCTTTGGCCGCTTTGCGAAAACGCCACCGACACCAGGCCTTCGCAGGCCAGCTGGGCCTGGTACAGCGTCACCAGCGACATGGGCAGCGAGGTGACCAGCCGCCCCAGGCGCGCCATCACCAGGTAGGCCATGTAGTGCGCGGCGTGGTCGCTGCTGCCACGGGCCACCGTCAGCACGCCTTGTGGCGGCGTGGCGCGCAGGGCCTCGCCCAGCGAGGCGTAAGCCGCCGCGTCTTCGGCCAGTTGCCGCGCGACGGCGGCGGGGGCCTCGAAGGCCTCGTTGATCATCAGCGAACTCACAGCGTCGTTCCTTCCACCACCACCTGCTGCACCTGCAGCGAACTGTCCAGCGCCACCACATCGGCCCAGGCGCCGGGGGCCAGCAGCCCGCGGTCGGCCAGGCCCAGGTGGCGCGCGGCGAATGCGGCCGTGCGCTGGCTGGCTTCGGCCAAGGTCAGGCCCAGGCCCACCAGGTTGCGCAGGCCCTGGTCCAGCGTCAGCGTGCTGCCGGCCAGCGTGCCATCGGCCAGGCGCACACCGCCCAGGCACTTGAAGACCCGCTGCCGGCCCAGCGCGTACTCGCCGTCGGGCATGCCGGCGGCCGAGGTGCTGTCGCTGACGCAGTACAGGCAGGGGATGGCGCGCAGCGCCACGCGGATGGCCCCGGGGTGCACGTGCAGCAGGTCGGGGATCAGTTCGCTGAATTCGGCATGGGCCAGCGCCGCACCGGCCGCGCCCGGGGCGCGGTGCTGCAGCGGGCTCATGGCGTTGAACAAGTGCGTGAAGCCGCTGGCGCCGGCCTGCAACGCGGCCAAGGCCTGTTCGTAGTCGGCCTGGGTGTGGCCCACCTGCACACGCAGGCCCGCGGCCACCAAGGGCGCGATGACGTCCAGGTTGCCCGGCACCTCGGGCGCCAGCGTGACCATGCGGATGGGCGCGATGGCGTGCAGCGCCAGCACCTCTTGCAGCGACGGGGCGCGCACGAAGTCGGGCTGCGCGCCCAGCTTGCCGGCGTTGATGTACGGGCCTTCCAGGTGCACACCCAGCACGCGGGCGCTGGTGGGGCGGTGTTCGGCGATGACCGGGGCCAGCGCCGCCATGGCGGTCTGGATGTCGGGCAGCGGCGCCGTCATCGTGGTGGCCAACAAGGCCGTGGTGCCGTGTTCAGCGTGCACCCGGGCGATGGCGCGGATGGCGTCACCGCCTTCCATGGTGTCGCGGCCACCGCCGCCGTGCACGTGCAGGTCGATGAAGCCGGGCAGCAGCAACGGCTGCCCCGCATCACGCGCCTGGGCTTCCGACACCGGCCGACCTTCCAGCCCCGCGATGCGGCCGGCGTCGTTCAAGACCAGGGCGCCCAGAACCCACCCTTGGGGCGTTAGCACGGCCCCGCTCAGTTTCTTCATGCGTCGCGCCTCATTTCGCTGACGAAGCCGTAGTAGTCACTGCGGCAGTAAGAGTGGGTCAGCTCCACGGGTTGGCCCGAGGCCAGGTAACCGGCGCGGGTGATGAACAGCACGGCCTGCCCGGTGGGCACGCCCAGCAGGCCGGCCAGGCGCTCGTCGGCGTTCAGCGCGCGGATGTGCTGCAGCGCGCGCGCCGGCGCTTGGCCACGCGCTTGCAGGTGGTCGTACAGCGAGGCCTGCACGCCGGCGGGCTCGGGCAGCACGGCCTCGGGCAGCAGGCTCAGCTCGTAGGCCATCACCACGTCGTCGGCCAGGCGCAGACGCTCCAGACGAGCCACGCGGGCGCCCGGGCTCAGACCCAGGCTCAGCTGTTCGTCGGGCGTGGCCGGGGTGCACTCGCGCTTCAACCAGCGCGACGAGGGCGCAAAACCGCGCTGGCGCAGTTCTTCGCTGAAGCTGGTCAGGCGCGACAGCGGCTGTTCCAGCTTGGGCGCGATGTAGTTGCCCGAACCGCGCTTGCGCACGATGAGGCCCTGCTCCACCAGTTGGTCGATGGCCTTGCGGGCGGTGACGCGCGAGAGCTGCAGCGCTTCCGACAGCAAACGCTCCGACGGCAAGGCCTCGTGCGGCCGGTACAGGCCGTCGCGGATGGCCTGGGCCAGGCACTGGGCCAGTTCCACGTACAGCGGTGCGTGGCCGCGCTCGGCGGGCTGAAAGCTGAAGGGCAGCGGCGCGGTGCTCAAGACGCGGCTCCGCTGGCGGCGGGCGGTGTGCCGTCTTCGCCGCTGATGTGGCGACCACTTTGTTGCAGCAGCCAGTGGGCGCCGTCCAGCGCGTCACCTGCGGGCTGGGCCAGGCGATCGCGCAGGTTGGGCGGCAGCCAGGGCTGCAGACGCTGGGCCACGCTGCCGGCCAGGGCCAGGGGCAGCTGGCCAGTGGGGTCCAGCGCGCGGGCGTGGGCGGCCAGCGCATCGGCCGCGGCCTGCAGGAGTTGGCTGGCCTCGGCGTCGCTGGCCGCGTGGTCGAACACCAACGGCGCCAGGCGCGCGTAGGCGGTCTGGTCGGCCTGGGCGCAGAAGGCCTGGACGGCGGCGGCGTGGCCGCCCAGCTGCTGCAAGGCGGCGCGGGCCAGGGCGTTGGCCGCGCCGCGGCCATCCAGCGCACGCTGCACCAGCCCCACGGTGCGCAGGCCCAACCAGCCACCGCTGCCCTCGTCGTCCACCGGGAAGCCCCAGCCACCCACGGTGGCCCAAGCACCGTCGGCCCGCCAGGCTTCGCCCACGCTGCCGGTGCCGGCAGCCAGCAAGACACCCGGCCGGCCGGCGTGCGCGCCCAGCAGCGCGGTGTGGCCATCCCCCGTCAGCAGCAGCCAAGCGAAGCGGCTGGCCAGGGGTTCGGCCAGAAAAGCCTGCGCCAAAGGCGCCACGGTGGCGCCGGCCAGACCCAAGGCCAGGTGGGTGTGCGGGGCGGCCAGTGCCAGCGTGGTACCGGCCTGCTGACAGGCGTTCTCCAGCGCTTCGGCGATGGCGGCCCAGGCCGGGGCCACGCCCAGCGACAGGCCCGATGGCCCCGCCTGGCCTTCGCCCACCGCGGCGCCTTCGGCCGTCCACAAACGAACGCGGGTGCCGCTGCCACCACCGTCCACAGCGGCGCGCCAGCGGGCGGGCGCCGTGGGGCGCGGGGTGGTGGTGCGCAGCGGCAGGCGGGAGGTGGCTTCCATGAGGATACCAGTCTAGTACCACGCATGCCACTTCGTCAATTGGTATCAGAGCGGTATTTCCACCAAGCCCGCCGCGCGGCCGCGGTTTCCCAGGCAAAACCCTCGGCCACGCCAGCCACCATCCCGAGGCGCTGGCATTCATACCAGTGCAAACCGGGCTCGACGTGCCCCGCACGGCTGCCAGCAAACAAAACGGCGGCCCGCACAGTCCGTGTCAATACTCTGACGCCGATCTGAAGCCCTGAACACAATGCCCTGCAGTGAAAGCTGCAGGGCATTGTTCATATGGGCTACGTGCAAGGACACAGTCGAGACCAAGGCGGCCTGTTTCCGGTGTCGCTGGA
>JBKCUM010000089.1:0-6298 GCA_046318395.1 Rubrivivax sp.
CGGCCGCCTGCGCGCCGTGCGCCTGACCCGCGCCCACCTCGAAGAGGACGCGGGCAAGAGCCTGCACGAGGAGTTCCACCTGCCCGACGGCCGCCCGGCCACCGGCGTGGACCTCAACCGCGCCGGCACGCCGCTGCTGGAGATCGTGTCGGAGCCCGACATGCGCAGCGCCGCCGAGGCCGTGGAGTACGCCAAGGCGCTGCACGCACTGGTGGTGTGGCTGGGCATCTGCGACGGCAACATGCAGGAAGGCAGCTTCCGCTGCGACGCCAACGTCAGCGTGCGCAAGCCCGGCGCGCCCTACGGCACGCGGCGCGAGATCAAGAACCTCAACAGCTTCCGCTTCCTGCAGCAGGCCATCGATGTCGAGGTGCAGTGGCAGATCGACCGCGTCGAGGACGGCCTGCCCATCGAGCAGGCCACCGTGCTGTTCAACCCCGACGCCCACGGCGGCCGTGGCGAAACCCGCGCCATGCGCACCAAGGAAGACGCGCACGACTACCGCTACTTCCCCGACCCCGACCTGCCGCCGCTGGTCATCGCGCCCGAGTGGGTGGAACGTGTGAAGGCCAGCATGCCGGAACTGCCGGCCGTGATGGCCGCGCGTTTCGTGGCGCAAGACGGCCTGCCGGCCTACGACGCGGCCATGGTGACGCAGAGCCTGGCGATGGCCGCCTACTACGAAGCCGCGCGCAACGCCTGCCAACAGCCCAAGCTGGTGGCGAACTGGCTGATGGGTGAGATCAGCAAGCGCCTGAACGCCGAAGGCCGCGGCATCGAGACCGCACCGGTGCCCGCGACCACGCTGGCCGCGCTGATCGGGCGTGTGGCCGACGGCACGGTGTCGAACAACGGCGCGCGCCAGGTGTTCGAGGTGCTGTGGTCGGGTGAAGGCACCGACGTGGACGCCGTCATCGAGGCCAAGGGCCTGAAGCAGATGAACGACAGCGGCGCGCTGGAGGCCATCGTGGCCGAGGTGATCGCGGCCAACGCCAAGTCGGTGGAAGAGTTCCGCAGCGGCAAGGAAAAAGCCTTCAACGCCCTGGTCGGCCAGGTGATGAAAGCCAGCAAGGGCAAGGCCAACCCCGCCCAAGCCAGCGACCTGCTGAAAAAGATGTTGGGCTGAGCCCGCGCGAAGAAGGCCGGAAGGCCTTCTTCGGCTGGCGAAGGCCCCACGGCGATTTCACGCCGTGGGGCTGTGTGAGCCTGCACGAGCAGAGCCGGAAGGCTCTGCTCGGCTGGCGAAGGCTTTGGGGCGATTTCACGCCCCAAAGCTGGGGCAAGCCTGCGCGAAGAAGGCCGGGAGGCCTTCTTCGGCTGGCGAAGGCTACACGGCGACTTCACTCCCCAAAGCTGGGGCAGGCCAGCCTGAAGCCCGCAACGGCCCAGCGCAAATCAGCGCGGTGCGCTGCCGCCAGGCGCTTCTGCCGTGGGCACGGGCGTGGGGCCCAGTGAACCCGCGGGCGCACCGGCCCACAGGCGGCGCAGGCGGTCCAGTTCCAGGTCGTACAGCTTCTGGATGCGCACCAACTCGGCCTCTTGCGTGGCCATCAGCCCGCGCTGGGCTTCCACCGCGGCGTCGTTGCCGTCCAGCTGCTGGCGCAGCTTCAGCGGCAAGGCGCGGCCTTGGTAGAACTCGGCCTCGTCGAGCAGCGGCTTGCGCTCGGCGGCCAGCGCCTTCACGCGCGCCTGCGAGGCCTTGATGGCCAGGCGCACGGTGTCCAGCGCCGCCTCGCGCGCCTTGCCGTGCGCTTCTTCGTTGGGGTACCGCGCCACCAGGTTGCGGTCGCGGCGGGCAGCGTCGGCCTGGGCCGCGCGCACTTCGGCGGCCTTGCGGTCGCGCGCTTCTTTTTCAGCGCGTTCTTCGGCCGTCAGTGTGGGCGGGTGGATGGCCTTCAGCGAGCCGTCGCGGTTCAGCACCCGCTGCTCCTTGGCGGAACAGGCGGCGATGGGGCGGTCCGACGTGAGGCGACGGCCGCTGTCGTCCACACAGGTGTAGATGCCCGGCTGGGGCGCGGTTTGCGCGGCCGAGGGGCCGGCGGCGCCCATCAGCAGCGCCGCCAAGGCGGTGGTGGCAGCCCCCGCGGCGGGGTGGCGCCCACGGCGCGGGGTCACGCAGGCCCGGCGGTTCGGCATTCAGACTCCGTAGCGTTCGCGGTAGGCCTGCACCCGCGGCGCGTGTTCGCGCGCCAGGGGGTCATCACCGCTGTGCAGATACTTCAACAAGTCGTCCAGCGTGGCAATGGCGCACACCGCCAGATTCAACTGTGACGACACGTATTGCACGGCCGACCAGGCCACGTCCTGCCCGCCTTCGGTGGCTTTTTCCTGGCGGTCCAGCGCGATGGCCACACCGCAGGGCGTCGCGCCGGCCGCGGTGATCATGGCGATGGACTCGCGCACCGAGGTGCCGGCCGAGATGACGTCGTCGATGATCAGCACCCGGCCCTTCACCGGCGCACCCACCAAGGTGCCGCCTTCGCCGTGGTCTTTGGCTTCCTTGCGGTTGTAGGCGAACGGCACGTTGCGCCCCAGACGCGCCAGCTCGATGGACACCGCCGCGGCCAGCGTGATGCCCTTGTAAGCCGGGCCGAACAGCATGTCGAAGGCGATGCCGCTGTCCAGCAGACGGCGTGCATAGAATGAAGCCAGCTGCCCCAGCTTGGCGCCGTCATCGAACAGACCGGCGTTGAAGAAATACGGCGACAGCCGCCCTGCCTTGGTCTTGAATTCGCCGAAGCGCAAGACGCCGGCGTCGACCGAGAACTTCACGAAATCCTGCGCCAGTGTGGCGTTCTTCGAGGTCATCCCTTGGCTTTCCGTCTGATCACGCTCAACTTGAACGGCATCCGCTCCGCGGCCAACAAAGGTTTTGTCGCCTGGGCCGAAAGTGCGGGGGCCGATTGTATGGGTGTGCAGGAAGTCAAGGCGCAGGCCGATGACGTGGCCGGGCGCTTCGACACCGTGGCCGGCCTGCAGGGCCATTTTCACTTCGCGCAGAAAAAAGGTTACTCCGGCGTCGGCCTCTACACCCGGCACCAGCCCAGCGCCGTGGTGGTGGGCTTCGACGGCGGCGAGTTCGACACCGAAGGCCGTTGGGTGGAAACGCGTTACGACACGGCGGCGCGCAAGTTCAGCGTCATCAGCTGTTATTTCCCCAGCGGCAGCAGCGGCGAAGACCGCCAGCAGGCCAAGTTCCGCTTCCTGGACAAGATGTACCCGCACCTGATGGCGCTGAAGGCCGAACGGGAGTTTGTGCTGGTGGGCGACGTCAACATCGCGCACCAGAACGCCGACCTGAAGAACTGGCGCAGCAACCAGAAGAACAGTGGTTTCCTGCCCGAAGAACGCGCCTGGATGACGCGCCTGCTCAGCGAAGGCGGCCTGGTCGACGTGTACCGCCGCCTGCAGCCCGACACCACCGACACCTGCTACACGTGGTGGAGCAACCGCGGCCAGGCGTACGCCAACAACGTGGGTTGGCGGCTGGACTACCAGATCGCCACACCCGGCATCGCCGCCACGGCGCAACAGGTGTCGGTCTACAAAGACCAGAAGTTCAGCGACCACGCCCCGCTGGTCGTGGACTACGGCTTCAGCCTGTGAAGCTGCGCTGCGCCGCGGTGTCGCTGGTGGCCACACTGGCGACCTGGGCCACGCCCGGCGCTTGGGCACAAGCCGGCGGCGCTTGGGCACAAGCCGGCGGCGCTTCGGCCAACACCGGCGGCGCCCGGGCCGTGGTGCCAGCCGTCAGCGTGCAGGCCTGCACCGCCTGCCACGGCCGCGAGGGCAGGGCGGCGGCCGATGGGTTCTACCCGCGCATCGCCGGCAAACCGGCCGACTACCTGCTCCACCAGCTGCAGGCCTTCCGCGACGGCCGTCGCCAGTACGCGCTGATGACGCACCTGCTGGAACCTTTGGACGACCGCTACCTGCGTGAGATCGCCCAGCACTTCGCCCAATTGCAGCTGCCTTACCCGCCGCCACGCCCCGCCGAAGCCAGCGCCGAGGTGCTGGCACGCGGCCAAGCCCTGGTGCAACGTGGTGACCCGGCCCGGCGCCTGCCCGCCTGCACCGCCTGCCACGGCACGGCCATGACCGGCGTGGCACCGGCCGTGCCCGGCCTGCTGGGTCTGCCGCGCGACTACCTGAACGCCCAGCTGGGCGCCTGGCGCACCGGCCAGCGCCGCGCGCTGGCGCCGGACTGCATGGCCCAGGTGGCGCAGGCGCTGGCGCCTGAGGACATCGGCGCGGTGGCGGCCTGGCTGGCCGCGCAACCCGTGCCCGCCGGCGGCCACCCGGCCGAAACCGCACCCGGCCCCTGGCCAGCACGCTGCGGAGGCGTTGCACCGTGAGCAAGCGCTTACCTTTCAGAAAACTGCGCTATGCCTTGGCCGGCCTGGCGGTGTTGGGTGGGGTGGCCAGCCTGGCCGTGTGGCAGCTCAGCCGCTTGGGTGAACGGCCACGCGGCCTGGATGCGCCCGCAGCGGCGCCGGCTGCGCCCGACGCGGCCGCGGTGGCCCGCGGCGCGCAGCTGGCACGTGCCGGCCATTGCGCGGGCTGCCACACCGCCCCGGGCGGCGCGGCCTTCGCCGGTGGGCGGCGGCTGAACACCGACTTCGGCGCTGTCAGCGCCGCCAACCTGACACCCAGCGCCGAACACGGCCTGGGCCGATGGCAAGAAGCCGACTTCTGGCGCGCCCTGCACCACGGCCGCAGCGCCGATGGCCGCGCGCTGCTGCCGGTCTGCCCCTTCCCCAACTTCACCCATGTGCGGCGCGAAGACAGCCGCGACCTCTTCGCCTACCTGCAAAGCCTGCCCGCGGTGGACACCCCCACGCCGCCGCACGACCTGCGCTGGCCCTACGGCACGCCGGTGGCGCAGGCCGTGTGGCGGGCGCTGTTCTTCCGCCCGGGCGGTGAACTGCCCGCCGCGCCGACCACGCTGCCGCCCGCCTTGCAAGCCGACTGGCAACGCGGCGCCTACCTGGTGGCCGGCCTGGGGCACTGCAGCGCTTGCCACGCCGAACGCAACGGCTGGGGTGCGGTGCCGGGGCCGCTGAATGGCGCGCTGAACCTGGGCGGCGGGCGCGTGCCCGGCCGCGGCTGGCTGGCGCCGGCGCTGGACGACCCGCACGCCGCCGGCCTGCAAGGCTGGCCGCTGGCCGACGCCGTGGCGCTGCTGGAAGGCGGCCGCAGCCCGCAGGCCACCGTGGCCGGGCCCATGGCCCTGGTGGTGGCCGGCAGCACCCAGCACCTGCCCGCGGCCGACCTGCGCGCGCTGACCACCTTCTTGCAACACCCACCTGGCGCGGCCACGACCGCGCAGGCGCCGCCACCCACCGCCGAAGCCGCACAGCCGGCGGTGCTGGCCCTGGGCGCCCAGGTCTACGACCGGCACTGCGTGGACTGCCACGGCAGCCAGGGGCAGGGCGTGGCCGGCGCCGGCCCGGCGCTGGCCGGCAACCGCGCCGTGGTGCTGGGCGCGCCCGACAACGTGCTGCGCGTGGTGCTGGGCGGCGGTTACGGCCCGGCCACGGCCACCGTGCCGCGGCCCTGGGGCATGCCGCCCTACGCCACGGTGCTGAGCGACGCCGAGATCGCCGCCGTGGTCAGCCACGTGCGCCAGGCCTGGGGCCACCAGGCCTCGGCCGTCACGCCGGTGCAGGTGAACCGCGCTCGCGGCTTGTGAACGCCTGAACAGCGCCTGAAGCACGGCCCGGGCGCTGGGGCGCCCGCGGCCGTCAAGCCGGCAGCTCGTCGGTCAGCGCCGCCAGCAAGGCCGCGGTCTCGGCGTCGGGTTGGCCATCGAAGCGCGCGGGCCGGTATTTCATCTGGAAAGCGGCCAGCACGTTGCGCGTGGCGGTGTCCAACCGCCCGCTCAGCGCCAATTCAAAACCGTGCCGCGCCAGGCGCTGTTGGAACCATGGCAGGTCGGGCAGCTGCAGTTCGAAGGCCGGGCGCGCCGCGGCCACGCGCTGGGCGTCGGGCCAGCGCACCAGGCCCGCGGCGGCCAGGCGGGCCCAGGGAAACAGCGGGCCGGGGTCCTGCTTGCGCTGCGGTTGCACGTCGCTGTGGCCCAGCACGCGGTCGGGGCGGATGCCGTGGCGTTGCACGATGTCCTTCACCAGCGGCAGCAGCAGGTCGATCTGCGCCTCGAGACCGCTGCACGACTAACGCTACAGTGAGTGGCGAGTGCCCTGCTAGGCGAGGATTTCGAGATGTGCAATTGAGAGGGCGGTTTCGGGCCGTTTTAACGGGTTTCGAACCCCTTTCCGGGGCCCTTTGGCCCCTCAGG
>JBKCUM010000090.1:0-12825 GCA_046318395.1 Rubrivivax sp.
CGGTTGCGGCAGTTCCATGGCCTGGCGCACCCGTTCGAATTCGCTGCCGGGCAGGCTGCAGCGGCCGCGGAAGACCTCCAGCGCCAGGCGCGCGTCGCCCAGCTGGCCGCTGACCCACACGTCGTGCCCGGGCCGCGCGCCGCTGCGCAGCAAGGCCTGGTCGGGCGGCACCTGGCCGAACACGGTGATGCACAGGTTCAGCGGCCCGGCCGTGGTGTCGCCGCCGACGAGTTCGATGTCGGCCGCCTCGGCCAGCGCGAACAGGCCCTGGGCCAGGCCGGCGATGAAGGGCTCGTCGGCGCGTGGCAGGGCCAGCGCCAGCGTGAAACCCAGCGGCTCCGCGCCGCAGGCGGCCAGGTCCGACAGGTTCACGGCCAGGGCCTTGTGGCCCAGGCGTTCGGGCGCCACGGTGCTCAGGAAATGCCGGCCTTCCACCAGCATGTCGCTGCTGATGGCCAGGCGCTGGCCCGGGGCCACGTCCAGCAGCGCGCAGTCGTCGCCCACGCCCAAGGCTGCACGCCGCGCCGGGCGTTGAAAGTACTTCGCAATGAGTTCGAATTCACCCAGCATGGCCACCCCGCGGCGCCGGTGCGGCACCGCCCTTGCGGCGGGCACCCCGACGATGGGGCCCGTTCAGGCGGCGGATTCTCGCAGCAGGTTGGCCAGCTCCACGGCCGACTTGACGTTCATCTTCTCGAACACACGCGCCCGGTGCACTTCCACCGTGCGCACGCTGATGGCCAGCTCGTCGGCGATGGTCTTGTTGGCGCGGCCTTCCACCACCAGGTGCATGACCTCGCGTTCGCGGTCGGTCAGCTCGGCCAGCGCGCGCTGCAGCGTCTGCCGGCCGCGCCGCGCCAGCAAGGCCTCGGCGCTGAGCTGCAAGGCCTGTTCGATGCGGTCGACCAGACCGTTGTTGCTGAAGGGCTTCTCCACGAAGTCGAAGGCCCCGCGCTTGACGGCCGCCACGGCCGTGGGCACGTCGCCATGGCCGGTGAGGAAGATGACCGGCAGCGCTTCCAGCGCGCCGCGTTCCACCAAGCGCTCGAACAGCACCAGGCCGCTGGTGCCGGGCATGCGCACGTCCAGCAACAGGCACGACGGCGCGCTGGGCCAGGGCGCTTGGCGGCTGGCCAGGAAGGCCTCGAAAGCCTCGGCGCTGGCAAAGCCTTCGCTGAGCAGGCGGCGCGAGCGCAGCAGCCAGGCCAGCGCGTCGCGCACCACGTCTTCGTCGTCGACCAGGTAGACCACAGGGATGCCCAGGGACGGGTCCAGCGCCATGTTCGTCTTCATGCGTTGTCGGGGCGCCCAGTGTCGCCGCTTTCCGGGCTGGGGGCGGCGTCGCCGCGCTGCGGTGCGCGCGAAGCCGGCAACGTGAACTGGAAGGCGGTGCCGCGCCCGCCGGGGCCGGGGCCGAAGTCCAGCGCACCGCCGTGTTGTTCGATGACGGTGCGGCAGAGGCTCAGGCCCAGGCCCATGCCTTCGCTGCGCGTGGTGAAGAAGGGCGTGAACAGCTGGGCCGCCACCTCCGGCGGGATGCCGGGGCCCACATCGGTGACGGTGAACACCACCCAGGCCCCGGAGCCGGGCCGCACCTGCAGGTGCAGCACGCGGTCGGCCAAGGCGGTGGCGGTTTCCATGGCCTGGATGCCGTTGCGGGTCAGGTTCAGCAGCACCTGCTCCACCATGGTGCGGTCGCACAGCACCCGCGGTGCCTTGGGCGGTTGGATGTCCACCTCGATGCGCGTGCCGCTCTTGCGGGCCTGCAGCCGCACCAGCGGCATCACGGCCTCGATCAGCACATCGGCCGGCAGGTTCTCGCGCTGCTGTTCACGCCGGCGAACGAAGTGGTGCACGCTCTTGATGATGCGGCCGGCGCGTTCGGCCTGTTCCGCGATGCGCTCCAGCGCCTGGCGCACCATGGCCGGTGTGTCGGCGTCGGGCTCGTCCATCAGGTTCAGCGAGCCCGTGCTGTAGCTGGCGATGGCGGCCAGCGGCTGGTTCAGCTCGTGGCTCAACAGCGAGGCCATCTCGCCCACGGTGGCCAGGCGCGCCGTGGCCTGCAGGCGGTCTTGCTGCTGGCGCGAGATTTCTTCGATGCGCCGCTGCGCGCTGATGTCCAGCACCGCGCTCATCCAGCCGGTGTGGGCCCCCTGGCCGTCGACCAGCGGCGCTTCGTAGATCAACACCGGAAACCGTTCGCCGTTCTTGCGCATGAACACGGTCTCGTAGCCTTCTCGCGCCTCGCGGTCTTCACGGCCTTCGCCCTGCAGGCGCCAGCGCTGGCGCTCGGCATAACGTTCGGCCATCTCGGGCGGCCAGTACGGCGGCTGCGGCTGGTCCATCTCGGCCGCGCTGAAACCCACCATGTGGCAGAAGGCCGGGTTCACGTAGGTGATGCGGCCTTGCAGGTCGCGCGCGCGCAAGCCCGTGATCAGCGAGTCTTCCATGGCCTTGCGGAAAGCCAGGGCCTCGGCCAGGGCACGCTCGGCGCGGGCCCGGCGGCGCACGTCGCGCGCCAGCAGCAACACCACGGCGAACAACGCCACCGACAAACCCAGCACCAGGGCCGTGGTCAGGTTGGGGATGACGCTGGGGCGGCCGCGGGCGCTGTCGGCGCGCAGCTGCAGCGAGGTGCCCGGCAGGTCCACCAGGCGTTCGGCCACGTACACCCCGGCACCACGGCCCAGGCCGGCGCGGGCCAGGCGTGTGCCGTCGCCTTCCACGAAGCTGATCTCGTGCGTGCGCGCCTGGCGCTCGGCCAACGCCCCCTCCAGCAGCGGCCCCAGCGCCAGCGTGCCCACCAGGTAACCGTCGTCCTGGCCGGTGCGCTTGACGGGGATGCACAGGTCCATCACCTCTTGGCCGCGGCCGTCCACCAGCGGCACGAAGTAGCTGCGCGAAAAAGCCGGGGCCGACAGGCGCTTGGCGGCGTTGCAGGCCAGCTCGGCGTCCACCGACAAAGCCGTGCGCGGCATCTGCCGGAACAGGCCGGCGCCCAACGGGGAGTCCACGGCCTGCACCACGCCGAGGCCGCCGTCGCGGCGCTCCACGCGCACCAACTCTCGGCGCAGGCGCATCAGGTCGGTCGCACCCTCCTGCCATCGCTGCAACAAAGGCTCGCTCCAGAGCAGGCCTTGCAGCGCCTGCATGCCACGCAAGAGCTCGCGGCGGACTTCGGAGGCGGCCTCGGTGGCGGTGGCTTCGGTCTCCTCCTGGGCGCGCGAAGCCTCGTAGTTCAGCGTCAACGCCACCAGCAGGCTTTGCGCCACCAGCAACAGCAGCACCAGGGCCGTCCACAACACCGCGCGCCGGGGCCGGCCGCGCAACAACGCGGCGGGCGCAGGCGACGCCGCCGGGGCGCCTGCCGCACCGCCGGCAGCCGGCGAAGGCGCGCCGCGGTGGGGGGCTTCGGTGGGGGACATGGCGCGAGTATTGGTGCCACGGCGGTCAGGTCTGCTACGCAGTTTCGCGCATGCTTGACCCCACCGGCAGCCCGCACACTGCGGCTCCTACAATCCGTCCCCCCGCTGTCGGCCAGCCTCTGGCGCGCCGCGCCGGTCTGGACCACCGAGTTGTTGCAAGGAGAACCGGGCGATGTCGACCCCTGAGGACAAACGTGCTGAACTGCGGCGCGCCGCGCTGGAGTACCACGAGTTTCCGACCCCGGGCAAAGTGGCGATCGCAGCCACCAAGCAGATGGTCAACCAGCGCGACCTGGCGCTGGCTTACAGCCCCGGCGTGGCCGCGGCCTGTGAAGAGATCGTGGCCGACCCGGCCAACGCCTACCGCTACACCAGCCGCGGCAACCTGGTGGCCGTCATCACCAACGGCACGGCCGTGCTGGGCCTGGGCGACATCGGCCCGCTGGCGTCCAAGCCGGTGATGGAAGGCAAGGCCGTGCTGTTCAAGAAGTTCGCCGGCATCGATGTCTTCGACATCGAGATCGACGAAAAGAACCTGGACAAGCTGGTCGACATCATCGCGGCGCTGGAGCCCACCTTCGGCGGCGTGAACCTGGAAGACATCAAGGCGCCGGACTGCTTCTACGTAGAGCGCAAGCTGCGCGAGCGCATGAAGATCCCCGTCTTCCACGACGACCAGCACGGCACGGCCATCGTGGTGGGCGCGGCGCTGCTGAACGCGCTGAAGGTCTCGGGCAAGGCCATCACCGAGGTCAAGCTGGTGACCAGCGGCGCCGGTGCCGCCGCGCTGGCCTGCCTGGGCCTGCTGGTGAAGCTGGGCCTGCCGCGCGAGAACATCTGGGTGACGGACCTCGCCGGTCTGGTCTACGAAGGCCGCACCGAGCTGATGGACGAGGACAAGGCGCAGTTCGCGCAGAAGACCGACCAGCGCACGCTGGCGCAGGCGATTGCCGGCGCCGACGTGTTCCTGGGCCTGTCGGCCGGGGGTGTGCTGAAGCCCGCCATGGTGGCCAGCATGAACCGCGCGCCCATCATCTTCGCGTTGGCCAACCCGACGCCGGAGATCCTGCCCGAAGAGGTGAAGGCCGTGCGCGACGACGCGCTGATCGCCACCGGCCGCACGGACTACCCGAACCAGGTCAACAACGTCCTGTGCTTCCCGTACATCTTCCGCGGCGCGCTGGACTGCGGCGCCACGACGGTGACCGACAGCATGGAGATCGCGGCGGTGCACGCCATCGCCGAACTGGCCCAGGCCGAACAAAGCGAGGTGGTGGCTGCGGCCTACGCCGGCGCCAACCTGAGCTTCGGCCCGGAATACCTGATCCCCAAGCCCTTCGACCCCCGGCTGATGATGAAGATCGCGCCGGCGGTGGCGCAGGCCGCGGTGGACGCGGGTGTGGCGCTGCGGCCCATCGCCGACATGGCGGCCTACCGCGACAAGCTGCAGAGCTTCGTCTACGCCTCGGGCAACACCATGAAGCCCATCTTCAACCTGGCCAAGCGCGCGCCCAACAAGCGCGTGGCCTACGCCGAAGGTGAAGAAGAGCGTGTGCTGAGCGCCGTGCTTGTGGTGGTGGACGAAGGCCTGGCCCGGCCCACGCTGATCGGCCGGCCGGCGGTGATCGCCCAGCGCATCGAAAAATTCGGCCTGCGCCTGAAGGAAGAGCTGGACTACGACGTCGTCAACGTCGAACAAGACCACCGCTACCGCGACTTCTGGCAGACCTACCACGGCCTGACCGAGCGCAAGGGCGTCACGGTGCAGGTGGCCAAGATCGAGATGCGCCGCCGGCTGACGCTGATCGGCGCCATGCTGCTGCACAAGGGCGAGGTCGATGGCATGTTGTGCGGCACCTGGGGCACGACGGCCAACCACCTTCAGTACATCGACCAGGTCATCGGCAAACGTGCCGGCGGCTGCGAGAGCACGCCGCAGGACGTGCCGGTCTACGCCTGCATGAACGGCCTGATGCTGCCCGGCCGCCAGGTCTTCCTGGTGGACACCCACGTCAACGCCGACCCCACGGCCGAGCAGCTCTGCGAGATCACGGTGATGGCCGCCGAAGAGATGCTGCGCTTCGGCATCCAGCCCAAGGCCGCGCTGCTGAGCCATTCCAACTTCGGCACCAGCGACCACCCCAGCGCCGTGAAGATGCGCCGCACCCTGGCCCTGCTGCGCGAGCAGGCGCCCTGGCTGGAGGTGGACGGCGAGATGCACGGCGACATCGCACTGGACGCCGCCGACCGCGCCAAGCTGATGCCACGCAGCACGCTGACCGGCGAGGCCAACCTGCTGGTGCTGCCCAACATCGACGCCGCCAACATCAGCTACAACCTGCTGAAGACGGCCGCGGGCGGTGGCATCGCCATCGGCCCGGTGCTGCTGGGCGCGGCCAAGCCGGTGCACGTGCTCACTTCTTCGGCCACGGTGCGCCGCATCGTCAACATGACGGCGCTGACCGTCGCCGACGCCAACGCCAGCCGCTGACGCCCCTGGGTGGCCGCCGCCGGGAGGCCGCGGCACCCGGGCAGGGCACCCACCCCCGGACCGGGGTGGACTTTACCCACGCGAAACGGGGCAGGCCTGCCCCGTTTTTCGGCGACAAACACCATGTGAGTACCCACCCACAGCGCTGGACCATTGCCCCATTTTTGGGCACCGTCTTGAGTTTTTGGGGGGGCTCCGGTACCATGACGGTTTGAAATTTCAGGGTTCTCCCGTGTTTTGGTCCGTTTTGGCCGCAGGTGAAACAAGCCCCCGCACGGCGAAAAGCCGTCAGGAAGGCGCACCCCGGTCGGCACGCACCCGCAGGGTCCTGGGGTTGGCAGCCGTGGCGCTGGTGGGGGTTTTGGCCGCCACATCGCCCGCCGGCACCGCCCACGCGAAAGGGCCCGAAGCCACCGCGCTGCCGCAGGTGGCCCTGGTCACCCTGCCCGAACAGGCCCAGCAAGTCCACGCGCTCATCCTGAAAGGCGGTCCGTTCCGCTATACCAAGGACGGCACGGTGTTCGGCAACCGCGAACGTTTGCTCCCGGGCAAAGCCCGCGGCTACTACCGCGAGTACACCGTGCCCACACCCGGCTCGAAAGACCGGGGCGCTCTCCGCATTGTTTGCGGCGGCATCCCGCCCACCGAGCCCGACGCTTGTTACTACACCGCTGACCACTATGCGAGCTTCCGACTCATTGTTCGATGACCCGCCCGGGGTCAACGAAGAACCTTTTCCAGTAGATCGAAGAAGGAGGCAAGCGACCATGGAGTTGCAGACCATCCGCCCGAACATCGTGCAGGCGATTCGTGCCTACCGGGTCGAAGACCTGGCGCAGGCGGCCGCCGACGCCGGGCAGCATTTTCTGTACGCCAACCTGTCCAATGCACAGACCAAACAGGACGTGCTGGAGGCCATCGCGACGTCGTTCACCTTCCCGGTGCACTTCGGCAAGAACCTCGACGCCCTGTACGACTGCATGACCGACCTGGTCCACAAGTCGGGCCAGCAGCCGGGCTTCGTGGTGGTGCTGGAACAGGTGCCGGACAACCCGCGTTTCGACCGCGAGGCCCGCGAACAGCTGGTCGACGTGTTCCGCGACGCCGCCGACTACTGGGCTGACCGACGAATACCCTTCAGGTGTTTTTATTCTTTTCAGTAGCCCGCTCCCAAGAAAACGGGTCATGGGAGCGGGCTGCTGAGACGGCCCCTGGCAACACCACCGCCACCAACGGCAGCGCCACCAGCGCCGCCGGCACCAGCAGCCCTGCCGCGCCCGCGGCACCTGCCAAGCCGGCCGCCAAGACGCCTGCCACGAAGAACGGCGTGAACCCCAACTTCGGCATGAACATGCCGATGATGTGCAGCGCTTTCGACACCGCCGCTTGGCTGAACGCCGCCTGAGGCAGCACCACACGCCAGCGCAAAAAAAGGCCGCGAAGTTCGCGGCCTTTTTTCATGGGCGGCCGCACCGGACCGCGGCACCAGCGCTCAGCCGGCCGGCGCGCCGGCGGCCCCCACCTGCCGCACCAGGGCCAGGTAGTCGCCCACCGGCACCTCTTCGGCGCGGCGCGACAGATCGAACCCCGGCGCCTCGACGCCACGCTCCTGCAGCCAGCGGCCCAAGGTGTTGCGCAGCACCTTGCGGCGCTGCGAAAAGGCCACGGTGACCAGTTCGCCCAGCAAACGGGCATCCACCCCTTCCGGGGCCGGCAGCGGCAGCATGCGCACCACGGCCGAATCCACGCGCGGCGGCGGGTCGAAGGCCTCGGGCGGCACATCGAGCACGTTCTCGATGTGGTACCGCCACTGCAGCATCACCGACAGGCGCCCGTAGTCCTTGCTGCCAGGGGCGGCGGCCATGCGGTCCACCACTTCCTTTTGCAGCATGAAGTGCTGGTCGGCCACCACGTCCACCACGTCCAGCAAGTGGAACAAGATGGGCGTGGAGATGTTGTACGGCAGGTTGCCCACCACCCGCAGCTTGCCGGCCGCGGCGCGTTCGGCGGCCAGGGCGCGGAAGTCCACGTTCAGCACGTCGGCCTCGACCACCGTCAACCCCGGGCGCTGGCGCAAGCGGGCGGCGAGGTCGCGGTCGAGTTCGACCACGGTGATCGCCGGGCAGTGCTCCAGCAGCGGAAAGGTCATGGCGCCCAGGCCGGGGCCGATCTCGACCAGCGGCTGCCCGGGCGCCGGCGCGATGGCGCGCACGATGTCGTCGAGCACGCCCTGGTCGGTCAGGAAGTGCTGGCCGAAACGTTTGCGGGCCTGGTGCTTCAAGCGGCGGCCCCTTGGGCCAGGGCGGGCGACGTGGCGCGCTTCATTGCGGCGGCTCGCGCAGCTCCACGTAGGCCTTGTTGCGCAGGTCCTTGGCCCAGTCGAGGTAAGCGCCTTCAAAGCGCTGCTCGCGCAACACCCCACGGGCCTGCTCACGGGCTTGTTTCGGGTCTTGCGCCACCTGGCGGCGCTCCAGCACCTGGATCAGGTGCACCCCGAAACGCGACACCACCGGGCCCGACAGCCCACCGATGGGCAGCTTGTTCATGGCGTCTTCGAACTCCGGCACCATGGTGCCCGGACCGCTCCAGCCCAGTTCACCGCCAGAAGGTGCCGAGCCATCTTCGGAAAACTGGCGGGCCAGTTCTTCGAAGGTCTTGGCGCCGGTGTCGATCTGCCGCTTGAACTCGGCCAGCCGGCGGGCCGACACCTCGGCCTTGGCCTGGGCCGAAGCGCGCAGCAAGATGTGGCGGGCACGGGTTTGGGTGACGGTGGCGCCGCTGGCGTCGGCCTTTTGCAGCACCTTCAGCACGTGGAAGCCGGCACCAGAGCGCACGGGCTGCGGGGTCAGTTCGCCCAAAGCCAGGCTGCGCGTGGCCTCCACGAACAGGTCGGGCAGGCGCGAAGCCGGTCGCGGACCGATCTCGCCACCCTTTTCGCGGTTGCCGTCTTCAGACACTTCGCGCGCCACGGCGGCGAAGTCTTCCCCGGCCTTCACGCGGGCCAGGGCCGCGTCGATGCGCGCCTTGCGCGCCGCCACGGTGGCATCGTCGGCGCCTTCGGGCACCGTGACCAGGATCTGGGCCAGGTTGATGTCGGCGTCGGCGGCCAGGGCCTGGCGCTGGGCGGCGAGGAACTTCTCGACGTCTTCGTCGCTGACGCGGATGCGGGCATAGACCTCGCGCTCGCGCACCCGCTCGATGGTCATCTGGTCGCGCAGGCTGGCGCGGAAGCGGGCGAAGTCCGTGCCTTCGGCCGCCAGGCGTTCACGCAGCTGCTCGGGCGTCAGCTGGTTCTGCGCCGCCACGCTTTGCACCGCGCGGTCGATCTCGGGCTCTTCCACACGCACGCCACTTTCACGGGCGTGGCTGATGATGACGCGCTCGTCGATCAGCACGTCCAGCACTTCCTTGCGCAGCTGCGCCTCGGCCGGCGGACGCGCCCCGGAGCGGGCGGCGTCGGCGAGCACACGCTGCAGGCGCCCGTCCACCTCACCGGCGGTCACCAGCTCCTGGTTGACGATGGCCACGATGTAGTCGCCGTTGCGCTGGCGCGCCTGGGCCAGCACGGGGGGCACGGTCTGCAGCAGCGCCAGCGCCACGGCCAAGCCCCGCAGGGCGGGGCGCGCCAGAAAGGCAGGCCTGGGGTTCATTTGGTCGGTCATTCGTCGGTCGAGGTCGTGGCGCGGCGGTCTTCGCGAAGCAGGCGGTAGCCGGGGATATTGTCTTTCAAGATCTTCAGCGGGTTGGACCCGATGCGCGACAGGCCCACCAGCTCCAGTTGCAGCTCCAGCCCGGTGGTGGCTTCGCTGCGGCCGGTGGACAGCCGCTTGGCCACGGCGCGCACGATCCAGCAACCCGCGTCGTACTCGGCGCCCAGGATGGCGTCGGTCACGCGCGAGTCCTTCAGGCTGTAGTTCACACGGCCCACGGCGTACCAGGTGCCGGTGCAGCGGCCGCTGGAGGCACCGCCGCGGCCTTCGGCGGCCTGCACAGCCTGGGCGGCCGGCGTGTCGCCCTCGGCGGCGAAACCCCAGGCCGCGCGCGTCAACGGCCACTGCCAGCCCAGTTCCAGTTGCTCGCTCAGGCCCCGCGCGAAACGGTAGGTGGTGCTGAGCGTGCGGTAGGGCCCCGGTTGCCACCGCGCGCCCAAGATGGAACGCACCGAGCGCGACACATCGGGGCTGTACTGCACGGCGGTTTCCAGCGTCAACGTGGGCAGCAGGGTGCTGCTGCCCAGCAGCAGCACGTCCGACAAACGCTGTTCCAGCGGCGGACCATCGGCCGTGCCGTCGGCCTGCGGGGTCACACGCTGGTCGCGGAACAGGTAGCGCTGCACCAGGCCCAGCCGCAGGGCCTCGGCGCCGGTGCGGTCGTCCACCAAGCGGGTGGTGACACCGGCGGTCAGCTGGTGCGCGTCGGACACGCGGTCCACGCCCGAGAACGCGTTCTCGGTGTAGACGGAGCTGAAGTTGAAGTCGCGCGCCGCGGCGTCGAAGTTGGGCAGCTGGCTCTGCGCGCGGTAGGGGGTGTTGACGTACAACAGCCGCGGCTCCAGCGTCTGGCGCAGGGCCCGGCCAAAGGCCTGGGTGGGGCGCTCGAACTCCAAGCCGGTGTCCACGCTGAAGGTGGGGATGACACGGCGGGCACGCTGCTGGGGCTGACCCGGGGTGTCGGTGCGGTAGGCCGCGGCGTTGAGCTGCAGCTTGGGCACCAACCAGCTGCCGGTGTCGCGCATGGGCCAGCTGGCCGTGCCCAGCGCGTGCAGGCGCAGGCCCGTGGGGCGGCTGAGGTCGGTTTCACCCACCGGCAGGCTGAAGCGGTTGAACTCGCCTTCAAACCCCAGCTCCAGCCCGCCGGTGCGGGCCGACAGGCGCAGACCCAGCTGCGGCCGGCGCTGGTAGGGCGACGACACCAGGGCGTCGCTGTCCTGCAGCACCTGCCAAGCCTGGGCGCGAACGTACAACAGGCCCTCCACCGGGCCGTGGCTGAAACTCTGCTCCAGCGCAGCGCGGCTGGAGAGCAGACGCGGCGTCAGGCTGCGCCCGGCGTCGGGGAAGTCTTTCCACCACCCGTCGTCCGACACGCGCAACAGGTCGGTGGACACCCGCAGGCCTGGCGCCAGTTCGCCGTCGTGTTGCCAACGGATGGCGTCGCGCGAAATGCCGGCCACGCGGTCGTTCGGCAGCAGGTTCAAGCGCAACAGGCCCTCGCCCAAGCCTTCGAGGTAGCGGAACTCGGTGTCCAGGCCCAGGCCGCGCCGTGTGATGAAACGCGGCGTCAGCGTGGCGTCGCGCTGGGGCGCGATGTTCCAGTAGTAGGGCAGCGCCAGTTCCACGCCGCTGCGGTCGTCGATGTTGACGCTGGGCGGCAGCCAGCCGGACTTGCGTTCATCGCCCAACGGGAAACTCATCGCCGGCAGCGCCAGGATGGGCGCGCCCAGAAAGCGCAGCACCGCACCCTCGGCCACACCTTCGTTGCGTTCGAAGTCCAGGCGCACGCGGCGCGTTTCCAGCACCCAGTCCGGGTCGCCGCTGCCGTCGCGTGGGCAGCTGGTGTAGCGGGCCTGCAAAGCGTTGGCACGCCGGCTGTCGAGGAAGTCCACCCGCTCGGCCTGGCCACCGGCGCCCAGCAGCGGGAATTCGAAGCTCGGGGCTTCGAACACGCCCTCGAACCGCTGCAGCTTCAGGCTCAGCGCCGGCCCGCGGTAGACCGCGCCGTCCCGCTCGATGCGCACCTGACCCCGGGCCGTGACCTCGTCGGCCACGTGGTCGTAGCGCAGGTGCTCGGCACCGATGACGGTACCGCCGCGGCGGAACTCCACGTCGCCATCGGCCACGGCCTCGATGTCGGGCCGGGCCGTGGCCGAGCGCGCGCGCAGGATGATGGGCAGCTGTTTCGCGGCCTCGCCGCGCGGCAGCGGGCGCAGCGCCAGGGCAGGCTGCAACGGCAGCGCAGGCCACGCGGTGCCCGCGGCAGGTACAGGGGAAGAAGCCGGGGCCGCGGCCGGCGCCGGCGAGCCCTGGGCCTGGGCCGCGGCACCGCTGAACAACAGGCCCGCAGCCAGGGCCAGCGGAGTGGGTCGCATTTGTAGAATGGATTATCCATGCCGACCACCCCCGCCCCTGGCCTGCCGGCCGCCGTCACCTGGGCCAGCCCAGCCCGCCAACAGGCCTTTGAGCAGTGGCTGGCGCCGCTGGTGGGGCCGCACGGCCTGCAGCCCGCCACGCTGGCCCCGGCCTCGGCCGACGCCAGCTTCCGCCGCTACCTGCGTCTGCAAGGCCGCCAGGGCAGCCTGGTGGTCATGGACGCACCACCGCCGCAAGAAGACGTCCGCCCCTTCATGCAGGTGGCCGGCCTGATCAACACCGCAGGCTTGCACGCCCCCGAGGTGCTGGCCGCCGACACCACGCACGGCTTTCTGCTGCTGACCGACCTGGGCCAGCGCCTGTACCTGGACGTGCTGAAAGAAGCCAGCACCGACGAAGCCGACCACCTGATGCGCGACGCGCTGCGCGCCCTGGTGCACTTCCAACAGCACGTGCCCGCCGACGGCCTGCCGCCCTACGACGCGGCGCTGCTGCAGCGCGAGCTGGCGCTGTTCCCCGAATGGTGTGTGCAGAAAGAATTCGGCATCACCTGGACGGCCGACGAACAGCAGGTCTGGGAGCGCAGCTGCGCCCTCCTGGTGGCCAGCGCGCTGGCCCAACCCGTGGTGGCCGTGCACCGCGGCTGGATGCCGCGCGACCTGATGGTGGGCGACCCCCACCCCGGCCTCCTCGATTTCCAATACTCCGTGCGTGTCCCCATCACCTACGACCTGGCCTCGATGCTGCGCGACGCCTTCATCAGCTGGGAAGAAGAGCGCGAGCTCGACTGGGCCGTGCGCTGGTGGGACCAGGCGCGCCGCGC
>JBKCUM010000091.1:0-7851 GCA_046318395.1 Rubrivivax sp.
GGTGCCCGTGGGCAAGGCCACGCTGGGCCGCATCATGGACGTGCTGGGTTCGCCCATCGACGAACGTGGTCCGGTCGACCAGGCCCTGACGGCCCAGATCCACCGCAAGGCCCCCAGCTACGACGAGCTGAGCCCCAGCCAGGAACTGCTGGAAACCGGCATCAAGGTGATCGACCTGGTGTGCCCGTTCGCCAAGGGCGGCAAGGTGGGTCTGTTCGGTGGCGCCGGCGTCGGCAAGACCGTGAACATGATGGAGCTCATCAACAACATCGCCAAGGCGCACAGCGGCTTGTCGGTGTTCGCCGGTGTGGGCGAACGTACCCGTGAGGGCAACGACTTCTACCACGAGATGGCCGATTCCGGCGTCGTGAACCTGGAGAACCTGGGCGAGTCCAAGGTCGCCATGGTCTACGGCCAGATGAACGAACCCCCGGGCAACCGTCTGCGCGTGGCCCTGACGGGCCTGACCATCGCCGAGTCGTTCCGCGACGAAGGCCGTGACGTGCTGTTCTTCGTGGACAACATCTACCGCTACACGCTGGCCGGTACCGAAGTGTCCGCTCTGCTGGGCCGCATGCCTTCCGCCGTGGGCTACCAGCCGACGCTGGCCGAAGAAATGGGCCGTCTGCAAGAGCGCATCACCTCGACCAAGGTGGGCTCGATCACCTCGATCCAGGCCGTGTACGTGCCTGCCGACGACTTGACCGACCCGTCGCCCGCCACCACGTTCGCCCACTTGGACGCCACCGTGGTGTTGAGCCGTGACATCGCCGCGCTGGGCATCTACCCCGCCGTGGACCCGCTGGACTCCACCAGCCGCCAGATCGACCCCAACGTCATCGGCGAAGAGCACTACAACACCACGCGTGCGGTGCAGGCCACCCTGCAGCGCTACAAGGAACTGCGCGACATCATCGCCATCCTGGGCATGGACGAACTGTCGCCGGAAGACAAGCTGGCCGTGGCCCGCGCCCGGAAGATCCAGCGTTTCCTGTCGCAGCCGTTCCACGTGGCCGAAGTGTTCACGGGCTCGCCTGGCAAGTACGTGCCGCTGAAGGAAACCATCCGCGGCTTCAAGATGATCGTGGCCGGCGAATGCGACCACCTGCCCGAGCAGGCCTTCTACATGGTCGGCACCATCGACGAGGCCTTCGAGAAGGCCAAGAAGATCAACTGATCGCGACACCCGGGCGCCAGGCGCCGTGGCCCTGCGCGCCGTACCGCGGTACGGCGTTGCAGGCTGCTTAGCCTGACGCCCGTTTGTTTGATCGGTTCACACAGAGGATCCAGACCATGGCAACCATTCACGTCGACGTCGTCAGCGCTGAAGAAAGCATCTTCAGCGGCGAAGCCAAGTTCGTCGCACTGCCTGGCGAGAACGGCGAGCTGGGCATCCTGCCGCGTCACACGCCGCTGATCACCCGCATCCGCCTCGGTGCCGTTCGCATCGAACGCGCCGACGGTGGCGAGGACGAGTTCGTGTTCGTGGCCGGTGGCATCCTGGAAGTGCAGCCGGGCACGGTGACCGTGCTGGCCGACACCGCCATCCGCGGCCACGACCTGGACGAGGCCAAGGCCAGCGAGGCCAAGAAGCTGGCCGAAGAAGCGATGAAGAACGCGAAGAGCGACATCGACCTGGCCGCCGCCCAAAGCGAGTTCGCCGCCATGGCCGCCCAACTGGCCGCCATCGCCAAGTTCCGCAAAAAATAAGGTTCGCGCAGCCCTGCTGCACCGCACCTGCTGACCCGCCCGGTGGTGACACCCGGCGGGTTTTTTCATGCCGCCGCCGCGCGCGCCCACCCAGGGCGCCCCACCCCATGAACCGGGGGTGCCTGCGCCGCCTGCGTTAAAGGACGCCTGCGGGGGTGGGCCGTCAACATGCCAGCCATCCCCCAACAGGCGCTGCCGAACACAGGTGGCCCTGGGAACCCCATTACTTCAGGAGAGATGCATGGCGACGATGGCAAAAACAGGTTGGAAAAAGGTGCTGCACTGCTCGGCACTGGTGCTGGGCACCTGGGGCGGCTGGGGGCAGGCCGTGGCGCAAACCAGCCCGCCGGTCAGCCTGCCACCGGCGCAGATGGCGGTGACGACGATCGACCGCGTCGGTGCCACCGGCACGCAGCTGTGGGGCATCAACGACCTGGGCACCGTGGTCGGCACCGATTCGCTGGGCGCCTTTCTCTACAACGCTGGCACCGTCACAGCCTTGAACGGCATCGCCAACGCCACGCAGATCAGCGCCTTTGGTGTGGCCAACAACGGCACCGTGGTGGGCTCCTGGGTGGAACAGCTGTCGGAAACCGCCTCCATCACGCACGGCTTCATCTACCAGGGTGGCGCCTACACCACCTTCGACCTGCCGCTGGCCGGTGGTGTCTACACGCAGATCCGCAGCATCTCGACCGACGGCCGTTACATCGCCGGTTTCTACGGCCTGGGCAACCCGCTGGGGCAGGGCTTCATGGTTGACCTGCAAAGCAACACGCTGCAAACCTTCAGCACCACCGGCCAGATGCTGCTGCACGGCGTCAACAACAACGGTCTCGCCGTGGGCAGCCTGTCGGGCCCGGGCGGCGGCGGTGTGGTGGCCGGCTTCAATGGCCAGTACAGCGTGACCCCGACGGTCCTGGACCCGGGCGTGCGCCCCAGCTTCCGCGGCGTGAACGACGCCGGCCAGGTGAGCGGCTTCTACAACATCAACGGCCTCAGCACGGCCATTGTCGGCACGCCGGGCAGCCCGTACAGCTTCCAGACCCTGGCCATCGACGGCGCGGTCACCTCCATTGGCGAAGGCATCAACAACCAGGGCACGGTGGTGGGCTTCTACACCGACGCCAACGGCCTGTCCCACGGCTTCGTGGCCGCGCCGGTGCCGGAACCGTCGACGCTGTTGATGTTCGTCGGCGGCCTGGCCGCTGTGGGTTGGGCGCGCCGCCGCGCCGTGGCCCCGGTCACCCCGGCCTGAAGGCTGACACCCGACGCGGCTGCGCGGCGCGCGCAGCCCCTGGCCTGCCACCGCAGCCACAGCACCACAGGGCAGCCGCGGTGTGCCCGGCACACCGATGGGCCCTGGTCTGAAACCCGTCAACCGGCTGGCAGGGCCAGGGCCATGTCCACCAACTGTGCGTCGTTCAGGGCCCAGCCCTGGGCGCGCCAGGTGGACGCAGCGTCCGCCGGGCCCAGCGCTGCCAGGCGGTCCGTGGCGGCGGTCATGACGCTGTCCAAGGCCGCTTGTTCGCTGGCCTCGCGGCGCCCGCCCAGGGCGGCGTAGGCTTGGTCGGCGAAAGCCCACAGCGCCAGGGCCGGGCCCACGCGGCCTTCGTGCGCGGCCAGCAGCCCGGCGTTGTCGGCCCAGTTGGGGTGCAGGTTGAACTGCCGCACCAGCGGCCAGCCGCGGGCCAGACTCTGGCGGGCGGCGGCCAGGTCGCCGTGTTCGACCTGCGCCGAACACAGGTTCACCCAGGTGTGCGCCCGCACCAGCGGTTCACGGCTGTCGGGCGTGCGGGCCAGCACCTGCTCGCCCAATGCGATGGCTTCGGCCAGGTGGCCGGCGCGCCGTTCGATGCCGATGAGGTTCACCAGCGGCGCCACATCGCTGCGGCCGGCTTCGCGGAGCAGCGCCGCTGTGCGGTACATCCAGTGGCGTTCGCCCTCCGCGTCGTGCAACAGGCTGTGCCAGCCCGACCGCACGCTGGCCGCGATCACACGCGGCGCTGCTGGCCAGTTCGGGTCCTCCAGCGCGTCGATGGTGGCCATCACGGGTGCAAGGCGGTCCATGTCTGCCAATCGGCTCAGCGCGCGGGCCAGCACGCACAAGGCCACGTACTGGCCTTTGGTGTCGCCAGCGGTCTGCAGCCAGTCGGCGGCCTGTTGGGCCCGCTCGGCGCTGGCTTGTGGTTGTGTGTTGAGCGCCTCGGCGCACTGCAGCATGGCGTGCCCGCGCACGGCGCTGGGCAGCCCGGCGCTGCCCGGCACCGTCAGCAGCGCCTCCAGCCGTTGGCCCAGCGCTGCACGCTCACGCGGGCGGTTGGCGCCCAGCATCCGCGACAAGGTGGTGCCGATGCGCAGCGCCATGGCCAGGTCGTGGGCCTCGGCCCAGGCCAGGCTGGCCCACCCATGGCCGATGTCCGGCGCCAGCAGCTCGTCCACGGGGTGCGCGGCGCTGCGGCCATCGCCCTGCCACAGGCGTTCGTGGTGCTGCTGGAACAGCCGGTCCAGCGCGGCCGCCAGACGCGCTGCCAGCGCGGGGGCTTCACCGCTGGCGGCCAGCTGTTCGCGGGCCAGCGCCAGGGGCGACTCCAGCAGCGCGTACCGCGGCTCGCGGTCGGCCGCGTCGGGCAGCACCTGCAGCAGCGAGCGCTGGATCAGGCTGTCCAGCGCTTCCACCACCGCCGTGGGGTCGAGCGCGGTACTGGGCGCAGCGTCGGTGGGGCCGGGGTCGGTCAGCACGGCCTGCACCAGGTCCAGGCCCGCGCTGCCGACGAACACCGCCATGCGCCTGAACACCGCCTGCTCGGCCGGCCCCAGCAGACCATGGCTCCACAGCAGGGCCGCGCGCAGGCTTTGTTGGCGAACGGGCGCGACCGCATCGCCGCCGCTCAGCACCTGCAGGCGCTGCGCCAAACCGGCCCGCAAACCGGACGCGCCCAGTGACGGCAGCCGCGCCGCGGCCAGTTCCAGCGCCAGCGGCAGGCCTTCCAGCCGTTGCACCACGTCCACCACGTCGACCACGTTGTCGGCGTTCAGCAGAAACCGGCGGTCCGCGGCCTGGGCGCGCGCCATGAACAGCGCCACGGCGCTGCAGCGCAGCGCGCTGGCCGGGTTGCGCTGGGGGTCGGTGGCGAAGTCGGCGGGCGGCACCTCCAGACCGGGCAGGCGCAGCACCTGCTCTTCCGGCGTTTGCAGCGGCACCTGGCTGGTCACCAGGCAGTGCAGGCCGGGCGCGGCCACCAGCAAGGCCGAAGTCAGCGCAGCGACGGCGGATGCCAGGTGTTCGGCGTTGTCCAGCACCACCAGCAGTTGCAGCGGCGCCAGCGCCTTGCACAAGGCGTCTTGCGGCGGACTGCCACGCAAAGGCAGGCCCAGCGCCGCGGCGATGGCGCCGGGCAGGTCGCTGGCCGCGGCCACGACCGTCAGGTCCACAAACGCGCCGCCGTGCGCGTGGTGTGGCAAGACCTCTTGCATCACGGCCCGGGCCAGCCGTGTCTTGCCGACGCCACCCGCGCCCACCACGGTGCACAGCCGCGCATGCCGGACCAGGGCCGCCAGCTCAGCCACCCAGGTTTCGCGGCCGATCAGCGGCGCGGTGGGGTTGTGGACCGCCGCTGTTGCATGGTCAGTCGCCACCCCGGGCGGCGCGGGCAGGTGCCAGGCGGCGCCCTCCGTGCTGCCTGGCGCCGCGCCCAGTGCGCAGGCCAGCAGATAACCGCGGCCGGGCACGGTGCGCACCGCATCGGCACCCAGCGCTTTGCGCAAGGCGTTGACCTGCACCGACAGGTTGTTCTCCTCCACCGGGGCATCGCCCCACACGTGGTCCAGCAGCGCTTGGCGCGACACCACCTCGCCGGGCCGGGACGCCAAGGCCAGCAGCAGGTCGAGTGCGCGCGCGCCCAGCGGCAGCTCGGCACCGTCGCGCAGCAGGCGCCGTTGTGCGGCTTGCAGCAGAAACTGGCCCGCAGGCAGTTCAAAAACCAACGAAAACATGGGCGGTGCCGCCGCGGCCGTGGCCGGCAGACTTCAAGGTGAAAGGGGGTGGCCGTGCGGCGGCGGCGCTGCGCGGCCGAGGGTGGGTCGTGGCCCTGGCACCACCAGCAAGTGCAGGGCCAGCGCGGCGACTTTAAGGGCCGGCCGCTGTGCCAAGGAGGCACAGTTGCCCATTTCCTGCAACGGCTGCCACCTTGTGGCAACCTGTCGACCCCTTGCCCAGGAGCGCCGCATGAACAGCATGGACGTGGAAGTCATCCGCACCGCGATGGACTGGATGAACCGCGGGCACCGCGTGGTGCTGGGCACGGTGGTGCGCACCTGGGGCAGCAGCCCGCGCCCGCCTGGCAGCCTGATGGTCATCCGCGACGACGGCCAGGTGGCCGGCAGCGTCAGCGGTGGCTGCATCGAAGACGACCTGATCGCCCGCGTGAAGACCGGCGAACTGGCACTGCGCCTGCCGCAGGCCACCAGCTACGGCGTCAGCGCCGACGAGGCCCAGCGTTTCGGCCTGCCTTGCGGGGGCACGGTGCAGATCGTGCTGGAGCCGCTGGGGGTGCAAAGCCAGCTGCGTGAACTGCTGGCCGCCATCGAGTCCCACCGAGTGGTGCGCCGCCGCCTGGACCTGGCCACCAGCCTGGTGACCATGGCGCCCTGCGACGACGGCGATGCGCTGCACTTCGACGAACGCACGCTGTCCACCGTGCACGGCCCGCGGCTGCGGCTGCTGGTCATCGGCGGCGGGCAACTCAGCCGCTACCTGGCCAGCATGGCGGTGATGCTGGACTACCGCGTCACCGTCTGCGACCCGCGCGACGAATACCACGAAGGCTGGGCCGCGATGGAAGGCGTGACGCTGAGCCGCAGCATGCCCGACGACCTGGTGCTCGCCATGAACCTGGACGCCAACAGCGCGGTGGTGGCGCTGACGCACGACCCCAAGCTGGACGACCTGGCGTTGATGGAGGCGCTGAAGACGCCGGCCTTCTACGTGGGCGCCCTGGGTTCGCGCCGCAACAACGACGCGCGGCGGCTGCGGCTGCGCGACTTCGACGTCAGCGAAGCCGAGGTGGCGCGCCTGCACGGGCCTGTGGGCCTGCACCTGGGCGGCAAGACACCGCCGGAGATCGCCCTGAGCATCGTGGCCGAGATGACGGCCGTGCGCCGCGGGGTGCAGCAGGCCGAACGGTTGACCGACCGGCCGGGCCTTGGTTCGGTCTGCAGCAGCCTGCCGCAGGCCTGAAGCGCCCCACCCGGCCCTGGCCTGCGCGCCGCGCAGGGCCCGCCTCAGGGTTCACAGCAGCCAGACCGGGTCTGGCAGTTCGTTGGGGTTGCGCTGGCCTTCGGTCAGCGCGTAGTGCGCCACCAGCAGGCCGTCCACGGCGTCCACGGCCTGCAGCAGGCCGGCTTCGAAGCGGCCTGCGCGGAAGTTTTCCCGCATGGCCTGCACCAGCGTGTCCCAGGTGCCTGGCGGTACGCGCCGGGCCAGGCCGCGGTCGGCCACCACCTCAATGGCGTGGTCGGCCATCAGCATGTAGATCAGCACGCCGTTGTTGTCTTTGGTGTCCCACACGCGCAGCTTGCTGAACAGCATCAGCGCCCGCGCGCGCGCCGGCAGCCGTTTGCGCAGGTAGCTCAGCGGCAGGCCGCCTTCCACGCAGACGCGGATCTCGCCGCTGTGGCGCAGTTCGCTGGCCTGCACGCGGGCCTGCACGCGCGCCAGAGCGGCCGTGTCCAGGTGCCGGCGGGTGTCGGCAGCGTCCCAGCCCAGGTGTTTGAACCAACGCCACAGGCCGCCCATCACCAGTCCCCCGAGGCGCCACCGCCCCCAAAGTCGCCACCGCCGCCGGAAGAAAAACCGCCGCCACCGCCACCGCCCCAGGACGAACCGCCGCCGCCCCAGCCGCCCACATGCACCCCGCCGCGGGTGTTGCCCAGGGCTTGCAGCAGGTTGCGGGCGCCGAACAGGCCCACCATCACCAGCGCCACCACGGCGGCGGCGCCGGCCGCCAGCAGGCTGGTGGTCAACCACCAGGCCACGGCACCGGTGGCCCCGGCCGTGGCCACCGTGCCCAGCTTGCGGCCCAGCACACCCCGCAGCACGGCGCCCACCACGGGCACGGCGACGAAGAAGAACATGGCCAG
>JBKCUM010000092.1:0-62239 GCA_046318395.1 Rubrivivax sp.
GCGGGCCAGGTCGGCCACAAAGGCGCCGCTGCTGAAGTGCTGTTCGGCGGCGGCCAGGGCTTGGGCTCGGCTCATGGTGGTGGCGCCTCAGGCCGCGGGTGTGACGGCGTTGAAGTGCTCCACGTGCGGCATGCCGTTGAAAAACGGGCCGATGATGGCGCGCCATTCGGCGAACAGCGGACCCTGGCGGAAGGCCACAGTGTGGTCTTCCAGCGTGGCCCAGCGGATCTGCAGCACATAACGCTCGGGGCTTTCAATGCCGGCGTGCACGCTGGCGCCCAGGAAACCCTGCGCACGCGGGGCCACGGTGGCCAGGGCGTGCTGGATGGCGGCTTCGAACGCGGCGTTCTGGCCCGGCTGGATGCGGATGTCGGCGATTTCGAGGATCACAAGAAGCTCCTGGTGTGGCGGCCATGCCCATGCCCTCAGGCCCTTGGGCGGCCTTGCATTGTGCAACCCGCCCGTGCCTTGGCTGCCACAGCGCCGGGCCGCCGTGTGCAGCCTCCGCCTGCGCCAATGCCGCTGGGCCCGGGCCTAACATCGCTGCCATGAGCTTGGCCGATGCGGCGAAGAAGCGGCGCCGGGCCATCGCCCTGGTGACCGTGGCCACCCTGTGTTTTGCATTGTTGGACGCCTGCGCCAAGTGGTTGGTGCAACCCGGTGCCGCCCAGCCTTTGCCGGTGGTGGAAGTGGTGTGGCTGCGGTTTGTCATCCACGTGGTGCTGATGGGCGCGCTGCTGGCGCCGCAGCACGGCCTGAACCTGCTGCGCACACGCCAGCCTGGCCTGCAGCTGCTGCGTGGGCTGATGTTGGTGTCGATGACGGCGCTGAACTTCGTGGCCTTGCAGTACCTGCAGCTGGCCGAGACCGGGGCCATCCAGTTCAGCGTGCCGTTGTTGATCGCGCTGCTGTCGGCCTGGTGGTTGAACGAGCGGCTGGACGCGCGGCGCTGGCTGGCCATCGTGGCCGGTTTTCTGGGTGTGCTGCTGGTGGTGCGCCCGGGCAGCCACGCCTTCCACCCGGCCATCTTGCTGAGCGTGTTGAACGCCTTGGTGTATGCCGCCTTCAACCTGCTGACACGCCGCATGGCCGCCACCGAGAGCGCCGACACCATGCAGCTGATGTCGGCCGCCGTGCCAGCCCTGCTGCTGGCCCCGCTGGCCCTGCCGCTGTGGGTGTGGCCGGCCACGGCGCTGCAGTGGGCCGTGCTCATCGTCTGCGGGCTGATGGGCGGGCTGGGCCACCTGGCCGTGGCCCACGCGCACCGCCATGCCTCGGCCGCGGTGCTGGGCCCGTTCCTGTACCAGCAAATCTTGTACATGGCGCTGTGGGGCTGGCTGGTCTTCGGCCAGGTGCCCGACGCCGCCGTGGTGGCCGGCAGCCTGGTGGTGGTGGCCAGCGGCCTTTATCTGTTGTGGCTGGAAGTGCGGCGGCGCTGACAAGCGCTGTGCCAGGGCCCACGATGGGTTCCAATCGGGGCATGAACGCTGCACAAGAACTGGCCCTGCGGGGCGACCACATCACCCTGGACGCGCTGATGAAGGCCTGCGGCCTGGCGCCCAGCGGTGGCGCGGCCAAGACCATGATCGCCGAGGGCACCGTCACCGTGAACGGCGAGGTCGACACCCGCCGCGGCCGCAAGCTGCGCGCCGGTGACGAGGTGGCCTGCGGCGGGCGCGTGGTGCGCGTGGTAGCGCCGACGTAAACCGCCGCCGCAGCGCCCCGGGCACCGCCCTCACACCCCCAGGCGCTGCCCCAGTTCGGCCATGTCCAGCTGCGCGCTGGCGCCGGCCATCACCACCTGGCCTTTTTCCAGCACCACGGCGCGGTCGGTGTGGGCCAGCACCTGGCGGAAGTTGCGGTCCACGATCAGCGTGCTGATGCCCGTGGCGCGGATGGCGGCGATGACGCGCCAGATCTCGGCCACGATCAGCGGCGCCAGGCCTTCGGTGGCCTCGTCCAGCACCAGCAGCTGCGGGTTGGTCATCAGCGCGCGGCCGATGGACAGCATCTGCTGCTCACCGCCGCTGAGCTGCTGCCCGCCGTGGCCCAGGCGTTCGGCCAGGCGCGGGAAGGTGGTCATCACGCGGTCGAAGGTCCAGTCGCGCTGGCCTTGTGGGCCAGGGCGCGCGCTCATCAGCAGGTTCTCGCGCACGCTGAGGTTGGGGAAGATGCCGCGGCCCTCGGGCACGTAGCCGATGCCGCGCCGCGCCATGCGTTCCGGCGTGTGGCCGGTCACGTCTTCGCCCAGCCAGCGCACGCGGCCCTGGGCGGCCTTCACAAAGCCCAGCAGGCTGCGGATCAGCGTGGTCTTGCCCATGCCGTTGCGGCCCAGCAGGCCCAGCGACGTGCCTCTGGGCAGCTGCAGGTCCACACCGCGCAGGATGTGGCTGTCGCCGTAGTAGGTGTGCAGGCCGTCCACGGACAGCAGCAGCGGTTTCTGTTGTCGGTCCATGCCGTGCTTTTGCGGTGCTTCAGTGGCCACCCAGGTAGGCGCTTTGCACCTGCGGGTCCTGGCGGATGTGTTCTGGCGTGCCGCTGGCGATGACCTCGCCGTTGACCATCACCGTGATGCGGTCGGCGATGCGGAACACCGCGTCCATGTCGTGTTCCACCAGCAGCACGGCGTGCTGGTCGCGCAGCCGCGCCAGCAGGTCCAGCATGCGGCTGGTTTCTTCGCTGCCCATGCCGGCCAGCGGTTCGTCCAGCAGCAGCACCTGCGGGCCGGTGGCCAGGCACATGGCGATCTCCAGCTGCCGCTGGCCGCCGTGGCTCAGCGTGCCGGCGGCGCGGTCGGCCAGCGCCGACAGACCCGCGTCGGCCAGCGCCTGGCGGGCGATGTCGCCGGTGTCTTCGCAGCGGGCTGCGCTTTCCCAGAAGGCCCAGGGCCGCGCCAAGGCGGCTTGCGCGCCTTGGGCGCTGAGCCGGCAGTTCTCGAACACCGTGAAGCTGGGGAAGATGGTGGTGCGCTGGTAACTGCGGCCCAGGCCGGCGCGCGCGCGCTGCGGCTGGGGCAGGTGGGTGATGTCGCGGCCCATCAGCGTGATGCGGCCTTCGCTGGGCGGCAGCTCGCCGCTGAGCAGGTTGATCAGCGTGCTCTTGCCGGCGCCGTTGGTGCCGATGACGGCGTGCACCTCGCCGCGGTGGAAGTCCAGCGACACGCCGTTCACCGCGGCCAGGCCGCCGAAGCGGCGTGTGAGGCCCTGGCAGGCCAGCAGGGTTTCGACCTGCGTGCTGGGGGCGTGGCTCATGCGCGGCCTCCGGCGGGTGGGCGTTGACGCGACCGCCGCAGGCGGCGCGCCTGCCGGGCCTGCTGCCACTGCGCACCCAGGCCCAGCAGGCCCTGCGGCATGCCGGCCACGAACGCGATGATGGTCAGGCCCAGCGTCAGCTGCCAATGGTCGGCCAGGAAGTTGCCCACCAGGGCGGGTGTGGCGTACAGCTCTTTCAGCAGCACAAAGGCCGCTGCGCCCAGCACCGCCCCACGCAGGTGGCCCAGGCCGCCCAGGATGATCATCAGCAGCACGGCGCCACTTTCGTGCCAGCTCAGCAACTCGGGGTTCACGGCCGCGTCTTTCACCGCCAGCAGGCAGCCCGCCAGGCCGGCCAGCGCACCGGCGATGACAAAGGCGGCCAGCTTGTAGCCGTAGGTGGCAAAACCCGCGGCGCGCATGCGCTGTTCGTTGACGCGGATGCCGGCCAGTGCGTGGCCGAAGCGAGAGCGGCGGATCAGCGCCAACAGCCCGTAGGTGAACACCAGCGCGCCCCACACCAGGTAGTACAGGTGCTGCTTGTTGCCGGTGTCCAGCGGGCCCAGCGTGGGCCGCACGTTCAGGAAGATGCCGTCGCTGCCGCCGGCCAGTTTCGTGTCGTGGCACAGGAAGTAGGCCATCTGCGCGAAGGCCAGCGTCACCATGATGAAGTACACGCCCTTGGTGCGCAGGCTGAGCGCGCCCACGAACAGCGCGTACAACGCCGCCACGCCCACCGCCGCACCGGCCAACAGGCCCAGGTGGCCGGGGTCGTATTCCGGCGACAGCATCACCGAGGCGTAGGCCCCCAGGCCAAAGAAAGCCGCGTGCCCCAGGCTGACCAGACCGGTCATGCCCACCAGCAGTTCCAGGCTGAGCGCGAAGATGCTGAAGACCAGGATCTTCACCACCAGGTCACTCAGGTAAGGCGTCAGCACCAGCGGCAGGGCGGCCAGCACCACGGCCAGCAGCAGCGGCAGTTGGCGGTTCAAGCGTTGCAGCGCGCTCATCAATAGCCTCGCTTCATCAGGCCTTCGGGGCGCCACACCAGGATGATGGCCATCAGCAGGTACACACCCACGCCGCTGTATTCGGCGAAGAACACCTTGCCGAAGGTGTCCACCAGGCCCACCAGCAGGGAGGCCACCAGGGCGCCGCTGATGCTGCCGATGCCGCCGATCACCACCACCACGAAGCTGATGATCAGCACATGGCCGCCCATGCCGGGGTACACGCTGCTCATGGGCGCGGCGATCATGCCGGCCAGCGCTGCCAGCGCCACGCCGCCTGCGAAGACGATGCGGTACAGCCGGGTGATGTTGATGCCCAGGCCACGCACCATGTCGCGGTTGCTGGCGCCGGCGCGGATCATCATGCCCAGCCGCGTGTGGTTCACCACCGCGTACAGGCCCAGGGCCAGCACGATGCAAGCGGCGCTGGCGAACAGCCGGTACACGGGGTAGGTCATCAGTTCGCCCAGCGGCAGGCTGCCGGCCAGCCAGTCGGGGGCCTTCACGCCGTGCACGTCGTTGCCCACCAGCAGCGAACGCGCTTCTTCAAACACCAGGATCAGGCCGTAGGTCATCAGCACCTGCTGCAGGTGTTCGCGCGGGTACAGAAAACTGAAGAACACCCATTCCAGCAGGTAGCCGAACAGCGCGGCCAGCACCACGCCCACCAGCAGCATCAGCAAGAAGTTCTGCCCGAACAGCGGCGCCAGACCGAAGGCCAGGTAAGCGCCGGCCATGTAGAAACTGCCGTGCGCCAGGTTGATGACGCCCATGATCCCGAAGATCAGCGTCAGCCCGGATGCCACCAGGAACAGCAGCAAGCCGTATTGCACGGCGTTCAGGCACTGAACAAGAAAAGTCGCAAGGTCCACGGTGGGCCTGAGGGCTGAAGGTACGGGGTGTCTGCGGCCAGCACAAACCAGGCCAGCGCAGCGCGGCCGCTCGTCCAGCAGCCGCCGCGGAACCGGCTACGCCGGGCCGCCGGGGGCGCCCCCCTGGGGGGGAGCGCCGCAGGCGCTTCGGGGGGGGGCTCAGCCCCTGCAGCCGCGGCCAGGGTCGGCCAACGCCTTCACGGCCACGCCGCGCAGTTCGTTGTTCTCACCCTTGGCTTCGCGCAGGAAGATGTCCTGCACCGGGTTGCGCTGCGGGCTCAGCGTGAACTTGCCGCGCGGGCTGTCGATCACGGCCTTGTTCATGGCCGCGTGCAGCGCGTCGCGCTTGCTGAAGTCGCCCTTCACGGCGGTCAGGCCGGCGGCCAGCATCTGCGCGGCGTCATAGCCCTGCACCGCATACACGTCGGCGTTGGCCTTGTAGGTCAGCGCAAAGTTCTTGCGGAAGGCGTTGTTGCGCGGCGTGTCCAGGTTGTCGGCGTAGTGCAGCGTGCTCAGGATGCCCTGGGCGCTGGCGCCCTGGGCCTGCAGCGTGCCGTCGGTCAGGAAGCCGCTGGCCACCAGGGGCACGGCCTTCTTCAGGCCGGCGGCGTCGTAGTCCTTCACAAACTTCACGGCGCCACCGCCGGCGAAGAAGGCGAACACCACGTCGGGCTTTTGCGCGGCAATCTCCGTCAGCAGGGCCTGGAACTCGACGTTGGGGAAGGGCAGGTTCAGCTCCTTGGCCACCGTGCCACCGCCTTTTTCGAAGGCTTCCTTGAAGCCCTTCACCGTCTCTTGCCCAGCCGCGTAGTTCCAGGTGATGGTGATGGCCTTCTTGTACTTCTTGCCGGCCGCCACCACACCCGCGGCGTAACCCGGCTGCCAGTTGCTGAAGCTGCTGCGGAAGATGTTGGGCGCGCACATGGGCCCGGTGATGGCGTCGGCCCCGGCGTTGGGCACGATCAGCAGTGTGTTGCTCTCTTTGGCCGCACGCGCCATGGCCAGGGCCACGCCGCTGTGCACGGTGCCGACGATCACATCCACCTGGTCGCGCTTGATCAGCTTGTTGACGTTGTCCGTGGCCTTGCTGGGGTCGCTCTCGTCGTCGACCTTGAAGTACTGGATCTCGCGCCCGCCGAGCTTGCCGCCTTGTTCCTGCACGTAGAGCTTGAAGCCCTTTTCGATGAAGTCGCCCAGGGCAGCGAAGGTGCCGGTGGCCGGCAGCATCAGGCCCACCTTCAGCGGGGCCTGCTGGGCCTGCGCGGCGGTGGACACCAGGGCTGCCAACGCAGCGGCGGCAAGGGCGAAACGCGGAATCATCGGGGCGGTCTCCTGTGGGCCAAAGCACCTGCGCTGGGGTGCAGGTTGGCGCGCATCATCAGCGCATTCCTGCACTTTGTTGCTTGGGGAATACGCGATGTCTGGGCTTTGTCCGCCCGCCCCGGGCGTTCACGCGGGCAGCGGCAGGCCCACGTAGTTTTCGGCCATCACCGTTTGTGCCGCGGTGCTGCTGCACAGGTATTCCAGCTCGGCCAGTTGCATCTTCTGGCCAAAGCCGCCGTTCTCGGGGAACTGGTGCATCAGCGAGGTGAACCACCACGAAAAACGTTCGGCCTTCCACACCCGCGACAGCGCCCGTTCGCTGTAGCGCGCCAGGCCTTCGGCGTCGCGTTCGGCGTAGTGCTGCACCAGGCCGCGTGCCAGCATGGCCACGTCGCCCGCGGCCAGGTTCAGGCCCTTGGCGCCAGTGGGCGGCACGATGTGGGCGGCGTCACCGGCCAGGAACAGGCTGCCGAAGCGCATGGGTTCGGTGACGAAGCTGCGCAGCGGTGCGATGCTCTTCTCCAGCGACGGGCCCGTCACCAGACGTTCGGCGTCTTCGGCCGGCAGGCGGCGGCGGAACTCGGCCCAGAAGGCTTCGTCGCTCCAGTCTTCCACCTTCTCGTCCAGGCGGCATTGCACGTAGTAGCGGCTGCGCGTGGCGCTGCGCATGCTGGCCAGCATGAAACCGCGCTCGGTGTTGCCGTAGATGAGCTCATGGCTGACCGGCGGTGTGTCGGCCAGCAGGCCCAGCCAGCCAAAGGGGTAGACCTTCTCGAAGGTCTGGATGCTGCTGGCCGGCACTCTGGCGCGGCAGACACCGTGGTAGCCGTCGCAACCGGCGATGAAGTCGCAGTCCAGGCGTTGTTCGACACCGTCTTGGGTGTACGTGACGAAGGGGTGGTCGGTGTCGAAGCCGTGCACCTGCACGTTCTGCGCTTCGTACACCGTGGGGCGGCCCACGGCGGCGCGGTGGTCCATCAGGTCGCGTGTCACCTCGGTTTGGCCGTAGACCACCACGTGCTTGCCGGTCAGGGCCTGCAGGTCGATGCGGTGGCGGCGACCGGCGAAACACAGGTCGAAACCGTCGTGCGGCAGGCCTTCGGCGTGCAGGCGTTCCGACACGCCGGCTTCTTCCAGCAGGTCCACGGCCACCTGTTCCAGCACCCCCGCGCGGATGCGGCCCAGCACGTAGTCGGCACTGCGCTGTTCGATGATGACGTGGTCTATGCCCGCCTTGTGCAGCAGGGCGCCCAGCAGCAGGCCCGAGGGGCCGGCGCCGACGATGGCAACTTGGGTACGCATGGCGGGTCTCCGAAGGTGTTTTGAAAGTGCGCAGAGCGTAGGCTTGCGGGGCCTGGGCTTCAATGCACGGAAGCGGCCAGCACCTGCACTTTTGGAACATCGGCCGCCGGGTATTCACCCAGCCGGGCCTTGACATGGGATTGCTGCACAGCAGCACAATTGGCGCATGCCGCGACCCGCACGCTTTGCCGATCCATCGACCGCCACACCGTTGGCGCAGGTGGCGCGCCGCCGGCCGGCACGGCACCAGGCAGCGGCCCCAGGCCAGCCCAGGACACCCGCGCAACTGCCGGCCTTCGCCCTTTATGGCGAGGCCGACCGCTCGCCCGTGGCCGACGCCCTGCACTGCGAGAGCATCGCTGCGCGCAGCGGGCTGCACGGGTGGGAGATTCGCCCGCACCGCCATGCCGCGTTGGCGCAGCTGCTGTGGGTGAAGCGTGGCCAGGTGTGGGCGCAGATGGACGGCCGCAGCCAACACCTGCAAGGCCCGGCCCTGTTGACCGTGCCGCCGTTGGCGGCCCACGGCTTTCGTTTTTCGCCGAACGTGGACGGGCACGTGTTCACCGTGCAGCAGCGCCACTTGCAGGCCTTGTTGCAGCCCTTTCCGGGCTTGGCCGCCGTGCTGGCCCCGCTGCGCGGCTGGGCACTGGACGAGGCCGCGCACGCCGCCCACACCACCGAGCTGCAGGCCGCTGCGCTGGCCTTGCGCGACGAACTGCAAGGCCAGGCGCGCTGGCGCCAGGCGGCGTTGGACGGTGCCTTGCTGCGGCTGCTGGTGGCGGTGGCGCGGGCGGCGCCGGTGGGGGTGGCTGACCTGCCCGGGCCTGGCGCGGGGCCGGGGGCCGAACCCAACGCGGCATCACCCGCCCGGCCTCAGGCCGCACCGCCCGCCGAACGCGCCCTGGCCCATGTGCACCGCCTGCAGGCCTTGGTGGAACAACGCTTCCGCGAACAGCCCACGGTGCAGGCCCTGGCCCAGGCCGTGGGCATCACCGCCACCCAGCTGAACCGCGTGTGCCGCCAGGTGCTGGGCTGCAGCGCCCTGGCCGTGTTGCACGCCCGGCTGCTGCTGGAAGCGCAACGCGAACTGGCCTACACCACCATGCCCATCAAACAGGTGGCACTGGACCTGGGTTTCGCCGACGCGGCTTACTTCAGCCGGTTTTTTCAGCGGGCAGTCGGTGTGGGGCCGGCGGCTTGGCGGCAGGGGCAGGGGGCAACATGAAGTTCCGCCTGGGCGCTTCAACCGCCATCGCCTTGGTGCTCATGGGCCCGTTGCCGGCCTGTGCGCAGGGGGCCAGCGGGTTGTTCGCCAAACCAACGTGGCAAGTGGCCGCGGTCTCTTGCCCTCTGGGGTGTTCCGACTTCACCCGCAATTTCCTACAGAAGTTGAAAGGCCAGGCGCTGACCTTGTCGGCGACCACATTTGAGGCGCCCTTCGTGGAGCGTTGCGAAGGCACGCTGCGTGTCGACGTGCACCAACGGCCCGTGGCTGACGTGCTCGCTGAGTTGGTGCGGGCAGCGCCACCCGGCACCACGAAACCGGTGCCGGCTGATCTGGGTTGGGCGCCTGGTGCCACGGTCACGTCGGCTTGGGTCTTCTGCCGGCAAGCCGGGCGGGAAGGGGCCTACCAGCGCGTGCTGTCCATCGAGCCCGGGCGTGTGCAGCTGCTGTTTGAAGAGCAGTCGGTGATCGAACTGCGCTGACGTCCCGCGCCTGGGCCCGGGTGGGCCTGGCGCGGCCAGGCCCATGGCAAGCGGCGTGAGCCATGCCTGGGCCTGGCCGGGCGTTGGCCCGGGGCTGTGCAGCCGCCGAGATCAGGCGGAACGGCGCACGCGTCGCGCTGCGGCCAGGCCGGCCAGACCAATGGCGAACAGGGTCATGGCAGCGGGTTCGGGCACGGCGGTGACGCTGACGTTGTCCAGCATGAAGGTGCCGTTGAAACCGGAGCTGTTGAACTGGAAGTCCAGGCGGTTGCCGATGTGGGCCGCGGGGTCGGAGACCACGTTGAACACCAAGGACTGCCAGCCGGCCGTCGCTGTCGAGGTGGCGAACAGTTCCACGCCGTTGTAGGACATGGTCAGCGTTTCGCCGGCGCTGCTTTCAACGAAGTAGTCGGCCTTGATCTGCAGGGCCTGGCCGGCTGCGGCCACGAAGTTCTGGCCCAAAGACAAGGGCGAATTCTTGACGTAGAGACAAGTGTTGGGCATGCCACCGATGCAGCGGTCGAAACCGCCGGTGACCTGAACAAAAGTGTCTTGGGTGTACTGGACGTCCCAGCCGAAGAGGAAGGGGTCGTTCCCCGTGGCGGACAGGTCGAAGCTGCCGTTGTCGATCAAGTTGGTTTGTGCCGCGGCGGGCGCGCTGGCCAGCAGGGCGGCGGCGGCCACGGTCATGGCCGACAGGGCTTGGTGCAGTGAAAGGGATTTCATGGGAACACTCCTGAGCTGTTGTGGAACTGGGTACCGGGTTGCGCAGGCCCGGTCAGGCGGTGGTGATGGGCCGACCCTGTGGGCCTGGTTCGCCAGCCCGCCTTGGGCCCTGCAACGCTTTCAGTGTTCGCCGAATCACGCCGCCACGGTGCGACGTTGTGCGACGTTTCAGGACGGCGCTGTCGCAATCGCCGGCCCGCGCGACTAAACAAGACGTTTTGCGACAGCGTTGTCGCAATCGCCCTCGGTACCCGGCCGTTGGCCTACCATCCGGTGGCACCATGTCCATCGCCCCAGCCGCCGTACTCATCGTTGACGACGACACCGAGTTGTCCAGCCTGTTGGTGCGCTTGTTGACCAGCGAAGGCTGGGCCGTGACCACCGCGGCCACCGGGGCCGAAGGTGACCGTGCCGTGCAGCGCGAGGCCCCGCCCGACGTGGTGCTGCTGGACGTGATGCTGCCCGACGCCAGTGGCATGGACCTGTGCCGCCGTTGGCGTGCAGCACACCCCGCCCTGGGCATCTTGATGCTGACCGCCAGAGGCGACCCCATCGACCGCATCCTGGGCCTGGAGCTGGGGGCTGACGATTACCTGCCCAAGCCATTTGAGAAACGTGAGCTGGTGGCACGGCTGCGGGCGCTGTTGCGCCGCAAGGCGCAACGGGCACAGCCCGGCCAGGCGGCCGCCGCCGTTTTGTGGCCACCAGCCCAGCCTGTGGTGCAGTTGGTGTTTGACACCCTGCAGATCCACCTGTTGCGCCGCGAGGTCAGCGTGGCCGGGCAGGTGGTGGCCTTGACCAGCACCGAGTTCAAGCTGCTGGTGGAGCTGACGCGCCTGCCAGGACAGGCGGTTTCACGCGAACAACTCAACCGTGCCGTTCAAGCCGGCAACTACCGCCCGCTGGACCGCACGGTGGACGTGCAGGTGGGCCGTTTGCGGCGTCGCCTGGCCAGCGTGGCGGGTGGCAGCGACTGGATAGAAACCGTGCGTGGTGAGGGGTACGCCTTCGTCCTGCGTTCCGGCGGTGTCGCGGCGCCTGCGTCCAGCTAGCCGGGGCAGCGCGGTGCGCCGGTTCTGGCCCGACTCTCTGTTCGTGCGCTTGTTGCTGATGCAGGGCGTGCTCGTCACGGCCGCGGCAGGCATCTTCGGTTTGGTGCTGGCCATGGAGCGCAACGTTTTGCTGGCGCGGCCTTACGCCGCGCTGTGGGGGCCGGTGGTTCGCCAAGTCGCGTTGCAAGCGGTTGGGGCTGCGCGTGTGCCGATGTTCAACCTCACGGCAGGGATGCGCCGTGAACACGGCCCGCCCGAAGGGGCCTGGATGTTTGTCAGCTGGATGCCCGGGGTCGGTGGTGTTCGAACCGAACTGGCCCGCCAAGGCATCACGCTCCAGTCGGTGTTGGTCGTGCCAGACGCCGTGGGCCTGACCTACTTTGCCTTGGTGCAGGTGGACGGGGCAAGGCCTTTTTGGATCAGCGCCGGGTCCGACAGCGTGCTGCCCAGTTGGAGCAACCGCATGGGCGTGGGGCTGGCCGCGCTGCTGTTGCTGATCGTGGCCATCAGCCGCTACTTTGTGCGCCACGTGACCCAGCCCCTGGCGCATTTGCACAGCCGCCTGCTCAGCCATGCACAGTTCGGCATCGCGCTGCCGCCACCCGAGGCCGACGCCTCGCGGCCACCGCCGCCCGAGTTGTTGGCCATGGACCGGGCTTACACCCGATTGGCCGAGCAACTGGCCCGCAACGAGCGCGAACGTGCCCTGCTGCTGGCCGGTGTGTCGCACGACTTGCGCAGCCCATTGGCCCGCATCCGACTGGCCGCCGAGATGCTGCCTGAAACCGCCGACAACGCCGACGGTGTGGCCGCCGTCACCCGCAACGTGGACCAAGCCGACCGTTTGATCGGCAGCTTTTTGGAGTTTGTGCGCACCAGCACCCAGACCCTGCACGAAACCGTCGATGCCGCGGCCGTGGTGCGCGACGCCGTGGCCAGCTTCGGGCATTCGGCAGACACGCTGTGCGCGAACGTGCCCGAACGCCTGCTGTTGCAGAACGCCAGCAGCTTGTTGCTGGCGCGCTTGGTGGTGAACCTGACTGAAAACGCGCTGAAGTACGGCGGCACGCCGGTGCGGGTGGAACTGGTTGGCACGGAGGCCGAGGCGATACTGACCGTGCTGGACACGGGCCCCGGCCTGCCCGAAGGTGGAGCCGACCGCCTGATGGAAGCCTTCGCCCGCGGAGACACCAGCCGGGGTGTGCCCGGCTTTGGCCTGGGCCTGGCCATCGTGCAGCAGATCGTCACGCGGCTGCAGGGCCAATGGCGCTTCGAGAACAGCCCCGCCGGGCACCAGGTGCGGGTGGTGCTGCCACGGTTGCGTTGACTGGCGGGGCCTGGCCGTCAGCGCAGCCAAAGCACATCGGCCCCCTCAGTCCCTCAAACCCGCTCCACCACCACCGCAATGCCTTGCCCCACGCCAATGCACATGGTGCACAGCGCATAACGCCCGCCGCTGGCGTGCAGCTGGTTCACGGCCGTGGTGGCCAGGCGGGCGCCGCTGGCGCCCAGCGGGTGGCCCAGGGCGATGGCGCCACCGTTGGGGTTCACGCGTGGGTCGTCGTCGGGCAGGCCCAGGTCGCGCAGCACGGCCAGGCCCTGGGCGGCGAAGGCTTCGTTGAGTTCGATCACGTCCATCTGCGCCAGCGTCAGCCCGGTCAGCTGCAGCACGCGCCGCACGGCCGGTGCCGGGCCGAAGCCCATCACGCGCGGCGCCAGGCCCGCCGTGGCCATGCCCAGCACGCGGGCGCGCGGGGTCAGGCCGTGGCGCGCCGCGGCGGCTTCGCTGGCCAGCAGCAGGGCACAAGCGCCGTCGTTCACACCGCTGGCGTTGCCGGCCGTCACCGTGCCGTCGGGGCGCACGATGGGCTTCAGCTTGGCCAGCGCTTCCAGGCTGGTTTCGCGCGGGTGTTCGTCTTGGGCCACCACCACCGGGTCGCCCTTCTTCTGCGGCAGCGTCACCGGGCAGATTTCAGCGTCGAAGAAACCCCGCTGTTGGGCCGCCACGGCCTTCAGCTGGCTGGCCAGCGCCATGCGGTCTTGCGCTTCGCGTTCGATGTGCCAGTCGGTGGCCACGTTCTCGGCGGTCTCGGGCATGCTGTCCACGCCATAGAGCTCTTTCATGCGCTTGTTGACGAAGCGCCAGCCGATGGTGGTGTCGTACACCGCGTTGTCGCGGCTGAAGGCGCTGGTGGCCTTGGGCATGACGAAGGGCGCGCGGCTCATGCTTTCCACGCCGCCGGCGATCATCAATGTGGCCTCGCCGGCCTTGATGGCGCGCGCGGCCGTGCCCACGGCGTCCAGGCCCGAGCCGCACAGCCGGTTCACGGTGCTGCCGGGCACGTCCACCGGCAGGCCGGCCAGCAGCGCGGCCATGCGGGCCACGTTGCGGTTGTCTTCACCGGCCTGGTTGGCGCAGCCGTAGATGACGTCGGTCACCGCAGCCCAGTCCACGTTCGGGTTGCGGCGCACCAGGGCCTGGATGGGCAGGGCGGCCAGGTCGTCGGTGCGCACGCTGCTCAGCGCGCCGCCGTAGCGGCCGAAGGGGGTGCGTTGGGCGTCGCAGATGAAGGCTTCGGGCATGGGGGTCTCCGGGTGGTTCTTGAAAAAGGGGGCGGTGTTCAGCGCAGCAGCGGCACGCCGGTCAGCGCTTGCACCTGTTCGAAGCTGGCGCCATGGGAACTTTCCACCAGGCGCAGGCCTTGGGGTGTGACGGCGATGACGGCCAGGTCGGTGTAGACGCGGCTCACACAGCCGGCGGCCGTCAACGGGTAGGTGCAGCGCGGCACCAGTTTGGGCTCGCCGGCCTTGGTGGTGTGTTCCATCATCACGAAGATCTGGCGCGCGCCGGTGGCCAGGTCCATGGCCCCGCCCACGGCCGGGATGGCGCCGGGCTCGCCGGTGTGCCAGTTGGCCAGGTCGCCGGTGGCCGAGACCTGGAAGGCGCCCAGCACGCAGATGTCCAGGTGGCCGCCGCGCATCATCGCGAAGCTGTCGGCGCTGTGGAAGTAACAGCCGCCGGGCAGCAGCGTGACGGGCTGTTTGCCGGCGTTCACCAGGTCGCCGTCTTCTTCACCGGGTGTTGGGGCCGGGCCCATGCCCAGCAGGCCGTTCTCGCTGTGCAGCAGCACCTCGCGGTGGCCGGGCTGGCCCGGTGGCGGCAGGTGGTTGCCCACCAGGGTGGGCAGGCCGATGCCCAGGTTGACGACGGCGCCTTCAGGGATGTCCAAGGCCACGCGGGCGGCCATTTGCGCGCGGGTCAGGCGCGGCAGGGCGGGTGGGGTCGGCGCGTTCACAGCTGCACCAGCCTTTGTACGAACAGCCCCGGCGTGTCGACGCGCTCGGGCGCCAGCGCGCCCAGCGGCACCAGTTCGCGCACCGAGGCGATGGTCAGTTGGGCGGCCATGGCCATCACCGGGTTGAAGTTCATCGCGGTCTTGCTGTAGGCCAGGTTGCCCCAGCGGTCGCCCTGGTCGGCGTGCACCAAGGCCACGTCCACCGGCAGCGGGGCTTCCAGCACGTGGCCGCGGCCGTTGATGACCCGCGTTTCCTTGCCTTCGGCCAACGCCGTGCCGTAGCCCGTGGGTGTGAAGAAGCCGCCGATGCCAGCGCCGGCCGCGCGCAAGCGTTCGGCCAGGTTGCCCTGGGGCACCAGTTCCAGTTCCACCTGGCCGGCGCGGTACAGCGCGTCGAACACGTGCGAGTCCACCTGGCGCGGGTAGCTGCACACCACCTTGCGCACCCGCCCGGCTTTCAGCAGCGCGGCGATGCCGGTGTCGCCGTTGCCGGCGTTGTTGCTGACGATGGTCAGCCCGCGCGCGCCTTGGTCCAGCAGCGCCGCCAACAAGGCCATGGGCTGGCCGGCCAGGCCGAAGCCGCCCACGGCGACGGTGGCGCCGTCGGCCACGCCGGCCACGGCCTGGGCCAGGCTGTCCACCTGCTTGTTGATCACGCGCTGAACTCCGGTTGGCGCCGCGTCGCCGGGCGGCGCAGGGCGAGCGACAGTGCACTTTGTTCATGTATCGAACATTGGTGCGATACAGGAACAAATGAAGTTTAGGCGCTGTCGAACGGGCCGAGGTTTGGGGGTTTGTGCGGACAGGGTCTTCTGCGGTTCAAGTTCTGCCGCCCAAGCGCCGAAAGCACGAACATGGGTGGTGGCCAGCTGCCCTGCTTCGTCGATTCAGGAAGTCGAAATGTCACAAGTCATCGCCGTGCACGACCTGCGCGTCGGTATGTTCGTTCACCTGGACCTCGGGTGGATGGCACACCCCTTCCCTTTGTCCAGCTTCCGCATCGCTTCAGCCGACCAGATCGACACCATCCGGGGTTTGGGGCTGAAGCAGCTGCGCTGGGTGCCCGAAAAGAGCGAGCTGGACGAGCCCCGCGGCTTCCAAGGTCCGTGGACCCTGAGCCTGGAGGCCGCCGGCCCCGTCACCGACGACGAAAACCCCGAACAACTGGCGGCCCGCATGCGCCGCGAGGAACTGGCCGCCCAGCGTGCGCAGACGCTGATGTGCGAACGCCAGTACGGCGAGGCCGGCCGGGCCTGGCGCGAAGCCAGCGACGCCGTGGGTCCGGCACCGGTGCAGGCCCGCGAGCAGACCGAGCAGCTGACCGGGGCCTTGCTGGACAAGATGCTGATCGACAGCGAGCTGTGCATCCGCCTGCTCAGCAGCGGCGCGGGCGACCGTGCCACGGCGCATGCACTCAACGTCGCCGTCATCTCGCTGCTGTTGGGCCGCAGCTTCGGCCTCAAGCGTGAAGAGATGATGGACCTGGGCGTGGGCGCCTTGATGCACGACGTGGGCAAGCAGCAGCTGCCCGACCGCCTGCGTCACCTCGACGAAGCCTTCAGCGCGGTGGAGGTGCAGGCCTACCGCGAACACGTGTCCACCGGTGTGGTGCAAGGCCGCCGCATGGGCCTGAGCCCCGGCGCCCTGCTGGTGCTGGCGCAGCACCACGAGCACGCCGACGGCAGCGGCTTCCCGCTGAAGCTGGGCGTGGAGCGCATGGGCATCGCGTCGCGCATCGTGTCGTTGGTGAACCGCTACGACAACCTGTGCAACCCGGTGCAGTTGTCGCGCGCGCTGACGCCGCACGAGGCCATGTCCATGCTGTTCGCGCAGGCCCGCCACCGCTACGACACCACCATCCTCAACAGCTTCATCCGCATGATGGGGGTGTACCCGGCGGGATCGGTGGTGCAGCTCACGGACGACCGCTATGCCATGGTCATCAGCGTCAACAGCTCGCGGCCGCTGAAGCCCTGCGTGCTGGTGCACGACGAACGTGCCGACCGCGAGGAGGCCCTGTTCCTGAACCTGGAAACGCGCCCCGACCTGGGCATCCGCCGCAGCCTGGCGCCGCTGAAGCTGCCGCGCGCCGCGCTGGAGTTCCTGTCGCCCCGCCCGCGGGTGAGCTACTTCTTTGAACCTGCACCGCTGAACACGCTGCACGCCGACCGAGAGGCCCTGGCGTGAACACCCCCGAGGCCACGGCCGTGCAGCGCTGGGCACCGTTGATCGAGTGTCTGCCGCAGGCCACGTGGGTGGTGGCCTTGGACGGCCTGCGCGTGGTGGCGGCCAACCAGGCCGCGGCCCGCCTGCTCGGGGTGCCCATGGCCCAGCTGCTGGGCAGCCGCGCCGACGGCCTGGTGGCCACGCCCGAAGACATGGCCTATTGGACCGAGGCCGAACAAGGCCCGCCGGGCTGGCTGCGTTCCGACACCGCCCTGGTGGCCGCCGACGGCCGCACCCTGTACGTGGACCGCAGCATCCAGCCGGTGCTCGAAGGCGGCGACGCCGCGGGCGCCGCCCAGGGGCCCGCCTACTGCGTGGTGACGGCCTTCGACCGCAGCGCCCAGCAACGCGCCGAGGACGAACGCGACGAGATGGTGGCCGAACTGCAGGCCACGCTGGAAAGCACGGCCGACGGCATCCTGGTGACGGACCTGGCCGGCCGCGTGCGCGCCTTCAACCGCCGCTTTGCGCAAATCTGGGGCGTGCCCGACGACCTGCTGGAGCAACGCGACGACGCCGGCGTGCAGGCCTGGATGCGCCGCAGCGTGGCCGAACCCGAAGCCTACGAACGCCGCCTGCAGGCTGTGCAACAGGCCACGCTGCTGAGCACCACCGAACGCCTGACGCTGCACGGTGGCCAGGTGCTGGAACGTGTGACGCGCCCGCTGTGGAGCCGTGGCCGCCCCAGCGGCCGCGTGTATTCCTTTCGCGACCTGACCGAGCGCCTGGCGGCCGAAGAACGCATCGAAGAGCTGGCGTTGACCGACGCGCTGACCGGCTTGCCCAACCGCCGCGCGTTGGCCGAGCGGGTCGCGGCGGCCGCGGCCCGTTGGCGGCGCGACAGCCGGGGCTTCGCGCTGCTGGTGGTGGACCTGGACCGCTTCCGCCAGATCAACGACAGCCTGGGCCACGACACCGGCGACCGTGTGCTGCTGGACGTGGCGCACCGCATCCAGGGCTGCATGCGCGCCCACGACGTGCTGGCCCGTGTGGGCGGCGACCAGTTCGCTGTGCTGGTGCACGAGGCCGATGCCGGCGCCGCCGAGGCCACGGCCCGGCGCGTGTTGAACGTGGTGGCGCAGCCTTGCAGCATCGACGGGGCGCAGTTCACGCTGACCTGCAGCATCGGTGTGGCCCTGTGCCCGCAGCATGGGCACAACATCGACGACCTGTCCCGCCACGCCGAGACGGCCATGCGCGCGGTGAAGGGGGGCGGCCGTGCCAACTACCGCTTCCACCAGACGCGCACCGAAGTCGACCTGCGCTCACACATGAAGCTGGACCACGCGATGCGCCAGGCGCTGGTCAGCAACCGCTTCCGCCTGCACTACCAGCCCCAGGTGCGCCTGCAAGACGGCGTGCTGGTGGGGGCCGAGGCGCTGATCCGCTGGCGCGACCCCGAGCTGGGCGAGGTCAGCCCGGCGCGCTTCATCCCCGTGGCCGAAGACAGCGGCTTCATCGTCGCCATCGGCGACTGGGTGCTGTCACAGGCCGTGCGCCAGGCGGCGCTGTGGCACGAGAGCGGGCGCGAGGTGCCCATCGCCGTGAACGTCTCGGCCCTGCAGTTCCAGCAGGCGCAGTTCGTGGAACGGGTGGCCAGCGTGCTGGCCGTCAGCGGCCTGCCGCCCCGGCTGCTGGAGCTGGAGCTGACGGAGAGCATCCTGGTGCACGACGCCGACGAGGCCCTGCAGCGCCTGCACGCGCTGGCGCGGCTGGGTGTGCAGCTGTCCATCGACGACTTCGGCACCGGCTACTCCAGCCTGTCGTACCTGAAGCGCTTCCCCATCGGCAAGCTGAAGATCGACCGCAGCTTCGTCAAAGGCCTGCCCGACGACGACAGCGACGTGGGCATCGTCAGCGCCATCCTGCAAATGGCGCGGGCGCTGGGCATGAAGGTCATCGCCGAAGGCGTGGAGACCGAGACGCAGCGCCAGTTCCTGAAGGACGCGGGCTGCGACGAGTTCCAGGGCTTCCTGTACGCCCCGGCCCTGGACGCGCTGAACTTCGAGCAGCACCTGCCGCCGCCGCGCCTGCCCAGCACCGCGGGCCAGCAGCGCATCCGCCTGGTTCGCTGACGCAGCGCAACCGCGCGGTCTGCTGCACCGCCCACCGCAGCCAGGGCGCGCTATGCTGGCCAACCCCCCCTGACCGCGCGCCGTGCGGCCCGCGCGGGGCGCGAAGGGAAGCGGCCACACCATGATCTACAAGTTCAAGAGCCCGGCCACGGCCGACCTGCTGATGATGGGGCCGCAAGGCGACCAGCTGCTGCGCCTGCTGGGCCGCGAACCCGCGGCACAGGGCATCTTCGAAGCCGCGGCCCTGCCCGGGCTGGTGCAGACCTTGAAAGCCGCCATCGACGCCGAAGAAGCGCGCCTGGCCGCCGCCGCGGCTGCACGTGCAGAAGGCCTCGCCGGTGCGGGCTTGGCCGGCGAAGGCGCCGGGGCCGAAGACGAGGGCGATACGATGGCGGCTGGTCTGAACGCCGTGGCCCTGCGCCAGCGGGCCTGGCCGCTGCTGGAGATGTTCAAGCGCGCTTCTGAAGCCGGCAAACCGGTGGTCTGGGGCGCCTGAGCAGGCGCTGGCGCGGCGCGGGGCCGCTGCCAGGCCGGCGCGTCAGCCGCACCGGCCAATGCCCCTCCAGAGGAACCCCCGCATGAAACTCGTCAGCAACAGCTGGGTCAGTGGCGACCCGATCCCCGCCCGTTATGCCGCCGGTCGGCTGGCCGAAGGCGGCGGTGTCACCTTCAGCGACAACCTCAGCCCGCACCTGGCCTGGAGCGACCTGCCGGCGGGCACCCAGTCGCTGGCCCTGGTGTGCCACGACTTCGACGTGCCCACGGTGGCCGACGACGTCAACCAGCCCGACCGCGAAGTGCCGGCCGACCTGCCGCGCACCGAGTTCTTCCACTGGGTGATGGTGGACCTGCCCCCGGCGCCGGCCGAGCTGGCCGAGGGCCAGTTCAGCCAGGGCTTCACCGCGCGCGGCAAACCGGGTTCGGCGGCCGATACCGCGCCGCGCCAAGGCCTGAACGACTACACTGGCTGGTTCGCCGGCCACCCCGAGATGGCCGGCCAGTACCACGGCTACGACGGTCCGTTCCCGCCGTTCAACGATTCGCTGGTGCACTGCTACGTCATCACCCTGTACGCCCTGGCCGTGCCCCGCCTGCCGGTGGAAGGCAGCTTCACCGGCCGGCAGGTCTGGGAAGCCCTGGCCCAACCCGGCGTGGTGCTGGGCGAGGCCACGTTCAGCGGCACCTACACGCTGAACCGCCGCCTGTTGGGTTGAGCACCTTTGGACCACGTCACACGCCTGGTGCTGGTGCGCCACGGTGAAACGGCCTGGAACGCCTTGCTGCGCATCCAAGGCCACACCGACATCCCCCTGAACGCCACCGGCCTGTGGCAGGCACAACGCGTGGCCGCCGCGCTGGCGGACGAAGGCCTGCAAGCCGTCTACAGCAGCGACCTGCAGCGTGCGGCCACCACCGCCGCGGCCATCGCCCAGCGTGCCGGCTTGGCGGTGCAGCACACGGTGGACCTGCGTGAGCGCGCGTTCGGCGCGTTCGAGGGGGCCAGCTTCACCGAGATCGAACAGCGCTGGCCCGAGGACGCGCGGCGCTGGCGCCAGCGCGAGCCCGCGTTCCAGCCGGGCGGCGGCGAAAGCCTGCTGCAGTTCTCGCAGCGCTGTGTCGGTGCGGCGCTGGGCATCGCGGCACAGCACCCCGGGCAGACCATCGCCCTGGTGGCCCACGGCGGTGTGCTCGACTGCCTGTACCGCGCGGCCACCGGCCTGGCGCTGGACGCGCCACGCAGCTGGCAACTGGGCAACGCCACCGTCAACCGCCTGCTCTACACCGGCGAGGGTTTGTCGCTGGTGGGCTGGAACGACAACGCCCACCTGCAGGTGGGCGTGGGCGACGACGGCCCCCCGCCGGCCGACGTGTGACCGTCGCCTAGCGCTGCACCTCCCGCCAGGCGTTTTTGCTGGCGGGGATGGGCGGTTGATTGGCCAGCGTGGGGTTCTTGCGGTCGCCGTCGTAGCTGCGCACGATGCCGCGCACGTCGCCATTGGAAGTGACCACGGCGTTGACGCCGGTGGAGTTGGCCTTGTCCCACAGCTGCACCGACACCGTGCTGTTGTTGGTCGAACGTGCGCCCGAGGCCACGTCCAGCACGTACAGGTAGGAGCTGGCCGAACAGTCGTTGGCGCCGGCCATGTTGGTCACCCAAGCCACGCCGCCGTACACGATGGACGGCCGCGTGTTGGCGTGTTCCCCAGCGGGCAGGTCCATGTACCAGCCGCGCTGGGTGCCCCAGTTCACGGCGGTGGTGGTCAGCACGTCGCCGGTGCGGGTGTAGACCTGCTGGGCCAGGTTGCTGCGGGCATTGGTCAGCGTGGTGCCGTCGGTGATGGCGTAGAAGGTCTGCACCTGGCTGTTGCCCCAGTCGGTCACGTCCATCAGCCGGCCTGTGCCCACCAGCAGCATGCGCGCGTTGTTCACGAAGGCCAGCTCCGGGGCGGCCGTGACCGGCTGCGCCTGGTTGCTGCTGTTCTGCAACACGGCCACCTTGTGCGGGGCGGTGCCGGTGGCGGCTTCCAGGTCGAAGCGCCACAGGTTGCCCAGCAGGTCGCCGCCGTAGACGTAGCGCACGGTGCCGTCGTCTTCCAGGTAGGGCGAGATGTGGGCCAGGCCGGCTTCGGCCGTCAGGCTGCCGTCGGCGGTGGTGAACTCTTTCAGCACGCTGCCGTTGCTGGGGTCCAGCACGAACACGCGGCCCTTGCCGTCGTGGGTGCTGTTGTAGCCCGAGGCCACCACCACGCGGTAGCCGGCGGTGGCTTTCACGATCAGCGGCCGGCCCACCGTTTGGCCCACCCGCGGGCCGTAGGTGGTGTCGCCGATGGCCGGGAAGGTCCACTTCACCCAACTGCTGGCGTTGGCCTGGGTGTTGGTGCGGGCCGTGCTCACGTCCAGCGCGTAGTAGTGCTTGCCCGCGGCGCCCATGCCGGCCACCAGCAGGCGGCTGCCGGTGGTGTTGACCTTGCCGATCACCGGCGTGCCGTCCAACTGCGTCTTGAAGGCGTAGCCGCGGGCCGAGGTCTGGCCGATATCGGTCAGCACCGGCTCTGGCACAAAGGCCCACAGCTCCTGGCCGGCGCCACTGCCCGGCGTGGTGTCGAAGGCGTGCAGCATGCCTTCGCCCGACGCCACGTAGACGATCTTGTCTTCGGCGCTGATCACCGGTTCGGCGTTGATCACCGCGCCCATCAGGCTGGTGCGGCGCCTGAACACGCTGCCTTCCTGCGTGCGTTCGCCGCGCAGGTAGTTCATCACGTCGGCCGTGGTGCCCCAAGTGGACGACGGGTTCACCGTGCTGCCCACGGCCGAGGCCGTGAAGCCCACGCCAGCGCCGCTGCTGCTGGTGGCGATGTTGCGGGCGGTCCAGTCCTTGGCAATCAACAGCGTGGAGGCCTGCCAGGTCGGCGTGTTGCTGATGACGCCCGTGCCCGAGTCGATGGTGTTGGCCGTCAGGTTCCCGGCCCAGCCGGCGGCGTTGTAGGTGCTGAGGTAAGCAAAACCGTCGCCGGCCAGCAGGTTCACGCTGCTCACGGCCACACCGGCCTGCGCGTTGGTCTGGTTCAGGATGTCGTCGATGGCCGCCGTCAGCCCGTCGAAGGTCTCTTGCGGCGAACTGGCCAAGTACATCTTGCCGCGGCCGTTGATGGTGGCGTGCCACAGGTCGTCGATCATCGTCGCCGAGTTCGACACCGGGGCCGGCCAGGTGGGCGCCGTGACAAAGGGGTCGGTGGTGGTGGGCCACACGGTGCCCCGCATGCCCAGCGTCAGCGCGTAGGTGTTGACGTGCAGGTTGATGTTGGTGTCGGCGTTGCTGGCCGTGGACGTGCTGGGCGGCACGCGCCCGGCGGTCAGTTCGTTGGAAGGCCCGGCACGCAGGCGCAGCGTGTAGTGCGCCAGCGCCTTGTCGGACAGCGAGCCCGCCGCAATGCTCTGGTAGGGCGCCCCCGCCCCGAAAGTGTTCTGGTCGTAGGTGGGGGGCGCCAGCGCGGCGTCATTGGCGAAACCGTCGGTGATGATGAACGACACGTTGCGCTGGCAGGCGTAGCGCACCACGTTGGTGTTGGTGTTGAACTCGTTGTAGATGTAGGCCTGCGTGGCGTTCGTCGGCGTGCCGCCCGTGCCGTCATTGCGGTAGAAGATGCCGCTGACCGCCAGGCGGTTGCTGGCCGAGGCCGTGGCGTCCGCGTCGTACATCGTCACGGTGTTGTTGGCGTTGAAGGGCACCACGCCCATGCGCACACCGCTCAGGTTCTCCAGCACATCGCCCATGGAACCCGCCAGCATCAGCTTGCGCTTGCGGTAGTAGGTGAACCAGTTCGCGAAGTTCTGCATCTCGGCCGTGTAGCTGCGGCCCGATGGGAACGTGTTGCCGGACTTGATCTCGTAGCGCTTGACCGTGCCACCGTCCCAGGCCGTGCCGCAGTCGGTCTTGTTGGGGGTGCAGGTCTCTTTCTGCCAGAAGGTGGCCGGGTAGTAGCTGATGGCCGCTTTGCACTGCTCGTTGGCCACCGTCACCGTGTAGTCGGCGGTCAGGGTGGCGGGGGGTTTGGTGCCCAGGTCACAAGACACCGAGCCGGTGCCCGACGGGATCACCATGCCCGGCGTGAACGTGAAGCGCCAGTTGGTGTCGGTGTTCAGCAGGTTGGCGTTCAGCGCCATGGTGCCGGTGCCCAGCACCGGGTGCGACTTGGCGGCCGAAGCGCTGGCGTTGGCGAAGGTGGTGTAAGTGCCCGAGACGCTGGCCGGGGCCCAGGGCTCATAGGTCTTCAGCGTGTTGTAGTACTGCGAGTTGTAGGCCGGCGAGCGCAACCAGGCCAGGCCCACCACGGGTGGCACCGCGTACCCGTAGTCGGGATCGGGTTCGCCGTAGGCCCGGTTGCCGGTGCCCGTGCCGTTGGGAAAGAGGTAGTAGTACTGCCAGTCGTACTGCGCGGTGCCTGTGCGCAGCACACCACCCGGGTACAAGGTGGTGCTGCGGTAGTTGGCGTAGAAGACGCCCTGGAAGGTGCCGTTGAGCATGATCTCCCAGTCCATGGAACCGGAATCGTCCATGCCGAAGATGATGTTGGGCTTGGCCAGCACCGAGGCTTTCAGTGGCAGTTCGGCCAGGTCGGTGGCCTGTGAGCCCACGCTGCCCAACAGGCAGCCCAGGGCGCTCAGGGCGGCCATCAGCTTGGTGGTGGGGTGCATGGTGTCGGCTCCTCGTTGTGCTCAGCCACGGGTGACCAGGGATTGCACCCAGGTCTGTGTGCCCTTGGGCCCGGTCACGCGCACGGTGATGCGGAACTGCCGGGAGTTGGGCGGCGCCAGTGCTTCGCGGCTGGCATCTCGACTGGCTTGTTGGGGCACCTGCTTGACCAGGCACTGGCGCAGCGCGTCGGTCACGGGCGTGGTGGTGCAGGCGCGTTCGGCGACGTACTGCACCGTCATCGGCCCCACCGTCACGGCCGGGGCGTTGGTCCAGTTCACGCCGGTGGGCAGGCCGTAGGCGTCCTTGGCCACCTCGGTGGCCGAGTACCAGGCGGTGATGCTGGTGTTCTCGTCGGCCAGGTTGCGCACGGCCTGGTAGGCCGTGTTCAGGCCGATCTCGCTGGCCTGCATCGCTGCTTCACGGGTAGCGGTGTTGCCACTGGCCAGCGTGCCAATCTCCGTCAGCCGGGCCAGCGACATCGCGCCCAGCAGCATCACCGACAACAGCACCAGCACCACCAGCATGGTCACGCCACGCTGCGGCCGGGGGGCATGCTGGCGCGTCAAATGAGTGTGCAATTGAAAGTGGGTTTGCATGCTGTTCACCAAGTCACCAGGCCGCGTTGCGCAAGGGCACCACCACGGTGGCCACGCGGTAGCGGTAGCAGGCCCAATCGGTCACGTCGGGTTCCACGGTGGCGCCGAACAGCACCGGTTTGGCGGCACTGGCCACGCAGGTGCCGCTGGTGTTGGGTTTTTCGCGCTGTTCACTGCGGGTCACCAGGCCGATGCGCAGCGCGCGCACGCGGTCCACCGCGGTGCCCGACACGCTGGCCCAGGTGGAGCCGGTGGCGTCTTGCCAGCCGGTCAAGGTGCTGTCGCCTGCGCCCGTGCCCACCACGCCGTACTGCACGCGGAAGGCCTGCACGTTGCGCACCAGCGTCACCGGGTCGGCGGCCGAGCCACTGGCCAACGGGCGCTGCAGCCGCAGCTCGGTGCCACTGACGGTGTAGCGGCTCCACTCCAGCGTGCCCAGCAGGGCCACGCGGTCGCGGTCGGCGTAGGTGGGCACGTTGCTGAAGGTGGCGGCGTTGTGGTGGCCGGTGTTGGCGAAGGCCAGGGTCAGCGGCTGGTCGTTGGTGGCGGCCGTCACCGTGGTGACGCTGCGCACGATGCAGGCGGTGCCCGGCGTGGCCGGGGCCAGCAGCACAGCGTCGCCCACGGCCACCGGCATGCGCGACATCAGGCGTGCCGAGCTGCTGTCGGACGTGCCTTTGATCAGCACGTTGGCGCCGGAGTCGACGTTGCTGGCGTACAGCACGTCCAGTTGGTCCTTGTTGCCGCTGCCGGTGGTCACGCGCACGGGCGCAAAGCTGGCGCCGTTCAGCACGGCGGTGGTGCCCACGCCCAGGTTCAGCGAGTGGCACTGGTAGTTGGAGTCGCCGAAGAAGCCCAGGCCGGCGCTGGCCACGTCGCCCTTGATGGCCGCCAGCGCGGTGCTGGCGTTCACGGTGGCGCCGGCCGCGCCCACGCCCTGGCGCTGCGAAGCACCGAACAGCGAGGCACTGCCGCTGGCCGCCAGCGAGATGATGAGCGCGACCACCATGCCCACCATCACCTCCACCAGCGACACGCCGGTTTGCGGGCGTGCGGACAGCTGCACGGGGCGGCGTTGGGGCCTGCGGTTGAAGTGGTCAGCGCACATCGGTGGTGGCGGTCAGGGTGCGGGTGTCGCCGGTGCTCTTGCCGGTCCAGGTGATGACCACCTGCAACTGGCCGCTGGCCGACGTGTAGGTGGACGTGGCCGCGCCGCCGGGCAGGCTGGTGCCCACGCGGGTGGACCAGTTGCTGGTCAAGGTGCTGGCGGTGGTGGACGCGCAGGTGCCGCTGGCCGGCAGCGTGTAGCAGTTGCGGTTGCCGGCATCGACCAGCGCCGAACTCACCAATTCGTCGGCCAGGGCCGCGGCCGTGGTGCGCGACTGCGCTTCGGTGGCTTGCGCCAGCGTGCGCGTTTGCAGCCGGGTCAGCCCCAGCAGACCGAAGGACAGCAGGGCCAGCGCAATCAGCGCGTCCAGCAGGCTGTAGCCGCGCCAGTGGCGGCGGCGGGCACGCGACAGGGCCAGGTGCAGCGGGCCCATGTTCAGCACCCCGACAACTGGTTGTTGCACAGGCGAACGGCACCGCCGGCGTCCACGCGCAAGCCAGGGCAGCGGTTGTCCGCAGAGCAGGTCACGCTGCTCATGGACACGTTCACGCTGCCCACGGTGCCGAAAGGCACGGGCCGGCCTTCGCTGCCGAAGTCCAGCGTGGCGTTGGTGTAGCTGGTGTTGCCCACGGCCTGGCGCGTGCGCAGCGTCACCGGAGCGTCCGGCACCGTGCGGTCGGTCAGCGTGATGGTGTTGCCGCTGGTCTCGATGCGCACCACGGTGTTGCGCTTGACGGCCTCGCTCTGCGCGGCCAGGGCTTCTGCGAACAACAGGTTGCCGGCCTCGCGCAGGCGCGAGTTGGTGATGTAGTCGGTGAAGTAGGGCGCGGCCGTCATCATCAGGAAGGCGCCGATGGCCAGCCCCACCATCAGTTCGATCAGCGTCAGCCCACGGTGGTTCAGGTGTCGCATGTCGTGCCCCTGGTGGTCCAGCAGGTGCTGTTCGTGCCCCTGGGGTGCGCGGTGGTGGCGCGCGCGCCAGCGTGGTTGATGGTGTAGGTGTAGCCGACCATGTTGCCGCTGCCGGTGGCGGTGGCTGTGAAGCCCTGGCCACTGTCGCTCAGCGAACAGCTGACGGTGAAGTTCGTCACGTTGCTGGTGGCCACGCCGCAGGTGCTGCCGGTGCCGTAGTTGCCCACGTCTTGGTAGCGCTGCTCCATGCGGGTGGCGTAGGCCTGCAACGCGTCCAGCGCGACGGGCGTGCGCGAACGCTGCACATAGGCCTGGTACGAGGGCAGGGCGATGGCGGTGAGGATGGCGATGATCGCCAGGGCGATCATCAGTTCAATCAGCGTGAAGCCGCGGTGGGTGCGCATGGCGGGTGTCCGGTGAAGCCCAGGTTCTGGTGCGCAGCGCTGGCACCGGGTGCGGCTCCACCCGGCACAAACGCTGCGCCTCGAACGTGTTCTTCGGCCGGCCGCCGGGCCGACTTGAGCCGCCAGGGCCGCTCCAACCGTAACCAAAGTAAGCAGGCGGCACGGCGCGGCGTGAACAGCGTCACGCCGGTGCGGCCGCCGCGGCCCGCGCGGTGCAGCGGGCCCTCAGGCTGTCACTCGGTGCTGCCGAAAAGGTCGGCCCCGGCGCGTGTGGTGGGCGGGGTCAGGCCCAGGTGGCGCCAGGCCGCGGCGGTGGCGATGCGCCCGCGCGGCGTGCGCTGCAGGTAGCCCTGCTGGATGAGGTAGGGCTCGATCACGTCTTCGATGGTGCCGCTCTCTTCGCCAATGGCCGCGGCCACGTTGTCCAGCCCCACGGGGCCGCCGTCGAAGCGGTGGATCACCGCCTCCAGCAGCTTGCGGTCCATCAGGTCGAAGCCCTGCGGGTCCACGTCCAGCATCTTCAGCGCGGCGTCGGCCACGGCGGCCACGATCTTGCCGTCGGCCTTGACCTGCGCGTAGTCGCGCACGCGCCGCAACAGGCGGTTGGCGATGCGCGGCGTGCCGCGCGAGCGCCGTGCGATCTCCATCGCGCCTTCTGGGTTGATGGGCACGTTCAGCAGCCCGGCCGAGCGTGTGACGATGCGCGTGAGCTCTTCAGCCGTGTAGAACTCCAACCGGGCCACGATGCCGAAGCGGTCGCGCAGCGGGTTGGTCAGCATGCCGGCGCGTGTGGTGGCGCCCACCAGCGTGAAAGGTTGCAGGTCCAGCTTGATGCTGCGCGCGGCCGGACCTTCGCCGATCATGATGTCGATCTGGTAGTCCTCCAGCGCCGGGTAGAGGATTTCTTCGACCACCGGGCTCAGGCGGTGGATTTCGTCGATGAACAGCACATCGTTCTTTTCCAGGTTGGTCAGCAGCGCCGCCAGGTCCTTGGGTTTTTCCAGCACCGGCCCGCTGGTCTGCCGCAGGTTCACGCCCAGTTCGTTGGCGATGATGTGGCTCAGCGTGGTCTTGCCCAGGCCGGGCGGGCCGAACAGCAGCACGTGGTCCAGCGCCTCGCTGCGGTGTTTGGCCGCGCCGATGAAGATCTCCAACTGCTCACGCGCCTTGGCCTGGCCCACGTAGTCCTGCAGGCCCTTGGGGCGCAGCGCCCGTTCGATGGCCTCTTCGTTGGGCGAGGCCGGCCCGGCGCTGACCACGCGCGCGCTCGGGCTGAACGGGCTGGTGGATGCACCGGAAGACGGGGCGGGCGCGAAGTCGTCGGTCTGGATGGCCATACAGCATTATCGCCAGCGCCCGGGGGTCTTGGGCAGCCTGGTGCCGGGGCGTTCAGCCGCGCGCGCCTAGAATCGGCACCCCATGCACACCGCACACCAACACCAACGCTGGGCCCTTTGGGTGGCCCTCATCGCCCTGTGGGCGGTGGCGGTGTTGCCCATGGTGTCGCACGCCATGGCGCGTGCCAGCGGTGAAGCCAACACGCGCTACACCGAGGTCTGCACGCCGCAAGGCATGAAGCTGGTGGCCCTGGTCGATGGTGAGACCGCGCCCGACAGCTCCCTGCTGCAAATGGAGCACTGCCACTGGTGCACGCCCGCCCTGGGCGATGCCGCACCGCCGCCCGTGCCGCCAGCGATGCCGGTGTTGTTGGCCATGCCGGCCCTGGTGCCGGTGGCATTCCTGCAGGCGCCGGCCACGGCGCACGCCTGGGCCAGCGCACAGCCGCGCGCCCCGCCCGCCCTGTCCTGAAGCAACGCCACCCCGGCGCCGTGATGGCGCCTGCGGGTGTGTTCGCCGGTCTGCCTGGTGCCCGTGTCGGGCCGGGCGGCCGCTTGGCTGGCCCTTCGCCACGCCGCCCGCCGGGTTTTTGCCGCGGGCGGGGCCGGGTCAGCGCCTGTTCAGGAAACGTTTCCCATGTCCCATGTTCTGCGCCTGGCCGTTGCGGCCGCGCTCGCCTCTGAATTCAGCCTGCCCGCGCGGGCCCAGACCCCTCCGCCCGCGCCATCCACCACCACCGCCGCGTCCACGGCCGACACCGCCGCCGACACGTCCACCGTCCGCCGCGCCGGTGCCGTGGTGGAAGTGACCGGTGCCCGCGTCAGCTCGCTGCCCACCTACATCCCCACCACCATCGAGGGCATCACGGGCGCCGAGGTGGCCGCCAAGATCAACGCCACCGACAGCGAAGACGCGCTGAAGTACTTCCCCAGCCTGCTGGTGCGCAAGCGCTACATCGGCGACTACAACCACGCCGTGCTGTCCAGCCGCGCCAGCGGCACCGGCAACAGCGCGCGCAGCATGGTCTACGCCGACGGCATCCTGCTCAGCAATTTCCTGGGCAACGGCGCGGCCTTCACGCCGCGTTGGGGCCTGGTCACCCCCGAAGAGATCGAGCGCGTGGACGTGCTCTACGGCCCGTTCTCGGCCGCCTACCCGGGCAACTCGGTGGGCGCCGTGGTGGACTACCAGACCCGCATGCCCACGAAGTTCGAAGCGCATGCCAAGGTGGGCGGTTTTGTGCAGCCCTTCGAGCTGTACGGCACGAAAGACACCTACACGGGCTGGCAGGCCAGTGCTTCGTTGGGCGACCGCGCCGGCGCCCTGTCGTGGTGGCTGAACCTGAACCGCCTGGACAGCCGCGGCCAGCCCATGACCTTCGCCACCAAGCTGGTGTCGACCACCACCACCACGGCCGGCACGCCCGTCACGGGGGCCGTGCTGGACAGCGACAAGAGCAACCTGCCCTGGCTCATCATCGGTGCCGGCACCCAGTACCGCACGGTGCAGGACCACGCCAAGGCCAAGCTGGCGTATGACTGGGGCGGCGGCCTGCGCAGCCAGGTCACGCTGGGTTGGTGGCAGAACAGCAGCCGAGGCCAGTCGCAGAGCTACCTCACGCGCACGGCCGATGGCACGCCGTTCTACAGCGGTGTGGCGCAGATCGACGGCCGCAACTACACGGTGGCCGCCACCGACTTCGGCCAGACCCGCGACGACCTGGTGCACCTGATGCACGGCCTGTCGCTGAAGCGGCGCAGCGGCGGTGTGTTCGACTGGGAACTGGCCGCCAGTGGCTACCGCTACCACAGCGACCTCTCGCGCACCGCCACCGTGGCCAAGCCTGCGTCAGACAACGGCGGTGCCGGCCGCATCACCAGCCTGAAAGGCACGGGTTGGCTGACCTTGGCCGCCAAGGGCCTGTGGCGGCCCAGCGCCGCACACCGTGTGGACCTGGGCGTGCAACACGACCAGTACCAGTGGCGCCAGCGCATCGACAACGCCGGCGACTGGCTGCGCGGCGACGCCACCACGCCCGTCAGCAGCTTCCGCGGCGAGACCACGCTGAGTGCGCTGTACGCCCAGGACGCCTGGACGTTGAACCCGCAGTGGACCGCCGTGCTGGGCGCCCGCTTGGAACACTGGACCGCGCGCGACGGGGCCAAGACCACCGGCACTGCCGCGCCCGTGGCCTTCCAGGACCGCAGCGAGCAGTGGGTGTCGCCCAAGGCCGCCGTGGGCTACCAGCTCAGCGAAGCCTGGGGCCTGAAGCTCAGCACCGGCCGTGCCATTCGCGTGCCCACGGTGGGTGAGCTTTTCCAGGGCAACGCCGGGACCGACGCCGTCACCAACCCGAACCTGAAGCCCGAAAAGAGCTGGACCACCGAGTTCTCCGCGGAGTGGACCCAGGGCCGCCAGCGCGCGCGCAGCACCCTGTTCCACGAAGCCACCACCGACGCGCTCTACAGCCAGGCCATCCCCGGCACCACCCCCATCGTCAACAGCGTGCAGAACATCGACCGCCTGCGCACCGTGGGCCTGGAGTTGGCGGCCGAGACCGCTGGCTGGTTCGGCCAGCGGCTGGACCTGCAGGGCAGCGTGACCTACGCCGACTCCACCATCACCGCCAACAGCAGCTATGTGGCCGTGCCCGGCGACACCATCGGCAAACAACAGCCGCGTGTGCCCAAGTGGCGCGCCAGCGCGCTGGCCACCTGGCACTTCAGCGAAGCGCTGACGGCCAGTTTCGGCCTGCGTTACGGCGGCATGCAGTACGGCACGCTGAACAACAGCGACCCCAACGGCAAGACCTACCAGGGCTTCAGCAAGTTCTTCACCACCGACGCGCGGGTGCACTGGAAGATCGACCGGCAGTGGAGCGCCTCGCTGGGCGTGGACAACCTGAACAACGCGCAGTACTGGAACTTCCACCCCTACCCGCAACGCACCACCAGCGCCGAAGTGCGCTTTGACCTGTGAGGCCCCACACCATGAACCACGCATTCAACCAACGTTCAAAATGTGCGGCGTTTGCCTGGGCCGCTTTTGCGGCCATGTGCACGCCTTCGGCTTGGGCCCATGCTTCGCTGGAACAGCCCCAGGCCATGGCCGGCGCGGCCTACAAGGCCGTGGTGCGCATTGGCCACGGTTGCGAAGGCACGGCCACGCACACCGTGGTGGTGCAACTGCCGGCGGGCTTCCGCGGCGCCAAGCCCATGCCCAAGGCCGGGTGGCAGCTGGAGGTGCAGACCGCGCCGTTGGCCCAGCCCTACACCAGCCATGGCCGCGAGGTGCGGGAAGACGTGGTGCAGGTCACCTGGCGCGCCAGCAGCCGCGAGGCCTGGCTGGCCGACGCGCACTACGACGAGTTCGTGCTGCGCGGCCGGGCGCCGCAGCAGCCCGGCCCGGCCTGGTTCAAGGTGACGCAGCTGTGCGAAAAAGGCCGCTGGGATTGGGCCGAGCTGCCTGCCAGTGGCACCAGCACGCGCGGCCTCAAGGCCCCGGCCGTGTTGCTGGACGTGCAACCCGCAGCCGCCAGCGGCCATGTGCACTGAAGGTGTGGCCATGTCTGTCGATGTGAACTCACTGCCCCAGTTCACCCGGTGCTTGGCGCCGGGCGAGTGGCTGGACGTGCAGCCGGTCTGGCCCACGGCCGGTTGGCGCCTGCACAGCGGCGCCTTGAGCCTGTCGGTGCTGGACGTCGCCGAACGCGAGACCTTGGTGGGCTTGGCCCTCCCTGGCGATGTGGTCGGTTTGGAGCCCAACGACCAAAGCCGCCGCACCAGCCTGGCCAAGGCCTTGGTGCCTTGCGTGCTGACGCCGCTGGCCATGCCCGAGGACGACGCCGGCTGGCGCCAGTTGCTGGCCCGCGCCATGGGCCAGCATTGGCAGCAGGCTGCCAACATGTCGCGCCTGCGTTCGGGCACCGTGCCAGAGCGTGTGCGGCGCTTGCTGCTGCTGTTGGCCCACAGCGCCGCAGTGCCTGGAACGGCGGCCAGCGACCAGGACACGGCCGCCCCCGGCGCCCACCCCTTGCCACGTCTGCGCGACATGGCAGCCCTGGTGGACACCGCGCCGGAGACGGTTTCGCGCATCATCAGCGGGCTGCGCCGGCTGTCGCTGTTGCAAGAACGCGACCACCGCAGCGCCCGCTACGACCCCCACACCTTGGCCGGCTGCGAGCTCCCGCTGGCTTTGTCACGGGGCTCAGCCCAGCAGCGTGCGCTGTGGGCTTTGCCCGCCTGAACACCTCTTTCAACCCCAAGGAGAAAACCATGAAAACCACCCTCCGCACCGCCTTTGGTGCCGTCGCCCTGGCCGGCGGGCTGCTGAGCGGCGCCGCCCAAGCCCAAACCACCGTGAAAGAAGCCTGGGTGCGTGGCACCGTGGCCCAACAGAAGGCCACGGGCGCATTTGCACAGATCACCTCAGCACAGGGCGGCCGCCTGGTGTCGGCCGCTTCGCCGGTGGCCGGTGTCGTGGAGATCCACGAAATGGCGATGGAAGGCACGACAATGAAGATGCGTGCCTTGACCAATGGCCTGGAGTTGCCCGCTGGCAAGACCGTGGAGCTGAAGCCCGGGGGCTTCCACGTGATGCTGATGGACCTGAAGCAGCCGCTGAAGGCCGGTGACACCGTGCCGCTGACCCTGGTGGTAGAGGGCGCCGACAAAAAGCGCGAAACGCTGGAGCTGAAGGTGCCCGTGAAGGCCTTGGCCTCCCCCGCCCCCAAACACGACGGCCACAAGCACTGAGCCAGGACGAGCAAGGCCGGAAGGCCTTGCTCGCCAGGCGAAGCCTGAGCGGCGATTTCACGCCGCGAAGGACAGGTGCCCGAGTGCGGAGTTCAGGCCTTGCTCGCCAGGCGAAGCCTGAGCGGCGATTTCACGCCGCGAAGGCCGCTTACAAGGCCAACTTCACCGTCAACCGCAACGAACGCGGCTCGGCCGGGTGCAGGTGGCGGTCGCTGACCGGGGCGCTTTCGTTGCGCAGCTGCGATTCGTAGAAGTACTGGATGTCCTCGACCGGGCGGTCGAACAGGTTGAACACGTCCAGCGAAGCCTCCAGCCGGCGGCTGAAGCGGTGGCCCACGCGCAGGTTGGTGGTGATGGCCGGGCGGCTGCGCACGCTGTTGTCTTCCATCAGGGCGCCGCTGCCCAGGTAGCGCCATTGCAGGCTGGCCGACCATGGCCCCAGCTCGCGCACCGTGGCGGCCAGCGAGGCCACGCGGTCGATGGCGTTGGGTATGCGGTCGCCGTTGCTGAAACGCGCATGGCTCCAGGCCAGGTCGGCGTCCAGCAGCAGCCAGGGTCGGGGCATGTAGCGGTTGCTCCATTCCACGCCGTGGCGCCGGCTGCCCAGGCTGGCTTCGGTGACACCGGCGTCGCCCACGTAGACCAGCTCTGAATCTGAGCGCAGCTGCCAAAGCGCCAGCGAACTTTGCAGGCCCGGCAGGGCTTCCGTGCGCAGGCCCAGCTCCATGCCGCTGGCGGCCACCAGGGCCGGCGCCGGGTCGGTCTGCGCCGTGGTGCCCCGTGCGTCATTGCTGTGAAAACCGCGGCCGGCGTTGAAGAAGAACTCGGTTTTCTGGAAAGGCCCGGCCACCAAGGCCAGCTTGGGCGATAAGCGGCTGCCCGAAGCCCGGCCGCTGTCGCCGCTGCCCGCCAGCAGCTGGGTGCGGGCTTGTTGGTGGTCGGCCCGCAGGCCCAGCACGCTGCGCAGCCAGGGCGTCAGTTCCAGCGTGCTTTGGCCGTACACCCCGGTTTGCTGCAGGCGCACCTGGTCTTCGCGCACGGTGTCCAGGCGCTGACGCTGGGCGGTCTTGAACAGGCCCACGGTGGCGCGGTCCACGCGCGTTTGCAGACCGAACTCGCTGCGCAGGTTCAGGCCGGCCAGGCGGTGCTCCACCGTGTGGCTGGCGCTCAGGCCCAGCACGTGGCGGCGGTCCTGTTGTTCGAACTGGTCACCGTCCACCGGGTTGTCCAGTGCGTAGGTGAAGTTGGAAAAGAGGTCCAGCGTGTAGCGCAGCGCATAGGCCTGCACCCGTGTGTGGCCCTGCGCGCCCTGGTGGTGCCAGCTGGCCGACAGGCTGCTGCGCCGCGTGTCGCCACCGGCCGTGGGGTCCAGTGAATCGAAGCGGCCCAGCTGGCCACTCAGCAGCGCCCGTTCCGGCACCTGGTCGGTGCTGGTCCAGCGTGCGCCGTAGTGCATCAGCGAGGCCTGCCAGCCGCTGGCCGCGGTGCCGGTGCTGGCGGTGAACACCGCGTTCTCGCGGCGCAGCGCCTCGGGCACGGTCCAGGGGCCGTCGTTGCGCATCAGCTCGGCCGCGCCCAGCAGTTGCAGCGCGCCGGCCTGGCCCGAGCCCGCCACCACGGCGCGGCGGTAGCCGTTCGCACCGAGTGTGAGCTGGCCGAAGTCTTCGTCCAGCCGGGTTTTGTAGTGGATGTCGGCGCCACCGGCGGTGGCGAAGTCGCCGCTGCTGGCGAAGTAGGGGCCCTTGCGGTATTCGATGCGCTGCACCAGCTCGGGCAGCAACACGTTCAGGTCGGTGTAGCCCTGGCCGTGGGCGTGGCTGGGCAGGTTGTTGGGCATGCCGTTCAGCCGCGTGGCGAAGTCGGTGCCGTGGTCCAGGTTGAAGCCACGCAGGAAGTACTGGTTGGCTTTGCCGTCGCCGGCGTGCTGGGTGACGATGACGCCGGGCACAAACTCCAGCACTTCGCCCGGTCGCTGCGCCGGGCGGCTCTTCAGCAGCTCGGCGTTCACCACGCCCTGCGAGGCCGCGTTGCTGGTGCCCACGGCGTTGTCGTAGTGGCCACGTACCACCAGGGGCGCGGGTTCGGTGGTCGCGTCTTGCGCCCAGGCTGGCAACTGCCAAGCGCAGAGCAAGGCCGCACACAGCGGCTGCAGGCGGAGGCGAGGGGGCGTCGTTCGGGTGAAGTTGTTCATGGGTGGCTGTACGCCGAGCGGGCCGCGCTGGATGCGCCGGCCTACTTGTTCAGCGACTTCAACGCCAGCTTGATGCCTTCGCTCACGCCCACATCGGCCGGCAGGGCCTTCAAGGCGGCGTTGGCTTCTTTGTCGCTGTAGCCCAGGGCCATCAGGGCCTGGGTGATGTCGGCCTGGTGGTCGTTCACCGGCGTGCTGGGCAGCGACATGTCGGGTGCCAGCTTGTCCTTCAGCTCCAGCAGCACCCGCTCGGCCGTTTTCTTGCCGATGCCCGGCACCTTCACCAGGCGCGCCGTGGCCTGCGACGCCACGGCTTGTGAGAGCTCGGCCACCGACAGGCCCGACAGCAGCGACAGCGCCATGCGCGGGCCCACGCCGCTGATCTTCAGCAGCAGGCGGAAGGTGTGGCGTTCTGCCGCGGTGAGGAAGCCGTAGAGCAGCTGCGCGTCTTCGCGCACCACAAAGTGCGTCAGCAGGCTGACGGGCTCGCCCAGCCCGGGCAGGTTGTAGAAGGTGCTCATCGGCACGTCGAGCTCGTAGCCCACGCCGTGGCAGTCGATGAGCACTTGGGGCGGGGCCTTCTCCGCCAGGTTGCCGCTGATGCGTCCGATCATGGACGCATTGTCAGGGCATCAGCCGAACAACCCCAGTCGCTGCGCTTCCAGCGCGGCTTCGGCGCGCGAGCTCACGTTGAGCTTGCGGTAGATCTGCTTGACGTAGTCGGCGATGGTGTGCCGGCTCAGGCCCAGCTGCACGCCGATCTCCGGCAGCGTGTAGCCCTTGGCCACACGCAGCAGCACCTCGCTTTCGCGGTCGGTCAGCGACACGTGCGGCAGCATGGAGGCCTGCGGTTTGGCCTTGGCGCTGAAATGCGCCATCACGCGGCGCGCGATGCTGGGGCTCAGCGGCGGTTCGCCCTGGCTGATGCGTTGCAGCTGTTCGGTGATCAGCTCGCGCGGCTGTTCTTTCAGGATGTAGCCGAAAGCGCCGGCCTGCAGCGCAGGGAACAGGTGTTCGTCGTCGTCGTGGATGGTGACGACCACACTTTGCGCGTCAGGCTGCACGTCGCGCAGCTTGGTCACCACGTCGACGCCACTGCCATCGGGCAGGCCCAGGTCCACCAGGGCGAGGTCGAACTTGACGGCCGTGACCAGGGAAATGGCGTCCTGGACGCGCGCGCTTTCAGAGATTTGCGCGCTGGGGAAAACCTGCAACACAAGCTTGCGCAACCAGGCCCGGATCTCGGGCAGGTCTTCAAGCAGCAGGATGTTCTTCATGGGCGGCACAAACAAAGGGTGAAGTTGCACTCTAGCAGCGGCCCCCTCAACGTGGGGGGGCCTCCAGTGCACGATCCAGCGGAAGCGTGAGACGTATCACGGTGCCGTACCCCGGGCCCGATTCCACCAGGCACTGGCCCTGCAGCTGCTTGGCGCGGTGTTTCATGCTGGCCAGGCCATGGCCCCGGTCCAGGCGGCCTTCCACTTCGGTGGCGATGCCGTTGCCGTTGTCCTGGATGACGAGCTGGAAATCGCCGTCGGCCACGCGGCAGGTGACGGCGCAGTGCGAGGCGCCGCTGTGCTTGATGATGTTGCTGGTGGCTTCGCGCAGGATGCGCGTGGTTTGCACATAGGCCCGGGCCGACAGCGTCTGCGGCAGGTCTTCCGGCGCCGACCACTCGCCTTCGATGCCGGCCTGCGCCAGGCGGTTCACCACCTCGGCGCGCCAGTCGCCCAGCGCGTCGGCCAGGCGCACCGGTTTGCCGGTCAGGCCGCGCACCGACAGGCGCATCTCTTCCAGCGCCTCGCGCGCCAGCGACGAGATGCGTGCGTCGTCGCTGGTGTGCACGATGGTCAGCAGCTTGGCGCCCAGGTCGTCGTGCAGGTCGGCGGCGATGCGCTTGCGCTCGCGTTCGGTGATCTGCTCCACGCGCAGCTCCGACAGCGCCTGGAAGTTGCGTTCGATCTCCGCCGTCGCTTCACGCACGCGCTGCTCCAGCTGCGCGCGGCCCAGTTCGGCCTCCTGCAGCGCGCGTCCATGCTGCTGCACCAGGCGCAGGCCCACCAGCACGAACATCAGCGGCGGCGCCAGCTGGGCGACCTGAACGACCAGGGGGCGCGCGCCCGTTTGCTGGGCCACGAACTCCACCGCCGCGGCCAGCGCCAACACGGCCAGGGTGCAGGCCATCAGCCAGTAGCCGGGGCCACGCTGCGCCCACTGGCGCATCAGGTAGAAGGCGCCGGCGGCCAGGGCCTGCAGCGCCAACAACAGCATCCACAGCGAGGCCATGGCGTACAGGCGCTGCGTGCCGGCCAGCACCAGCGAAATCGGCATCAGCGCGCACTGCAGCGGCAGCAGCTTGTCCACCAGCGCGTGGCGCACGCCGGCGTAGCGCAGCAGGAACTGCACACCGGCCAGCGTGATGAAAGCCGTCAGCGACACCAGCAGGAACTCGGTGCTGCTGTGGTCCAGCGGCAGCGAGCGCAGCCACAGCCGCGCGTCCACCACGGCCCAGCCCACCGACAGCGCGCCGAAGTAGGCCAGGTGGCTTTCGCGGCGGTTGATGAAGCCCAGCACGAACATGAAGCCACCGGTCAGCAACAAGGTGGCGCCCAGCGCCTGCGGCAGCGTGACGTTCAAGGTGGTGCGCCAGGCTTGGCGCGGCGCCAGCAGGGCCAGCGGGCCCACGCTGAAGGCCGACAGCCCGCCGCTGCGCAGGCGCGAGCCGGTCTCGGCCAGCGGATGGCCGGCCACCCGCAGGTCCAGCAGGTTCAGGCCGGTGGCCACCAGCGCCGTGGGCAGCGTCACCAGCTGGGGGTGTTGGCAGTTGTTGGTCAGCGGCTCGGTCATGGCGCCGCCGCTGTGCACCAGCTGGCCGTTCAGGTAGACCTCCAGGTTGGTGCAGGCTTGGGGCACGTACAGCGCCAGCAGGCCACCGGGGCCGGCCGCGGCGCTGGCCGGGAAGCTCACGCGGTACCAGACCGGGCCCCGCTGGCCGGGGTGGCTGCGGGTCCAGTCGTCGGGCAGGGCCACGGTGGTGGCCGCGCGGTCCTGGGGAAAGCCTGGGCCGCTGCCCACGGCCGACAGCGCCCTGTCGAAGTTCAGCACCTGGGCCGTGGCGGTGGCCGGTGCCAGGCCCAGCAGGGCGCAGCACAGCGCCAGCCAAGCCAGCCAGCCGCGGTGCGCCCAGCGAAGGCGGGCCGCCCCGGGTGTGTCCGCGCGGACGTTCTGGGCGGCTGGGGTGGCGAAGGCGGTGGCGAACACGGAACGCATCACGCCCGATTCTGCGGCAGCGCCCATGGCGCGCCCGGGGGCGGGCTGCGACAATCCGCGCTCCCGTGGACCTCTGCACAGCCGCCGCTTGATTCGCCGCCACACGCTCACCCCCGCCGACAACCGCCGCCTGGCCCATTTGTGTGGCCCGTTGGACAGCCACCTGCGCAGCATCGAGGCCGCCATGGGCGTGGCGCTGGCACGGCGCGACAACACCGTGCGCATCGACGGCCCCAAGCCTGCGGTGGAGCGCGTGGCCGCCCTGCTGGACGCGCTGTACAGCCAGGCCGACCAGGCCCTGGGCGAGCAGGCCCTGCAACTGGCCCTGGCCGAAGCCGGTGCTTTGCAGGCGGCGGCACGCGCCGAGGGCGCTGCGCCGCGTGCGGCGGCGGCCACCGGCCCGGTGGTGCTGCACACCCGCCACGCCGCCTTGGCCGGCCGTACGCCCAACCAGGCGCTGTATTTGCAGCACATCCTGTCGCACGACATCACCTTCGGCACCGGCCCGGCCGGCACGGGCAAAACCTTCCTGGCCGTGGCCTGCGCGGTCGACGCGCTGGAGCGCCAGGGCGTGCAGCGCATCGTGCTGACACGCCCGGCCGTGGAAGCCGGCGAGCGACTGGGTTTCCTGCCTGGCGACCTGGCGCAGAAGGTCGACCCCTACCTGCGCCCGCTGGTCGACGCGCTGTACGACCTGATGGGCGCCGAACGCGTGGCCAAGGCCTTCGAGAAAGGCCTGATCGAGATCGCGCCGCTGGCTTTCATGCGCGGCCGCACGCTGAACCACGCTTTCGTCATCCTGGACGAAGCGCAGAACACCACGCGCGAGCAGATGAAGATGTTCCTCACGCGCATCGGCTTCGGCAGCAAATGTGTGGTCACCGGCGACACCAGCCAGGTGGACCTGCCCCGCGGCACGGCCAGCGGGCTGGCCGACGCGCGCCAGGTGCTGGCGCGTGTGAAGGGCGTGGCCTTTGTGGACTTCACGTCGGCCGACGTGGTGCGCCACCCGCTGGTGGCCCGCATCGTCGACGCCTACGAACAAGCCCGGCCGGCGCCGGGCACACCCAGCCCGCCCCCGGCAGCCGGCCGCACCGAGCCCGCTTGGCGCGGCCGCGACCCGGCCCCCGGCCGTGGCGCCCGCGATGCCCGGGATGCACGAGACGGCGACTGGCCCGCCCGCGGGCCGCGCGACGACGACGATTTCGACAGCCTGGGCTACCGCGACGCCGCGGGTCGGCCCTGAGGCGCTTGTTTCCTTCCCCCCTTTTTCTCGCCCGAGTCCACCCATGGCTTCCAATGCCCCATCCACGGCGCGCACGGCGCGTGCCGTGCCTGCCCATTCCACGCCCGCTGCCAAGGCGGCGAAGGTGGTGAAGGCGGTTAACAAGGTGAAGGCCGCCAAAGCGGCCCCGGCGGCCCCGCCCGCCAAGGTCGCAAAACCCAGCGCGCCGGCTTTGCAGCTCTCGCTGCAGTTCGCCGACGCCCAGCACCGCAGCCTGCTGCCCCGGCCATTGGTGCTGCGCTGGATGCGCGCCGCGTTGGCCGCGCCGGGCGAGTTCAGCGTGCGCATCGTCGGTGAAGACGAAGGCCGTGCCCTGAACCGCGACTACCGCGGCAAGGACTACGCCACCAACGTGCTGACCTTCGACTACGAACAAGCCCCCGTGGTGGTGGCCGACCTCGTGCTGTGCGCCCCGGTGGTGGAGCGCGAAGCGCTGGAACAGGACACACCGCTGCCGGCCCATTACGCCCACCTGCTGGTGCACGGCGTGCTGCACGCCCAGGGTTGGGACCACGAAAAGAAGCGCGAGGCCGAGGCCATGGAAGCGCACGAGACCGCGCTGCTGGCGGCGCTGGGTTTTGACGACCCCTATGCCGAACGTGCGCCGGCGCCCGCAGCGCGCCGGCCTGCGGTGAAAAAGGCGGTGGCCAACAAGGCGGCCGCCCAAAAGGCTTCCGCCCAGGGCGTGGCGGCGGAAGCGGCGGTCGCGAAAAAACCCGCCTTGAAAAAAGCCGTGGCCGTGCCGGCCCAGGCCGCGGCCAAAAAGTCGGCTGCCAAGAAGGTCGCCGCGGCTGCAGCGCCACCCGCTGCGCCCAAGGCCGCCGTGAAGGCCGCCGTGGCGGTCGCCAAGAAAGCCGCCCCCCGGGCCCGACGCGCCCGGGGCTGAAGCCCGGCCGTTGGCGGCGTCAGCGCGGCTGGCTGCCCAGGTAGCGTTTGCGCCAGAAGAACAGGCCCAGGCCCGCGCCCACGCCCAACATCAACACCACGGCCAGCCAGAAGCCGCTGTCGCTGTGGATCAGCGGCAGGAAGTCGAAGTTCATGCCGAAGAACCCGGTGATCAGGTTCAGCGGCAGGAAGATGGCCGTCAGCACCGTCAGCGTGCGCATGATGTCGTTGGTGCGGTGGCCCAGGGCGCTGAAGTGCATCTGCACCGCGGTTTCGGCCGACTGGCCCAGCCGCCGCACGTGCGACAGCACCCGTTCCACGTGTTCCAGCACGTCGCGCGAACGCACCTGCAGCAGTTCACGTTCGCGCCGGGCTGCCGGGTCTTCGGCTTCTGGCCATTCGGCCAGCGCGTCTATCCATTCCTGCACGGCGCTGCGTTGGTCCTCGCAGGTGTCTTCCAGCAGGTTCAGCGCGTTGCGTGAATCCAGCAGCACCTGCCAGTTGCTGAAGTGGCTCTTGGGGTCCAGCAACTGCTGTTGCAGGTAACCCAACTGCCGCGTCAGCAGGCGGCGCAAGTCCAGGTAGCTGTCCACCATGTGGTTGACCATGCGCAGCATCAGGTCGGCCGGGCTGGTGGGCAGCCGTGTGCCGGCGCTGACCAGGCGCTGGGCAAAGTGCTCGCGCACCGCGCAGTCCGTGGGGTGCACGGTGATCAGCACGCGGTCGAACACCGCAAAGCCCACGGGGCTGGTGTCGATGGACGCCAGCGCCTTTTGCGCCGACGCCAGCGTGCCGTGGTTGTCGTCCACAAAGAGTTCCGCCGCACCGGCGCCCGCGGCCAGCCGGCGGAACACCATCAGGTCGTACCAGCTGGTGTAGTCGTAGTGGCTGGGCAGCTGGTTGTTCAGCAGGTCGCTGATGTGCAGGTCCACCAGCGGGGCCATGCCCCAGTGCTGCAGGCTGGCCTGCAGCGTGCTGTGCTGCAGTTCAAACTCACGACGGGCCAAGCCCAGCCACAGGAAGCCGTGCGCCGGCAGGCCGGCCGGTACCTCGGCCAGTTCCTGGATGCCTTCGGCCTGGACGTGGAAAACGCGCAAGGGTTCAGCCCTGTTTCAACAAACGGGCCGCGTCCAGCGCGAAGTAGGTCAGCACCCCGTCGGCACCGGCGCGCTTGAAGGCCAGCAGGCTCTCCATCATCACCGCGTCGTGGGCCAGCCAGCCGTTGGCGGCCGCGGCCTTCAGCATGGCGTACTCGCCGCTGACCTGGTAGGCGAAGGTGGGCACGCGGAACTCGTCCTTCACGCGGCGCACGATGTCCAGGTAGGGCATGCCGGGCTTCACCATCACCATGTCGGCGCCCTCGGCGATGTCCAGCGCCACCTCGCGCAGGGCTTCGTCGCTGTTGCCGGGGTCCATTTGGTAGACCTTCTTGTCGGCCTTGCCCAGGTTGCCGGCCGAGCCCACCGCGTCGCGGAAGGGGCCGTAGAAGGCGCTGGCGTATTTGGCGCTGTAGGCCATGATGCGCGTGTGCACCTGGCCGGCGGCTTCCAGCGCTTGGCGGATGGCACCGATGCGGCCGTCCATCATGTCGCTGGGCGCCACGATGTCCACACCGGCTTCGGCCTGCACCAGAGCCTGGCGCGTCAGCATGGCCACGGTGGCTTCGTTCAGGATGTAACCCGTGTCGTCCAGCAGGCCGTCCTGGCCGTGGCTGGTGTAAGGGTCCAGCGCCACGTCGGTCAGCAGGCCCAGCTGCGGGAAGCGGTTTTTCAGCGCCCGCACGGCGCGTGGCACCAGGCCGTCGGGGTTGGTGGCTTCCACGCCGTCGGGCGTTTTCAGCGCGCCGTCGATCACCGGGAACAGCGCCATCACCGGCACGCCCAGATTCACACACTCTTCGGCCACCTGGAACAGGCGGTCCAGGCTGCGGCGCTGCACGCCGGGCATGCTGGCCACGTCCTGCACGCGGTCCTGCCCGTCCAGCAGGAACACCGGCAGGATCAGGTCTTCGGCCGCCAAGCGGTGTTCACGCACCAGGGCGCGGGTGAAAGCATCGCGGCGCAGGCGGCGCGGCCGGCTGGCGGGAAAAGGCGGGGGCGTGTGCATGGTGGCGGTCCTGTTTCAGCGAAAACGATGAATGTGACACCGCTTTCAGTGCTGGTTACTACTTGGCATACTTCTGATGAATCTGCTAAAGTAACCGATGAATGATAGCCGCGAGGCGGTCGTTCCCTGCTTTTCCTCCCTGAGCAGGTGCCTTGACGTGATGACAGCGACAAGGCTTGCCAAGCCCCGGCCCCGCGCCGGGGCTCTTTTTTGTGCGGCCCGTCGGGCCCCGCACCGGGCGCGGCGGGTGCCGCCGCCAGCGCTGAAACCCCCGCCGTCCGGGGCCTGGCGCGCGGCTCTGGATAATGGCCCGATGAGTTACCTCTGGGTCAAGGCCTTCCACATCGTCTTCGTGGCCAGCTGGTTCGCCGGCTTGTTCTACCTGCCACGTTTGTTCGTCAACCTGGCCATGGTGCCGGCCGACAGCCACGCCGAACGTGAGCGCCTGCTTCTCATGGCGCGCAAGCTGTACCGCTTTGCCACCTTGCTGATGGTGCCGGCCTTGGCGCTGGGCTTGTGGTTGTGGTGGGGCGAAGGCATCGGCCGGGGCCCGGGCAGCGGCTGGTTGCACGCCAAGCTGCTGCTGGTGTTGGCTGTCGTGGGCTACCACCACATGTGCCGCGCGCTGCTGCGCAGCTTCGAACAAATGGCCAACCGCCGCAGCCACCGCTGGTTCCGCGTGTTCAACGAGGTCTCGGTGCTGCTGTTCATCGCCATCACCGTGCTGGTGGTCGTCAAGCCCTTCTGACGGGCTCAAGCCGCTCGACCGCCCTGACGCGCACCACCATGCCTGCCGGCCGCGCCCGCCAGCGCCACCGCAGTTCCGCCAGCCTGTTGGCCCTGGCCTGGGCCACGCTGGTGCTGTACGCCAGCCTGTTCCCGTTCACGGGCTGGCGCTGGCCGCCGGGCCAGGCCCTGGACGCCTTGCTGGTGCTGCGCTGGCCGCCTTGGCTGGATGTGCTGGACCTGTGGGCCAACGGCCTGGGCTACCTGCCCCTGGGCCTGTTGCTGCTGGTGGGCCTGCGCCGCAGCGGTGCGCACCCGGGCCTGGCGCTGCTGGGGGCCGTGGCCTTGCCGGCGGGCTTGTCTTACGTCTGCGAGGTGGCGCAGAACTTCCTGCCGGGTCGCCACCCTTCCCTGAAAGACCTGGCGTTGAACAGCCTGGGCGCGGCCGTGGGTGCGCTGTTGGGCGTGGCGCTGCACCGCCTGCACGCCATCGACCGCTGGCAGGGCCTGCGCCAGCGCTGGTTTGTGCCGCAGAGTGCCGGCGCGTTGGCGTTGCTGGCGCTGTGGCCGGTGGGCCTGTTGTTCCCGGCCCCGGTGCCGCTGGGCCTGGGCCAGGTGGGTCCGCGCCTGCGCGAGGCCCTGGCCGACCTGCTGGACGGCGTGCCCTGGGCGCAGGCGGCACAAGACCTGTGGCAGGCACCGCTGGTGCAAGGGCCGCGCCTGCCCATGGCCGGCGAGGCGGCCATCACCTTGCTGGGCCTGCTGGGCCCTTGTCTGCTGGCCTACACCGTGGTGCAGCCGGGTCTGCGGCGCCTGGTGTTGGCGCTGGGCGCGCTGGCCCTGGGCTGGACGGCGATGACGCTGTCGACCTGGCTGAACTTCGGCCCCGAACACGCCCTGGCCTGGCTGACACCGTTGACCATACCGGCCCTGCTGGCGGCCACGGTGCTGGCCGGTCTGCTGGCGCCGCTGGGCCGGCGCGCCTGCGTGGGCCTGGCGCTGGTGGCCTTGGCCAGCGGCGCCAGCCTGGTGGCACAGGCGCCCACCGACGCCTACTTCGCGCAGAGCCTGCAGGCCTGGGAGCAGGGCCGGTTTGTGCACTTCCACGGCCTGGCGCAGTGGGTGGGCTGGTTGTGGCCCTACGCCGCGCTGGGTTGGTTGTTGCTGCGTTTGAGCGCGCGCGATTGAGCCGCCCGGCCCGGCGTGCCCAGCCCCGGCGGGCCGGGGGCTTCAGGCGCTGTCGGCAGGCCCGCTCCCTACAATCGCGGCATGAGCTATTACCAGCACCACATCTTCTTCTGCCTGAACGAGCGCAAGAACGGCGAGGCCAGCTGCGCCCAGCACGACGCACAAGCGGCTTTTGACCACTGCAAGGCGCGTGTGAAGGCCGAGGGCCTGGCCGGTCCGGGTGGGGTGCGCGTCAACAAGGCCGGGTGCCTGGACCGCTGCGCCGGTGGCCCCGTGGCCGTGGTCTACCCGCAAGAGACCTGGTACACCTTCGTGGACCAGCACGACATCGAAGAAATCGTCGAGTCGCACCTGAAGAACGGCCAGGTCGTTGAACGCCTGGTGCTGCCGCCCAGCGTGGGCCGCTGAAACGGCGATCGGTCTTCACCCGTGAACGCGCAGACCCAACGCCTGTCCTGGCCCGGCCCCGCCGGTGCGCTGGACGTGGCCATCGACGAACCCACCGGCCCGCTGCAAGGCGTGGCCGTGTTGTGCCACCCTCACCCGCTGCACGGCGGCACGCTGGACAACAAGGTGGTGCAGACGCTGGCGCGCGCCGCCGTGCAGCTGGGCCACCGCGCCGTGCGTTTCAACTTCCGCGGTGTCGGTGGTTCACAGGGCGCCTGGGACGCCGGCCAGGGCGAGGTGGAAGACGCCTTGGCCGTCATCGCCGCCGCCCGTCAACCGGGCCTGCCGCTGCTGCTGGGCGGTTTTTCTTTCGGTGGTTATGTGGCCTCGCAGGCCGCGGCGCGCACCGAAGACGTGGCCAAGGTGACGTTGGTGGGTCCGGCGGTGGTGAACTTCAACGTGGCGCCGCTGCCAGCAGGTTCGCTGGTGGTGCACGGCGAGGCCGACGACGTGGTGCCGCTGGCCGCTTGTTTCGATTGGGCGCGTCCGCTGGCCCAGCCCGTCACCGTGGTGCCCGGTGCCGGCCATTTTTTCCATGGGCAGCTGCCGCTGCTCAAACAACTGTTGGTGGCGGCCTGGTCGGTGTGACCCTGGGCCGCCACGCGGCCAGCCCCCCGGGGAACCCCCGGCGACGGTGCTGTGCCTTCGCTTCCCCTTTTTCCAGGCGCGTCTCGCGCGCCGCATTGACGGACCTCCCATGAAGTTGCTTGCTGTTGTTTCCCTGGCCTTGGCGGCCCTTGGCCTGCACGCGCCGGTGCGCGCCCAGGCGCCACAACCGCCGGAAATCGCCGCGCGCCAGTACATCTTGCTGGACGCCACCAGCGGCCAGGTGCTGGCCGAACGCGACGCCGACGCGCCGGGCGAACCGGCTTCGCTGACCAAGCTGATGACGGCCTACTTGGTGTTCAACGCCATCCGCGACAAAAAACTGTCGCTGGAGCAGACGCTGCCGGTGAGCAAACGCGCCTGGGACCAGCGCAAGCTGGGCGGATCGCTGATGTTCATCGACACCACCATGCAGCCGCGCGTCGACGAACTGCTGCGCGGCATGATCGTGCAGAGCGGCAACGACGCCACCATCGCGCTGGCCGAGGGCGTGGCCGGCAGCGTGGAAACCTTCGTCGACCGCATGAACGCCCAGGCCGCGGCCTGGGGCCTGAAGAACACCAAGTTCAAGAACGTGGAAGGCCTGACCGAAGCCGGCCACCACAGCAGCGCGCGCGACATCGCCACCATCGCGGCCAAGATCATCCAAGAGCATCCGCAGCACTACCCCATCTACGCCATCCGCCAGTTCACGTACAACAAGATCAAGCAGGACAACCGCAACATGCTGCTGGGGCGCGACCCCTCGGTGGACGGCATGAAGACCGGCTACACCGAAGCCGCCGGCTACTGCCTGGTGGCCAGCGCGCAGCGCGACATGGCCAACGGCAAGCGCCGCCTGATCAGCGTGGTGCTGGGCACGGCCAGCCGCGAAGCGCGCGCCGCAGAGAGCCAGAAGCTGCTGAACTGGGGCTGGTCGGCCTGGGACGCCATCCGCCTGTTCGACGCCGGCCAGGCCGTCAGCACCGTGCCGGTGTGGAAGGGCACGGCCCCCCAGGCCAAGCTGGGCGCGCCCGGCGCCATCTTCGTCACCGTGCCCAAGGGCGAAGGCGACAAGTTGAAGACCGTGGTGGAACGCACCGACCCCCTGGTGGCGCCCTTGACGGCTGGCCAGCGTGTGGGCACGCTGAAGGTCACCACCGCCAGCGGCGCCAAGGTGGCCGACGTGCCGCTGGTGGTGCAAGAAGCCGTGCCGCTGGCCGGCGTCTTCGGCCGCGCCTGGGACGCCATCCGCTTGTGGATCAAGTGAACGGCCCCACCTGAACGCCTGGCGCGGGCCTGCGTCGTCTTCACACAAGGAACCCCCACCATGGTCGCGCCCCTGCCAGACACGCTGTGTTCGCTGAACGGTGTCATCACGCCCGTGGCCGAGGCCAAGGTGTCGGTGATGGACCGCGGCTTCATCTTCGGTGACGGCGTCTACGAGGTGGTGCCGGTCTACGAAGGCCGGCTGTTCCGTTTCGACGAACACATGGCCCGGCTCGGCCGCAGCCTGGCCAAGCTGCGCATCCCCAACCCGCACACCCGCGCCGAGTGGCTGGCGCTGTGCCGGGACCTGGTGGCGCGCTTGCAGGCGCAAAAAGGCGTGGACCAGCAGCTGGTCTACATCCAGGTCACCCGCGGCGTGGCGCCGCGTGACCACGTGATGCCCACCGGTCTGACGCCCACGGTCTTCGTCACGGCCAACCCGATGAAGCCGGCTTCCGCCGAACAGCGGCATGCCGGTGTGGCCTGCGTCACCGCGCGCGACTTCCGCTGGGAGCGTGGCGACATCAAGAGCACCAGCCTGCTGGGCAATGTGCTGGCGCGGCAGGTGTCGGCCGACGCTGGCGCGGTGGAAACCATCCTGTTCCGCGACGGTTGGCTCACCGAGGCCGCGGCCAGCAACGTGTGGGTGGTGCACGAGGGCGCGCTGCTGGGACCACCCAAGAGCGAGCATGTGCTGGAGGGCATCCGCGTGGAGCTGCTGCGCGAGCTGTGCGAAGAAGCCGGCGTGGCCTACAACCTGCGGCCCATTTCCGAAGCCGATGTGCGCGCCGCCGACGAGCTGATGCTCAGTTCGGCCACCAAGGAAGTGCTGCCGGTGACGCACCTGGACGGTGAAGCCGTGGGCCACGGCGCGCTGCGTGGCAAGCCCGGCCCGGTGTATGCCCGTTTGTACGAGGCCTACCAGCGCGCCAAGCGCAGCATGAGCATCTGAGCGGCGCAAGCACCCCTGGGCGTACCCGGCCCATTGAACAGAACAACCGACCCCCCGCACCACCATGGCCGACATCCCGCCCGAACAAAGCCTGATCGAATACCCCAGCGACTTCCCCATCAAGGTGATGGGCCTGGCCGTGGAAGGTTTTGAAGAAGCCGTGGTCGCCGTGGCCCGGCACTTCGACCCCAGCTTCCATGAAGGCCGCGTGGAGCGGCGGCCCAGCAGCGGCGGCAAGTACCTGGGCGTGACCATCACCGTCACCGCCACCAGCCGCGAACAGCTGGACGAGCTGTACCGCACGCTGAGCACGCACCCGATGGTGAAAGTGGTGCTGTGAAGCACCAGCACGGGCGCTGAACGCGGCCCGGCACCCGTCAACGCTCAGGCCGGGGTGGCCGCCAGCTGTTCGTCCATCTGCTGCCGTTTGGCCGGCGCGGCCACGTCGCCGGCCCTGGCCGCCAGGTCGTACCAGTAGCGCGCCAGGCGCAGGTCGCGGTCTAGGCCGTCGCCTTGTTCGTACATCGCCGCCAGCAGGTACATGGCGCCCACGTCGCCGGCCTTGGCGGCTTCGCGGTACCAGTGCGCGGCCCGCGCCATGTCACGCGGCAGGCCGCGACCCAGGTAGTGCGCGGTGGCCAGGGCCACTTGGGCGTCGCTGCTGCCGCTTTCGGCCGCCACCTCGTACCAGCGCAGCGCCAAGGGCAGGTCGCGCGCGCCCAGCTCGCCGTTTTCCAGCGCCTGCGCCAGCATGAACTGGGCGGTGACGAACCCGCCTTCGGCCGCGCGTGTGAGCAGGCGGCGCGCCAGCGTGCGGTCGGCCGGTTTCACCTCGCCCCGCAGGTGCATCACGGCCAGGTTGTATTGCGCGGCCGGCAGGCCCCGCAGCGCCAGTTGTTCAAAGGCCCGCCGCGCCGTGGTGAGGTGGCCACTTTCGTAGGCGATGACGGCGCGGTCCAGCGCGCCCTGCAGGTCCGCCGGGCTGCGTGCCGGGGCAGACGCCTGGGCTGAAGGTTTGTCGGCCGCGGCAGATGCCGCCGTGGGCCACGCCACGCTGGCCAGCGCCACGGCCAGCAGGGCGGGCCAGGCCCGTGCGGGACGCCGCCACACGGGGGTGGCCTGGAGACGCGGCGGGCTGGACATCAGGGTGGAGTGGGCCATGGTGCGGTGGGTGGTGGGCTGGCCGCAGCGGTGGCCGCTGCGGCGTGGAGGGCTTGGGGCGGTGGCTGGTTGACGGGGCGCGTTGTTCGGTGGGTCGCACACCGCGCCACGGCCTTACAAAGCCGGGCATCGGTGATGTTCGCAGCCCCCGCCCTAAACTGCCGGCCATGCAAGTGAAGACCCTGGGCCTTGTCGACTACGCGGCCACCGAAGCCGCCATGCGCGACTTCACCGCCGCGCGCACAACCGACACCGAAGACCAACTCTGGCTGGTGGAACACCCGCCCATCTTCACGCAGGGCGTGGCCGGGCGGGAAGAACATGTGCTGGCTTCTGGCGACATCCCCGTGCACCGCACCAACCGCGGCGGCCAGGTCACGTACCACGGCCCCGGCCAGGTGGTGGCCTACGTGTTGCTGGACCTGCGCCGGCACCACATCTACGTCAAAGAATTCGTCTTCCGCATCGAAGCGGCGGTGCTGGACACGCTGGCGCACTACGGCGTCACCGGCCACCGTGTGCGCAGCGCGCCGGGCATTTATGTGCGTGTGGACGACCCCTTCAGCCACGCCATGCTGCAGCCCGGTGCCGGCCTGTTCGACGGCCTGGGCAAGGTGGCGGCGCTGGGCATCAAGGTCAGCAACCACTGCACCTACCACGGGGTGGCGCTGAACGTGGCCATGGACTTGTCGCCTTTCTCGCGCATCGACCCCTGCGGCTATGCCGGCTTGCAGACCGTGGATCTGCACACGCTGGGTGTGCCCACCACCTGGGCCGACGCCGCCGCGGTGTTGGCCGCGCAGTTGCAGCGGCGCTTTGAGGTGCCTGAGGCGCCCACTGAAGCACCACCTTCGCAGGCATCGCCTTGAAATGAAAACGGCGCAGCCACTGGGGCTGCGCCGTCGGTGGCGTCTGCCGCGGAGCGCGGCGCTTGGCTTCTGTCAGCGAACCGCCGCGGGTTCGTCGCTGTCGCTGGTGGGCGGCACGTGCATGGTGCTGATCTTCAGCGGCTCGGCCTGGTCGGCGCTGGCGTTGGCCGCGGCCACCGTCCAGTCGGTGTAGGCCGTGGTGGTGGCGAAAGCCGCGCTGGGCACGGCGTCGGCTTCGGCGTTCGGCGGTGGGGTGGCGGCGCTGTCCTCGTCGTCGCCAGAGAAGCAGCCGCCCAGGGCCAGGGTGGCGGCCGCCAGGGCCAGGGCCGCCAAGCCGCGGCCGTGCTGCGTGTGCAGGTTGAACGTCATGGGGAACCTCACTTCGCGCCCGGGATGGGCGTGTTCAGGTAGGGAAAGCCGCTGAGCAGGGGCACCACGGCCTGGTCCACCGCGTCGTGCAGCTTGAAGGCCGTGTCCTTCAGCGGCACGGCGCTGGGGTTGCACGCAGCGCCGAAGCCCAGGGCGTCGGTCGTCCCGTTGGCCATGCACAGGCCGCCCATCACCGCCACCAGGGCGATGTCCACCACGTCGTCCTTGGGCCGGCGGCCATTCGGGAAGCCGGCCAGGTCGCTGCCACCGCTGAGCAGGCTGCCGACGATGGCCAGGCGGTTCTGCTGCTCAAAAGGCACGGCGGCGATGGCCGTGTTCAGGCGCAGCATTTCAGAGGCCACCACGTTCTTGGGCTGGTTCACGCCTTTGATGCCGGTGAGGAAGGTGGTCACCAGGTCGTTGCGCGGGAAGTTGGTGGGGGCCGCGCCGGGGGCGCTCAGCGCGATCTCCACCAGCGCCGGCAACGTCGGGTTCGTCACGTAGTCGATGAACTGGCCATCGCCCATGGGCTTGCTGGCGTTGAACTTGTCTTTGTCCTTCAGGCCGATGACCACCTCGTTGACCAGCGGCATGCCCAGGCGCGACACCTGCACCCAGGCGCCGCCGGCCTTTTCAGGCGTCTGCAGGCCCGAGGCGGGCGAGCCATCGAGCACACGCGCCTGGCGCAGGCTGGCCGTGGTCCAGCCGCCGATCACGTCGTCGCCTCTGGCGCCGGCCTTCGGGCAGTCTTTGTGCACCTCCAACGCCAGCGTGGTGACATTTTTGTCGCCAATGGTGTTGGGCAGGGCGCCGATCAGCGTGGGGTCGGTGATGACGGCCAGCGGTGCGTTGACCAGGTCGAAGATGGTGCCCAGGTTCACCGCGAAGCCGTCCTGGCGCTGGCCCACGAACACCTTGGCCGGCTGGCTGCAGCCGGGGATGTTCACGGTGTGCACGTGCTTGGCGGCGTAGCCCGCGTAGTCGGGGATGGTCTTGGTGCCGATGTTGTCGACCGGCTTGTTGAACGTGGTACCGCCGCCCGTGGCGTTCGTGACCGCGGCCACCGTGCCCTTGCGGCGGTCGCCGCGCACCAGGTTCAGCGTGAAGGTCTCGGCCACGTTCAGCGCGGTGTCGGCCACCTGGCTGACGGCGCCGGCCTGGCTCAGCGGGATGGCGACGTTCTTGCCGCCGATCGGCAGCGTGATGCCGTTGCCCGCGTTGGCCAGGCGGTTCTGGAAGCGGAACTGGAAGCTCAGGTCTTCCTTGGCGTCGCCGTTGTTGTCCACATGGATCTCGTACAGCGCGTTCGGGTCCATCTTGAAGTAGTTGGGCCCGCCGTAGGCGTCTTGCAGCGGTTGGTAGTTGGCGATCAGCGTCACATAACCGCTGCGGCCGGCTTCGTAGCTGTTGAACAGGTAGAAGTCGGTGGCGTCCACCTTGGGCACGGTGGTGATGAAAGGCGCTTCGCGGTGGCTGGAGGCGCTGGCAAGGCCGCAGGCGGCCAGCAGGGCGGCGCCCAGCAGCGGGGCGGCGCGGAACAAGGGGGTGGTCATGGTCGGGGCTCCTGGCAAGGCCGGCACAGCGCCGGTGTCTTGATCTACGCCGCCGCCCCGAAACTGGATGCAGCCGATAATCCAAAGACTTTGTGCCCCCCGGAACGCGAGCCCGCATGAGCAGCACCCTGCCCCCCACCGATGCCCCGGCCTACGACGCCACCGCCAAACAAAAGGCGCAGGCCAAGACCAGCCGCATCCCCATCAAGGTGGTGCCGGCCGAGGTGTTGAAGAAGCCGGACTGGATCCGCGTGAAAGCCGGCAGCCCCAGCACGCGCTTTTACGAGATCAAACAGATCCTGCGCGAGCACAAGCTGCACACGGTGTGCGAAGAAGCCAGCTGCCCGAACATCGGCGAATGTTTCGGCAAAGGTACGGCCACCTTCATGATCATGGGCGACAAGTGCACACGCCGCTGCCCCTTCTGCGACGTGGGCCACGGCCGCCCCGACCCGCTGGACGCGGACGAACCCGCCAACCTGGCCAAAACCATCGCGGCGCTGAAGCTGAAGTACGTGGTCATCACCAGCGTGGACCGCGACGACCTGCGCGATGGCGGTGCTGGCCATTTTGTGGAATGCATCCGCCAAACACGCGCGCTGAGCCCGCAGACGCAGATTGAGGTGCTGGTGCCCGACTTCCGCGGCCGCGACGACCGTGCGCTGTCCATCCTGCGCGAGGCCCCGCCCGACGTGATGAACCACAACCTGGAAACCGCGCCGCGCCTGTACAAAGAAGCGCGCCCGGGTTCCGACTACCAGTTCAGCCTGAACCTGTTGAAGAAGTTCAAGGAACAGGTGCCGGGCGTGCCCACCAAGAGCGGCCTGATGGTGGGCCTGGGCGAGACCGACGAAGAGATCTTGCAGGTGATGCGCGACATGCGCGAACACCAGATCGACATGCTGACCATCGGCCAGTACCTGGCGCCCAGCGGCCACCACCTGCCGGTGCGCCGTTATGTGCACCCCGACACCTTCAAGATGTTCGAGGCCGAGGCCTACAAGATGGGCTTCACCCACGCCGCCGTGGGCGCCATGGTGCGCAGCAGCTACCACGCCGACCAGCAGGCGCACGCCGCAGGCGTGGTCTGACGCGCGGGCCGGTGGCCGAGTAGGTCCACACCGCCACGGGTTTCTGCCGGCTGGCCAGAATTTGGCCGCAGCGCCGACCTGCGCGGGTGCTTCAGGGGTGGACAACGATGAGAACCGTTTCAGCCTGCGCGGCCGTGGTGGCCGCGGTGGGCCTTTCAGCTTGTGGCGGCGGCGGCGGCGGTGGTGGTGGTTCGGGTTCCACCCCGGCGCCGACATCGCCGGCCGAGGCGCTGCGCTGGACGGCGCAGGCCGTGGTGGACCTGACCGAAGGCCTTTGGCAACAGGGTTTTGAGCTGCAGAACAGCGTGTTGACGGCCAGCCTGTTCAACCCCGGCACCTTCGCCTGCAGCGAGGGCGGCAGCGTCACCCGCCGTTGGGCACGCCCGCTGGGCGACCCGGCCGGCGGCCTGCTGGAGCAAACCTTCAACGCCTGCGGGGCCCTGGGCGTGGTGCAGAACGGCCGTCTGGACGTGACCGTGCAGACCGCCGAGCCCGTGGCCGACGGCACGGCCTGGCGTGGCAGCTTGCGCTACACCGACTGGCGCCTGACCGGCCCCCGCGAGACGCTGACCCGCCAGGGCGAACTGAGTGGCCAAGGTGCGGTGTTCCGCAGTGTGAGTGCCGGCCAGCCCATGGCCATGGCGCTGAACAACCAGGCTTTCCGCCAAAGCGCCGACGCGCTGGGCCGCAACACCTTGTTCACGAGCCCGGCGTTGACCGTTCAGCGCGAGGTGGCCGCCCCCACACGCGACTTGTATGCCATCAGCGGCTGCACCAGCTTGCGCGCCGATGCCACGGCCACCGCGCCGGCCTTGGTGGGTGAGCTGTGCATCGACGCGGGCAGCCGCATCGCGCTGCTGGAGAACGTGGGCAGCGAGCAGCTGACCGGCCGCATCCGCTGGAACGCCGGCAGCCCCGGCGGCTTCGAGGCGGCGCTGCGTGTGACGCCCTCAGGCGCGACCGCGCTGCGCATCGAACTGGACCTGGACAACAACGGCAGCTTCGAGGCCAGCACCACGCTGGACCGCAGCAACGACATCGGCCTGCGGCTGTGACGCGGGCCGGCGCCGCCCCAACACTGGGCGGCGCTGGGGCCAGCGCTTCAGGCTTCGGCCAGCAGCTTGTCCACCAGCTTGTGCAAGGCGGCGAAATCGGGCGTGCCCACGTAGCGCTTGACGATCTGGCCGCGTTTGTCGATCAGAAAGGTCGTGGGGGTCAGCTGCACGTCGCCGAAGCCGTTGGCGATGGCGCCGGTGTTGTCGATCACCACGCCAAAGGGCAGGGCGCGGCTTTGTGCAAAGTTCGCCACGTAGGCCGGCGGGTCGTAGCTCATGGCCACCGCCAGGGTGTCGTAACCGCGGGCCTTGAACTTCTGGTGTGTGGCGACGATTTCCGGCATTTCCGCCACGCAGGTGGTGCAGCTGGTGGCCCAGAAGTTCACCAACAACACCTTGCCGCGCAGGGCCTGTGAGCTGCCTTTCTGGCCGTCCAGCAGCGTGTAGCTGAACTGCGGCGCGGGGTCGCGGGCGTCGCAGCCCGCCAGGGCGGTGCCGCTGGCCAGCAGGGCCAGCAAGGTTTGGCGGCGGTCCAGGTGGTGGCGCATGGGTGGCAGGGGTTCAGAACGGCAGCGCTGGAGTTTAGGGCTTGTCGGCCCAACGCGTCGGCGTCCCAGGGCGCGTGGGGCCATGGCGCGGGTGGCCGGCGGCCCCGGCCTGCCGCTCAGCCCTGGCGCGCGATTTCGTAGGCCAGCGCGGCGGGCAGGGCGTGCGCCAGGTCGTGGCGGCCCACGCTGGCGGTCTGGTGGTCGCCTTGTTGCACCAGCTGAAAGCCGTGGCCGTCGTCGGTGATCTGCACGAAGGCCAGCGTGGCCACCTCGGCCAGCAGTTCCTGGCGCAGCCGCCGCCAGGCGTCGCCGCCCAGTTGGGCTTCGTGCACCAGGGCGTGGGGCAGGCCGCCGCGGCAAAACTCGCGCGCTTCTTCCACCGAGGTGACGAAGTCCAGCATCAGCCCGTGCGGGCGCAGCGCTTCGCGCAGCTGGTTGCGCAAGTCGCGCCGGGTGGCCAGCACCAGCACGTGGCTGCCCACCAGGGGCTTGGGGCTGGTCAGCAGCAGGCCCTGGCTGGGCGCGGCCGCGGGCAGCTCGGCGTCGTGGGGCAGCAGGGCTTGCACGGTGTCGGGGAACTGCAGCAGCACCGTGCAGCGGTCGTGCCGGTCCTCGCGCTGCAGCACCAGGCCCAGGCTGACGGCGGTCTGTTCCAGCAGGCGCCAACCCAGGGTGTTCAGCCGCTGGGCGGTGGCCTCGGGCGCGGTGGCGGGTTGGTCGGCCTGGTCGGGCGGCAGCAGGTCCAGGCGGCAGCGCAGGCGGGCCAGCGGCGGCCAGGCTTGCAGGTCCACCGCCAGGTCCACACGGCTGCAGGCGTGCGCCAGCGCCCAGTCCAGCAGCGTTTGCACCAGGCTGTGGCACAGCGTCAGGTCGGCCCGCACTTCGGCGGGCTGCAGTTGTTCACGCAGGCGCAGGCCGCGGGCGGTGATCTCTCGGCCGCGCTGGCGCAGTGTGTCGTGCAGCATGGCGCTCAGGTCCAGCCGCTCCGGCGACAGGCGCACCTGGCCTGAGGCCAGGCGCCGCAGTTGCTGGCCCACCATGCCCGCGCGGCGCGCACTTTCCAGCTCTTCGCGCAAGGCGCGCAGGCTGCTGCGGTCGATCTGCCCCGTGGTGGCCAGCAGGTTCACCCGTTCCAGCGCGCTGGACAGCGTGGCCGCCACTTCGGCGCCCATCTGCATCACCAGGTCGGGCTCTTCGGCCTCGAGCGCGAAGGCCGCGGCCTGTGCGGGGTTGGTGGGCGTGCCGGGGTCTGCGCTGGCGGGCGGAGGGGAAACCGGGGGCTGGGGCATCGTGCGGTGGGGGCGGTCGCGTCAGGCGCCGCCCGGTGGAAGCCCATTCTGGACAGCGCCGCCCCGGCATGCCGCCGCCGGTTACACCCCCAGCGCCGAGGTCGGCACTAGTTCACACCCGCTGCCCTGGCCGGGCTACACCACACCCAGGCTGCGCAGCCGCAGGCGTTCGGCCGTGGGCACGTCCAGTTCGGCCAGCACCTCGGCGGTGTGCTGACCCAGCAGCGGCGGTGCGCGGCGTACCGTCACCGGGGTGGCCGACAGCTTCATCGGGCTGGCCACCAGTTCCAGCGCGGTTTGGTGGGGGTGCGGCACGGCCACCGTCATGCCGCGCGCGGCCACCTGCGGGTCGGCGAACACGTCGTCCAGGCCGTTGATGGGGCCGCAGGGCACCTTGGCGGTCTCCAGGGCCTGCAGCCAATCGCCGCGCGTACGGGCCTTCAGCAGCGTGGCCAGCAAGGGCACCAGCACGGCGCGGTGGCGCACGCGGTCGGCGTTCTTGGTGAAGCGCGGGTCCTGCGGCAGGTCGGGTCGGCCGGCCACTTGGCAGAAGCGTTCGAACTGGCCGTCGTTGCCCACGGCCAGGATCAAATGTCCGTCGGCCACTTCAAACACCTGGTACGGCACGATGTTCTGGTGCGCGTTGCCGGCGCGTCCGGGCGCCTTGCGCGTGACCAAGTAGTTGGCGCCCAGGTTGGCCAGCATGGCCACCTGCGTGTCCAACAAGGCCATGTCGATCACCTGGCCCTCGCCCGTGGCGTCGCGGTGACGCAAGGCGGCCAAGATGGCCACCGTGGCGTACATGCCGGTGAACAGGTCGGCCACGGCCACGCCCACTTTCTGTGGGCCACCGCCGGGCAGGTCGTCGCGTTCGCCGGTCACGCTCATCAGGCCGCCCAGGCCTTGCACGGCGTAGTCGTAGCCGGCGCGGTCTTTGTAGGGCCCGGTCTGGCCGAAGCCGGTGATGGAGCAGTACACCAGCCCGGGCCGCGTCGCGCGCAGGCTGGCCGCGTCCAGGCCGTAGCGGGCCATGTCGCCCACCTTGAAGTTCTCCACCACCACGTCGGCCCGGTCGGCCAGGCGTTTGACCAGGGCTTGGCCCTCAGGGTGGGCGATGTCGATGGTGACCGAGCGTTTGTTGCGGTTGGTGCCCAGGTAGTACGCGGCCTCGGCGGTGTCCTGTCCGCTGTCGTCCTTCAGGAAGGGCGGACCCCAGCCGCGGGTGTCGTCACCGCTGCCGGGACGTTCCACCTTGATGACTTCTGCGCCCAGGTCGGCCAAGGTCTGGGTGCACCAGGGGCCGGCCAGCACGCGGGAAAGATCGAGCACACGCACGCCGTCCAGCGCGCCAGGGGTCATGGAGTTCATCGGCACATTGTCTGGCAGGGTGTCGGGATAATGCCCTGCATGCGAACCCTCAAACCTCTGGCGGTGGGGCTGCTCCTGGTGTTGGGGCTGGCCGCTTGCGCGCCGGCCCACGACTGGCGCGAACTGCGCCCGGAAGGCAGCAGCGTGCAGTTCATGTTGCCTTGCCGCCCCAGTGTGCTGGAACGCAAGGTGCGGCTGGCCGGGCGCGACGTCAAGCTGAACCTGCACGCCTGCAGCGCTGGCGGGCAGACCTGGGCCTTGGCCGAGGCCGACATGCAAGACGCGGCACTGGTGACCGCGGCGTTGCAGGAACTGCGCAACACCGCCCAGGGGAACCTGGGTGCAGCGTCGGGCACGGTGGTGGCTTGGACGGCGCCCGGCGCCACGCCCAACCCGGCGGCGGTGCGGCTGGCGCTGCAGGGGCGCCTGCCCGATGGCAAAGCGGCGCAAGAGCACGTGGCGGTGTTCGCGCACGGCACCCGGGTGTTCCAGGCCACCGCGCTGGGAGAGCACCTGCCCGAAGAGGCGCTGGACACCTTCTTCAGCGCGCTGCGCTTGCGTTCTTGAAGGCAGACACCCCGGCTGCTCCGGCGCTCGCCGCTGCGGCATCTGGCGCGGCGTTGGCCGACGCGGGCCCTGGGGCAGGGCTGGCCATCCCCGCACCCCCGGCCGCCTGGATGGTGCGCATCTTCCTGGCCTTTGCGTTCACCTATTTCTTTTCAGCGCTGCTGCGCGCCGTGACGGCCACGTTGGCGCCGGCCTTCAGCAGCGAGTTGGGGCTGGGTGCGGCCGACCTGGGCTTGTTGGCGGGGGTGTACTTCCTGGGCTTTGCTGCCATGCAACTGCCTTTGGGCATGGCGCTGGACCGCATCGGCCCGCGCCGTGTGCTGCTGGCCTTGTTGGCCCTGGCGGTGCTGGGCTGCGCAGGCTTTGCCTTGGCCCGCAGCCTGGGCAGTCTGGCGTTGGCGCGGGCCTTGATCGGCGTGGGCGTGTCGGCGGCCCTGATGGCGCCGCTCACCTTCTACCGCTGGCACTTCAGCCCGGGCGCCCAGATGCGTGCCAACGCCTGGATGTTGATGACGGGCTCGCTGGGCATGTTGGCGTCCACCTTGCCCGTGCAGTGGTTGTTGCCGGTTTGGGGCTGGCGCGGCTTGTTCTGGGCGGTGGCGGCGCTGTTGTTGCTGGCCATGGCGGTGCTGCGCTGGGTGCTGCCGCCGGATGCTGCACCGACCCCTGGGCCCACCCAGGCGGGCACCGGCTATGGCCAGATCTGGCGCCACCCGCTGTTCTTGCGGCTGTTGCCCATGGCCTTCTTCAGCTACGGCGGCATGATCGCCGTGCAGGCCCTGTGGGCGGGCCCCTGGTTGACCCAGGTGGCGGGCCAGCCGGCGCAGCAGGCGGCAGAAGGGCTGTTCATCATCAACTTGGCCATGCTGCTGGCCTTTCTGGCCTGGGGCCTGTGCATGCCTGGCCTGGTGCGTCGGGGGTGGCACGCCGAGCGCCTGATGCGTTGGGGGCTGCCGCTGCACCTGGGGCTGCTGGCGTGGAACCTGTGGCTGGGGCCGCAGGCCGGTGCCTGGCATTGGGCGGCTTGGTGTGTCAGTTGTACCTTCACGTCGCTGAGCCAGCCGGCCGTGGGCCAGGCGTTCCCATCGGCCTTGGCCGGCCGGGCGCTGTCGGCTTTCAACCTGGTCATCTTCCTCGGGGTGTTTGCGGTGCAGTGGGGCTTGGGGCTGTTGGTCGACGCCTTCTTGCCCGCAGCGGGTGCGGCCCTGCCGGCCTACCGGGCGGCGTTCGCGGTCTGGGGGGCGTTGGCCTTGGCCAGTTACCTGTGGCTGCTGTGGGCCACCCCCGACCGCCTGGGCGCGCAAACCTGCCCATAATGGCCGCCCAACCTCCGACACCCGCACCCTGCTTCCATGGCCGCCCTGCTTGTCATCGCCCACGCGCCGCTGGCTTCAGCCCTGCAGGCCGTGGCTGCGCACGTCTACCCGGATTGCGGCGCCCGCTTGCAAGCGGTGGACGTGCTGCCCGGCATGGGCCCTGAGCAGGTGCTGGCCGAAGCCAAGGCGGCCATGTCGCGACTGGATGCCGACGAGGTGCTGGTGCTGACCGACGTGTTCGGCGCCACGCCCTGCAATGCCGCCCTGGAACTGGCCGATGGCCAGCGCGTGCGGGTGGTCGCGGGTGTCAACGTGCCCATGCTCTGGCGCACGCTCTGTTATGTGCACCTGCCCCTGGACGAACTGGTGGCGCGCGCGGTGGCCGGCGGCAGCCAGGGCGTCATGCAATTGGGCAGCGTGCGTCGACAAAACCAGGCCGCCCACACCGCTCCGCCTCCCCCTGCCAACACGCCCCACGATGATCAAGTCCAGCATCACCATCAGCAATAAGTTGGGCCTGCACGCCCGTGCTTCGGCCAAGCTCACCAAGCTGGCGGGCAGCTTCCGGTGCGAGGTCTTCCTCAGCCGCAACCAGCGCCGCGTCAACGCCAAGAGCATCATGGGTGTGATGATGTTGGCCGCGGGTTTGGGCAGTGAGGTCGAGATCGAGACCGACGGCGAAGACGAGCAGGCCGCCATGACGGCGCTGCGCGAGTTGATCGACGGCAAGTTCGGCGAAGGCCAGTGAGCCGCGCGGCGCGGTCTGGCTTCAACAAGGACAGCGCATGAGCATCCAGGTTTTCGGCATGCCGGTGTCGCGCGGTGTGGCCATCGGCCGCGCTGTGCTGGTGGCCTCCAGCCGCGTGGACGTGGCGCATTACTTCGTCAGCGCCGACGAGGTGCCGCACGAGATCGGCCGCCTGCGCCAGGCGCGCGACGGCGTGGTGGATGAACTCACCGCCTTGCAACGCGACCTGCCCGGCGACGCGCCGGCCGAGCTGTCGGCCTTGCTGGACGTCCACCTGATGCTGCTGACCGACGAGAGCCTGACCGAGGCCACCAAGCAGTGGATCATCGACCGGCACTACAACGCCGAGTGGGCGTTGTCGGCCCAGCTGGAGGTGCTGGCGCGTCAGTTCGATGAGATGGAGGACGACTACCTCCGAGAGCGCAAGGCCGACATCGAACAGGTGACCGAACGGCTGCTGCGGTTCCTGGGCCTGTCCGAGCCTAGCGATGACGGCGGTTGGGCGGGCATGCCCCAGGGCGCGCGCGATTTCGCTGGCGAGGACCCGCTGGTGCTGGTGGCCAACGACGTGGCGCCGGCAGACATGATCCAGTTCAAGCGCAGCGTGTTCACCGGCTTCGTCACCGACGTGGGCGGCAAGACCAGCCACACGGCCATCGTGGCCCGCAGCATGGACATCCCCGCGGTGGTGGGCGCCCGCGAAGCCAGCCGGCTCATCCGCCAGGACGACTGGTTGGTCATCGATGGCGACGCGGGCGTGGTCATCGTCAACCCGCCGCCCATCGTGCTTGAAGAGTACCGGTTCCGGCAGCGTCAGAGCGAACTGGAGCGCGCCCGGCTGAACCGCCTGCGCAACACCCCCGCGGTCACGCTGGACGGCCAACCCGTGGAGCTTCTGGCCAACATCGAACTGCCTGGTGACGCCGCAGCGGCCGTGGAGGCCGGGTCGGTGGGCGTGGGTCTGTTCCGCAGCGAGTTCCTCTTCATGAACCGCGGGGGCGACCTGCCCGACGAAGACGAACAGTTCGAAGCCTACCGTGCTGCCGTCCAAGGCATGCAGGGCTTGCCCGTCACGATTCGCACGGTCGACGTGGGGGCCGACAAGCCCCTGGACCGCATGACGCCGCAAGAGCTTCGCCATGAACACGCCTTGAACCCGGCGCTGGGTTTGCGCGCCATCCGCTGGAGCTTGTCGGAGCCTGGCATGTTCCGTCAGCAGTTGCGCGCCATCCTGCGGGCCAGCGCGTTCGGCAAGGTGCGAATCCTGGTGCCCATGGTGGCCCACTTCTCCGAGGTGCAGGCCACGCTGGAGGCGGTGGCCAAAGCGAAGCAGCAACTCGACGACGGCGGCAAGGCCTACGGGCCGGTTGAAGTCGGGGCCATGATCGAGATCCCGGCGGCGGCGCTGATGGCGGGGCGTTTCTTGCGCCACTTCGATTTCGTCTCCATCGGCACCAACGACCTCATTCAATACACCTTGGCCATCGACCGCGCCGATGACGCGGTGTCCCACCTGTACGACCCCTGGCACCCGGCGGTGTTGCAACTGATGGCGGGCACCATCGCCACCGCGCGGGCCATGGGGCGCCATGTGAGTGTTTGCGGCGAAATGGCCGGCGACGATGCCTTCACCGAGCTGCTTCTGGCCATGGGCCTGCGCAGCTTCTCCATGCACCCGGCGCGGGTGGCTGCCATCAAGCAGCGCATCCTGCGCGCGGACACCCGCCTGCTGTCAAGCCAATTGCAGCAGGTGCTGGACAGCGAACACCCCGAAAGAACCGCCCGCCTCTTGTTCGGGCGGGTGGCGCCAGCGCGCCACTGAAGCGTGTGTGCCGGGTCGAGTCCGGCCTGGTGCGACCCGGCCCGCGCAGGGGGCTCTCCGACAGGCTGACAGCGCCGCACCAAAGAATTTCTGCCAAAGCGCTTGCGTTCGCGAAAACCCTTGTGCTACAGTCTATGGCTCCGCTGCACACGGCGACGCGCTGAAAAGCAAGTCAACGCAAACAGCAGAGAGCGCAAAAAGAAATAACCTAGCGCTTGACACGGTTTTAAAAACGGTGTCATAATTTAGGGCTCAGCTGCTGATTCAGCAGCGCGCTGCAAAGCGAAGTTCTTTAACAACATACAGCCGATAAGCGTGGGCGTTTGAAGGCGAGTGCCAGGTATCGAAAGATGCCAGGTCTCATGGACCTTAAACGCTCATGGAAGTGAAGTTCACTTCAATTCTTTGAGTAATTTATCAAGATCGAACT
>JBKCUM010000093.1:0-10785 GCA_046318395.1 Rubrivivax sp.
CCCTTGCCGGCGGTGCTGCCGATCTCCACCGTGAAGCGCTTGTCGGCCTGGAACTGCTTGAGGGCCGACAGGGCGCCAAAGCGCGGCATGCCGTCGATGTCGCCAGCCAGCAAGGCGGCCACTTGGGCGGCAGGGTCGTTGATGATGCGGAAGGTCACCTTCTTGAGCTTGACCTTGGCGGCATCGCGGTGGCCGTCCCACTTCGTGAGCGTGACCGCGCTGCCCTTGGCCCAGTTCTCCAGCTTGAAGGGGCCGGTGCCCACGGGCTTGGTGGCGGCCGTGGCCGCGCTGTTCGGGTGCAGGATGACGGCGGTGTTTTCGCCCAGGCGGAAAGGCAGCGTGGAGTCGGCCTTGTCCAGCACCAGGATCACGGTGTGCTCGTCATGCGCCACCACGCTGGAGATGTTGTCGAACACCGCCTTCTTGGCCTTGTTGGTGCTGCCCGGCGCCTTGGCGCGCTCGAAGCTGAACTTCACCGTCTCGGCGGTCAGGGCTGAGCCATCAGAGAACTTCACGCCCTTGCGCAGCTTGAAGGTGTAGGTCTTGCCGTCGGGCGTGTGGCCCCAGTTCTCGGCCAGCAGCGGCGTCACGGCGCCGTCGACGTTGATCTTGGTGAGGCCCTCGAAGATGTTGTAGTGCACGATCTCGCCGATGGCCGCTGCCGGGGCGGTGGTGGGGTCCAGGCCGGGAGGCTCCAGCACCATGGCAATCGTCACGCTGTCCTTGCGTGACTGGGCCAGCGCCTCAGGCAGCGCACCGGCCATGGGCAGGCCGGCAAGCAGGGCGTTCAGGTGGCGGCGGGACAGATCCATGGGGCGTCTCCTTCAGGGTGGAGGTTGAACGGGAGGTTGAACGGGAGGTTGAATGGGAGATTGAGCGCGGGGTTGAAAGCGCGGTTCATGCTCAGGCTGATTTTGCGACGGCTGAATGGGCCGGCGGCACCAAACCGGGCACCGCCGCCAGCAGGCGTTGCGTGTATGGGTGTTCCGGCTGCTGGAACAGCCGGGCCGGCGGCCCTTGCTCGACGATGCGCCCAGCCTGCAGCACCACCACCTCGTCGCACACCAGGTCCACCACGCTCAGATCGTGGCTGATGAAGAGGTAGGTCACGCCGAACTGGTCCTGCAGGTCCTGCATCAGGTTTAGCACCTGCGCCTGCACCGAGACGTCCAGCGCGCTCACCGGTTCGTCGGCCACGATCAGCTTGGGCCGCGTGATGAGTGCGCGGGCGATGGCGATGCGCTGACGCTGGCCCCCCGAGAACTCGTGCGGATACTTGGCCAGGTCCGCAGCGCGCAGACCCACGGCCTCCAGCGCTTCCCCTGCCCGCGCGCGCTGCTCGTGGCGCGTTGCGCCGTGCAGCACCGCCAGGGGCTCGGCCACGGTCTGGCCCACGGTGCGGTGTGGGTCCAGCGAGCCGTAGGGGTCCTGGAACACCATCTGCACCTTGGAACGCACGCGGCGCAACTCCGCGGGCGACAGCGTATTCAAGTCCTGGCCGTCGAGCAGCACACGGCCCGCCGTGGGCGCCTCCAGCGCCATCACCAGCCGCGCCAGCGTGCTCTTGCCCGAGCCCGACTCGCCGACGATGCCCAGGCTGCGCCCGGGCTGCAGCGTGAAGCTCACGTCCTGCAGCGCCTGCACCACGGGCGCGGCCGACAGCAGATGCTCTCGCGGCAGACGGTACTGCTTGCTGACCTGGTCGATGACGAGCAGGGGCTCGCTCATGCCAAAGCCCCATGCCGCGCGGCGGGGTCCAGGGTCTGCGCCTTCACGCAGCGCGCCAAGTGCCCGGGCGCCACTTCCACAATCGGCGGGTCCGCCGCGCGGCAGCGCGCCTCGGCCAGGCTGCAGCGCTCGGCAAAGGGGCAGCCCCTGGGCATGTCGGCCAGCTCCGGCACCTTGCCCGGGATGGTGGACAGCCGCGTGCCGCGCGCCAGCCCGATGCGCGGCCGGGCAGAGAACAGGCCGCGTGTGTACGGGTGGGCCAGGCGCGCGAAGACCTCGGCCGTGGCACCGCTTTCCACCACGGTGCCGGCGTACATCACCAGCATGCGGCGCACGGTCTGCGCCATCACGCCCAGGTCGTGGCTGATGAGCAGCAGGCCCATGCCGTCTTCGCGCACCAGTTCGGCGATGAGGTCCAGCACCTCGCGCTGCACGGTGACGTCCAGCGCGGTGGTCGGTTCGTCGGCCACCAGCAGCTGCGGGCCGCAGGCCAGGGCGATGGCGATCACCACACGCTGGCGCTGCCCGCCGCTGAGCTGGTGCGGGTAGGCGTCCAGCCGCTCGCGCGCCTGGGGCAGCTGCACCCGTTCCAGCAGGCGCAGCGCTTCGGCGCGGGCGGCCGCGGCCGACAGGCCCTTGTGCAGGCGCAGCGGCTCGGCGATTTGCCGGCCCACGGTGTGCAGCGGGTTCAGCGCCGTCATCGGTTCCTGGAACACCATGCCCAGGTGGTGCCCGCGCAGGCGGCACCAGCCGGCTTCGTCCAGCGTGGCCAGTTCCTGGCCGTTCAGGCGGATGCTGCCCTGCACCTGGGCGCCCTCGGGCAGCAGGCCCATCAGCGCCAGCGCCGTGAGGCTCTTGCCGCAGCCCGATTCACCGATCAACCCCAGCGTCTGCCCGCGTTGCAGCTCGAAGCTGACGCCGCGCAACGCATCCACCCGGCCCCGCGCGGTGCGCAGCGAGACCCGCAGGTCGGTGACGGTGAGCAAGGCAGGGGCGGGGGCGGTCACCCGGCAACGATAACGGAGGAAACGGGTCGCGCCGGTGGCCCCGCGGCCACCACGGCCACGGCCCACAAAAAAGGGCCCCGACACTCGCCTGTCGGGGCCCTGAAGGAGGCGGGAGACACCTCTTGTTCAACCTGTTTTAGTCATCCGGTGGCCAGGGTCGCAGTCCCGGCCACCGGCGTCACGCCCAACGCTCAGAAAGCGTGGCGCAGACCCAGCTCGAAGCCCTTGGAGTCGGCTTGCGTCTTGGGCATGGTGAAGCCGCTGATGCTGCCCACCGTGAAGTTGGCCGTGCCGTCGTTCTTGATCATCGCGTAGGTGCCGTAGACGGCGGTGCGCTTGCTCAGGTTGTGCACGTAGCCGATGGCGTATTGGTCGGCGTCGCGGTCGCCGATGGCGCCACTGCCGTCGACCTTCGCGTAGGACGCGCGGATCTGGCCCACGCCCACGGGGGCGGTCAGGCCCACGGTGGTGTGCTTTTCCTTGGAGGTCTGGTATTCGGCCTGCTGGTAGCTGCCCATCAGCTTGACCACGCCCAGGTCGTAGCTGCCGCCCACGACCGTCAGCTTGACGTCGTCGTTGGTCACTTCGGTCTGGCTGTAGGCCACGGTCAGGTCCACCGGACCGCTGCGGAAGCCGGCACGGCCACCGGTGTACTTCTTGCCGGCCACGCCTTCGCCAGCGGCCACGCTGACCTGGCCGTAGAAGCCACCCAGGCTGGGGGTGAAGTACGACACCATGTTGTCGCTGCGGATCTTGGTGTCCACGCCGCCCAGGGCGCCGTAGCTCAGGCTGGTGTCGCCGATGCCGTTGGTGCCGAACGGGTCGAAGTCGCCCAGCGCGGTCCAGGTGGGCACCAGGTCACGGCCCAGGCGCACTTCGCCCAGGTCGGCGGAGATCAGGCTCACGGTGGCACGGCGGTGCCAGAAACGCGTGGCGTTGGGGGTGCCGGTGTCGGCGTTCAGGGCCGATTCCAGCCAGAAGCCGGCCTTCAGGCCACCACCGAGGTCTTCCGTGCCACGGAAGCCCAGGCGGCTGCTCTGGATGCCGTCGGTCGACAGCTGGCTTTGTTTCGTACCGGCGTTGTCCACCTGGCGCACACCGACGTCCACCACGCCGAACAGCGTGACGTTGGACTGGGCCTGGGCGGCACCCGCGGCCAGGACGAGGCTGGCCAGGGCAAGGATAGAAGGCTTGAAGGTCATCTCGAGGTCCTTTTGTAGACGCCTCTGGCTGAGGCGATGGACCGCAGTCTGGTCAAGCGGAAACCTCCGGGAAACCACCTATTCGTCAATGCGCCATTCCCAAAACAGGAACAGTCAATTCATCATCGGGCACAGCTTTTGTGAACAAAGAGCGTCCGCCGCCGTTGGCCAACCCCTGTGTTTAGATCGTTTTCCCTAGGGCGCCGCCCCAGGTAAACCGCCGCGTGACGCTGGCCCACGGTCGGCCAAACGCCGGCCCATGGGTGGATTTTCGGCCCTCCGGGGCAACGAACCACCCGACCTGAACGGGGTCTTCAAAGCCAGGCTTCGTTGCGTGAATTGCACATAAACAACAGTGCGTCAGCGCGGCAACCAGTCCAGGTAGGCGCCGGCCAGGCGTTCAGCCTGGGCCAGGCCCAGGCGTTGCATCAGCGCTTCGGCCAGGGCTTGGCCTTCGGCGTCGGTCTGGCCGGGCTGCAGCACCACTTCCAGCTCCATCAGGTCGCCCAGGCCCTGCACACGGTCCAGGTGGATGCGCGTGGCGCCGGCCAGCAGCAGCCAGCGCTGCTTTTGCACACGGCCCAGCACGCCACAGGCGCGGGCCAGGGCTTCGCGCAGCGCGGCGGGGTCGGGTGCGGGCACACGCACGTAGTCGCTGGCCTTGGCCTCGGCGGCGTCGGCGCGGTGGTAGTGGATGAGCTCGGCGCTGCCGTCGGCGAACTGGCGCAGCTTCAGCCGGCCTTGTGGCACACGGAAGAAGGTGTCGTCTTGTTCGATCAGCTGCTCGGGCCCGTCGGCACAGGCGCGCGCGGCGGGCAGCAGGTCTTCCAGCGACTGGCCGGGCAGCAGCCGGGCCTTGATTTCGATGTTGCGGGGCATGGCCGCAGTCTAAGCAGCGGCCGGGCTGGTGCTGCGGTTCAGCGCTGGCGGGCGAGTTTCGGGTCCATCAGGTCGCGCAGGCCGTCGCCCAGCAGGTTCAGGCCCAGCACGCTGAACACGATGGCCAGGCCCGGCCACACCGCCAACAGCGGGGCCTGGAACATCAGCGACTGCGCTTCGTTGAGCATGCGGCCCCAGCTGGGCTGCGGCGGTTGGGTGCCCAGGCCCAGGTAGCTGAGCGCGGCCTCGGCCAGGATGGCGGTGGCGAAGCTGATGGTGGCCTGCACGGTGAGCTGGCTGGCGATGTTGGGCAGCACGTGGTCCCAGGTGATGCGCACCGCACCCTTGCCGCAGGCCCGCGCGGCCAGCACGTATTCACGCGCCCACACGGCGTTGGCGGCACCTCGGGTGATGCGCGCGAACACCGGCACGTTGAAGATGCCGATGGCCACGATGCTCATCAACAGGCCCGGGCCGTAGATGGCTGTGAGCATGATGGCCGACAGCAGGGCCGGGAAAGCGAAGGTGAAGTCGGCGCTGCGCATCAGCAGCTCTTCCACCCAGCCACGCCGCGCCGCCGCGATGCAGCCCAGCAGCACGCCCAGCGACAGGCCGATGCCCACGGCCACCAGGCCCACCACGATGCTGGCCTGCGCGCCCACCAGCAGCTGGCTGACGATGTCGCGGCCCAGGCTGTCGGTGCCCAGCCAGTGCGCGGCCGAAGGCGCCGCCAGCTTGTTGGGGATGTCGATGTCGGCCGCCGGGTAAGGCGTCCACACCAGCGACAGCAGCGCCGCCAGCACCATCAGCGCGGTGAGCACCGCGCCCAGCAGAAAACTGGGGTGGCGCAGCGCGCGGCGGGTCCAGCCGTCCATGACCTGGGGGCTCATCAGCGGCCTCCCTGGCGCAGGCGCGGGTCGATCAGCGCGTACAGCACGTCCACCACGAAGTTCACCACCACCACCACGGCGGCCAGCAGCATCACCACGTCGCGCACCACCACCAGGTCGCGGTTGGCGATGGCCTGGAAGATCAGCCGGCCGATGCCCGGCAGCACGAACACGTTTTCCACCACGATGGTGCCGGTGATGAGGTTGGCGAACTGCAGGCCCATCACCGTCAGCACCGGGATCATGGCGTTCCGCAGCACGTGGCGCCACAGGGCCTGGCGGCGGGTCAAACCCTTGGCACGTGCGGTGCGCACAAAGTCTTCACGCATCACCTCCAGCACCGCCGAACGTGTGACACGCGCCAGGATGGCGGCCTGCACCAAGGCCAACGCAATGGCCGGCAGCACCAGGGCCAGCAGGCCTTCGGCCAGGCCACCGCCGTCGTCTTCGGTCCAGCCCGGAAAGCCCCCGGCGCTGACCCACTGCAGCTTCACCGCGAACAACAAGATCAACAGGATGGCGAACCAGAAGTTGGGGATGGCGATGCCCAGCTGGCTGGCCGCCATCACGCCCACGTCGCCCAGCTTGTGGTGGCGGGCCGCGGCGTACACGCCCAGCGACAAGGCCAGCACGGTGGTGATCAGCATGGCCATCACCGCCAGCGGCAGTGTGACGCGCAGGCGTTCGGCGATCAGCTCGGCCGTGGGCGTGGCGTAGCCGATGCTGTCGGCCGTGTGGCCACGCAGCAGGCCGCCGGTCCAGTCCAGGTAACGCTGCAAAGGTGGGCGGTCCAGGCCCAGCTTGGCGTTCAGCGCGGCCAGCGACTCCGGCGTGGCCGTGTCGCCCAGGATGACCTCGGCCGCGTTGCCCGGCAGCAGTTCCAGCACGGCGAACACCACCACCGAGGCGATGGCCAGGGTGAGCAGCAGGCTCAAAAAACGGCGAAGGCAGAACAACAGCATCGCGGCCTATGATGCCTCATGCATGTTCCCGCCTCGGCCCTGCCCGCCGCCGCCCACGGCCTTTCTTCCTTGGGTTTCGACCCCAGCCAGGTCTTCATCGCCGGCCACTGGCAGGCCAGCGCTTCAGGCCAAACGCTGCCTTTGCTGAACCCTTCCGACGGCAGCCCGCTGGCCCACATCGCGCGCGGCCAGGCCGCCGACGTGGACGCCGCGGTGCAGGCCGCACAAGCCGCGCTGGACGGCGACTGGGGCCGGCTGAGCGCCGCAGAACGCGGGCGCCTGCTGCTGAAAATGAGCGCCCTGGTGCTGGCCCAGGCCGACGAACTGGCGCGCCTGGAAGCGCTGGACGTGGGCAAGCCGCTGAAGCAAGGCCGGGCCGACGCCGTGGCCCTGGCGCGCTACCTGGAGTTCTACGGCGGCGCGGCCGACAAGGTGCACGGCGAGACCATTCCGTTTGCCAACGGCTACACGGCCTTCACGCTGCGCGAACCGCACGGGGTCACCGCGCACATCGTGCCCTGGAACTACCCGATGCAGATCATCGGCCGCAGCGTGGGCGCGGCCCTCGCCATGGGCAACGCCTGCGTGCTGAAGCCCGCCGAAGAAGCTTGCCTGACGGCCATCGCCTTCACGCGCATCGCCCAGCAGGCCGGCTTGCCGGCCGGCGCGCTGAACCTGGTGCCGGGCCTGGGCGAAGAAGCCGGCGCAGCGCTGTCGGCCCACCCCGGCGTGCGCCACATCAGCTTCACCGGTTCGGTGGCCGTGGGTCGCTTGATCGAGGCCGCGGCAGCGCAGAACACCATCCCGGTGACGCTGGAACTGGGCGGCAAGAGCCCGCAGATCGTGTTCGCCGACGCCGACCTGGACGCCGCCCTGCCCTTCTTGGTGAACGCCGGCATCCAGAACGCCGGCCAAACCTGTTCTGCCGCCAGCCGCATCCTGGTGGAGCGGCCGGTGTTTGATGCCGTGCTCGCGCGCATGGCCGAACGCTACCGCGCGCTGCGCGTGGCGCCGGCCTTGGCCGATGGCGACGTGGGGCCGTTGATTTCGCCGCGCCAACAAACCCTGGTGCAGGGCTACCTGGCGCTGGCCCGCGACAGCGGCCTGGCGGTGGCCGCGCAGGCGCCGCTGCCGCCCGATCTGCCAACGGGCGGCTGCTACGTGCCGCCCACGCTGCTGGCGCCGGTGGCGCCCAGCGACCGGCTGGCGCAGGAAGAGATCTTCGGCCCGGTGCAGGTGCTGATCCCCTTCGACGGCGAAGCCGAAGCGGTGCAGATCGCCAACGGCACGGCCTTCGGTCTGGTCGCCGGCGTGTGGACGCGCGACGGCGGCCGCGCGATGCGCCTGGCGCGGCGCCTGCACTGCGGCCAGGTCTTCATCAACAACTACGGCGCCGGCGGTGGCATCGAACTGCCGTTCGGGGGCGTCAAACAGTCGGGCCACGGCCGCGAAAAAGGCTTTGAAGCCTTGTACGGCTTCTCGGTGACCAAGACCGTGGCCTTCAAACACGACTGAGCCCGGCCCCCGCCTCGGCGCCGAGCCGCGGCCCCCACAGCATTCTTAACAGGAGACCCTCCCCATGCGTCTGCAAGGCAAGGTGGCCATCGTCACCGGCGGCGGTTCAGGTTTTGGCGCCGGCATCGTGCGCAAGTTCGTCGCCGAAGGCGCCCAGGTGCTGGTGGCCGACATCCAACTGGCCGCGGCCCAAACCGTGGCCGCCGAAGTGGGCCCGCAGGCCTTGGCGCTGCGTGTGGACGTGGCCAACGCCGCCGACGTGAAGCAGATGGTGGACACCGCCATCGAGCGTTTCGGCCGGCTGGACATCCTGATCAACAACGCCGGCGTGACGCACCTGCCGCAGGCGCTGGAAGACGTGAGCGAGGCCGACTTCGACCGCATCGTCGCCGTCAACATGAAGGCCATTTACTACGCCATGCGCGAGGCCGTGCCGCGGCTGAAGGCCAATGCGCCGGGCCACCGCGGCATCCGCGGCGTGGTGCTGAACATGGCCAGCACGGCGGGCGTGAGCCCGCGGCCGCGCCTGGGTTGGTACAACGCCAGCAAGGGCTGGGTCATCACCGCCACACGCGCCAACGCGGTGGAACTGGCGCCGCACGGCATCCGCGTGGTGGCGCTGAACCCGGTGGCCGGCGAAACGCCGCTGCTCAGCAGCTTCATGGGCCAGGACACGCCCGAGGTGCGCGCCAAGTTCTTGTCCAGCATCCCGCTGGGCCGCTTCTCGCAGCCCGACGACCTGGCCAACGCGGCCTGCTACCTGTGTTCCGACGAAGCGTCCATGGTCACCGGGGTGTGCATGGAGGTGGACGGCGGGCGCTGCATTTAGCGCCCGGCAGCGCCTTTCAACGGCGCTGCAGCACCCGGCCTGAGGGGCCGTGGTGCTGGTGGGACATCAATCGTCCAGACCTTCGTGGCGCGCAGCGGCGGCGTACAGGTCGGCGGCAAAACCCGGGTCGGTGTTCTGCAGGCGCATGGCCATGGCGCGCACTTCAGCGGCTTCTTCGGCACGGGTCAGCGGGCGCTTGGGCGCCGGCGTGATCAGCCAGTTCATGGCACGGGCGAAATAGTGAGCAGCCACTTTGGAACCGCGAGGCATGGCCGGGGTGGCGACGTGGAGCACTTGGGCGGTGGTGGTGGTCATGGTGAATCCTTTGCTGTAGAGCCGCCTTTGTGAGGCGACATGCTTCGCATCCTAGTGGAAACCCCAATACCTTGCGCTGAATGATGTTCATGTAAGGTATTCACCTCATGCATGTCGTGATGGCCGGCACACCCGCCGGCCTGGGACAGGAGGCCCCCATGAACTTCCGCACACTGGACCTGAACCTGCTGCGCGTGTTCGACGCCGTCATGGCCGAAGGCAGCCTGACGCGCGCTGCCGAGGCGCTGTCGCTGACACAGCCGGCCACCAGCCACGCGCTGAAACGCCTGCACGACGCGGTGGGCGAAACGCTGTTCAAGCGCACTGCCTTCGGCATGAAACCCACGCCACGCGCCGAGGCCCTGTGGCCGCAGGTGCGCGCCGCCTTGGACGGCCTGCACCGGGCGCTGTCGCCCCAGGGTTTCGACCCAAGGGCCGAACCCGCCAACTTCCGCCTGAGCATGGCCGACGCCACGGCCGCGCTGCTGGCGCCTTCCCTGGTGCGGGCGGTGGAACAGCAGCAGGCGCGCGTGAACCTGCGTGTGATGCCGCTGACCACGCGCGACCCGCGCCGCCTGCTGCGCGAAGGCGAGGCCGACCTGGCCGTGGGCCACTTCCCCGAAGCCATCGCCGCCCTGGTGGCCGAGGGCCCGCAAGCGGCCCTGCGCCACCGCCGGCTGACGGAAACGCGGTACGTGTGTGTGATGCGCCGCGACCACCCACTGGCCGAGCAACCGCTGACGCTGGACCGCTACTGCGAAGCCCACCACCTGCTGGTCAGCTTCTCGGGCCGGCCCCACGGCCTGGTGGACCAGGCGCTGGCCGCCATCGGCCGCCAACGGCGCATCGTGCTGACGGTGAACCAGTTCTTCACCGCCGGCCAGGTGGTAACGCAGAGCGACCTGCTGACCGTGCTGCCGCTGAGTTTCATCCCCGCCACCGGCACAGCCGGCCAGGTGGTGACACGCCCCCTGCCACTGGAACTGGCCCCGGTGGCCGTGCAGATGCTGTGGCCGGTGCGCCAGGACACCGACCCCGCCCACCGCTGGCTGCGCGCCCTGGTGGAGCAAGCCGCGGGGGTGCCAGGGGCGCCGACGCTGGCCGGTTGATGGCCGCCTGGGCGTTGCCGGGGCCTGGGCGCCTTTACAACACCGCCGCGATCGCCTCGGCCGTGCGTTCCACGTTGCTGGTGTTCAGGCCGGCCACGCAGATGCGGCCACTGCGCACCAGGTAGACGGCGAACTCTTCGCGCAGGCGGTCCACCTGGGCGGCGCTCAGGCCGGTGTAGCTGAACATGCCACGTTGGCTGAGGAAATAACCGAAGTCGCGCTCGGGGCGCTTGGCGCTGAGCACGGCGTGCAGGCTGCGGCGCATGGCCAGGATGCGCTCGCGCATGGCGGCCACGTCGGCTTCCCAGCTGGCGCGCAGTGCGGGGTCGGTCAGCACGCGGCTGATCAG
>JBKCUM010000094.1:0-30459 GCA_046318395.1 Rubrivivax sp.
GAAGCCGACCACCTGATGCGCGACGCGCTGCGCGCCCTGGTGCACTTCCAACAGCACGTGCCCGCCGACGGCCTGCCGCCCTACGACGCGGCGCTGCTGCAGCGCGAGCTGGCGCTGTGCCCCGCATGGTGTGTGCAGACAGAATGCGCCACCACCGGGCCGGCCGACGACCCGCAGGTCTGGGAGCGCAGCTGCGCCCTCCGGGTGGCCAGCGCGCTGGCCCAACCGGTGGTGGCCGTGCACCGCGACTGGATGCCGCGCAACCTGATGGTGGCCGACCCCAACCCCGGCATCCTCGATTTCCAAGACGCCGTGCGTGGCCCCATCACCTACGACCTGGCCTCGATGCTGCGCGACGCCTTCATCAGCTGGGAAGAAGAGCGCGAGCTCGACTGGGCCGTGCGCTGGTGGGACCAGGCGCGCCGCGCCGGCCTGCCGCTGGGTGAAGACCTGGGCAGCGACTTTGGCGAGTTCTGGCGTGCGCTGGAATGGATGGGCCTGCAGCGCCACCTGAAGGTGCTGGGCATCTTCTGCCGCCTGAAGCACCGCGACGGCAAACCCAAGTACGCCGAAGACCTGCCGCGCTTCTTCGCCTACGCCACCAAGGTGGCCATGCGCTACGCGCCGCTGAAGCCCCTGGCACGCCTGCTGGGGCCGATGAGCGGCCGCCACGTCGAAGCCGGCTTCACGTTCTGAACCGCGGCGGCCGTTTGCACCCCGCTTCGGCCCGCACCCGCCTGTCAGACCTGCGGGCCGCCGGGCCGGGCCTGGTGGTGTGCGGCGTGGTCGCGGCGGCCGCGGCCTTCCTGGGCCAGCACTACGGTGCGCCGGTGATGCTGTTCGCGCTGCTGTTGGGTCTGGCGCTGAATTTCCTGGGCCAGCACGGCCCCTGCGTGGCGGGCATCGACCTGGCCGCGCGCACGGTGCTGCGCGCCGGCGTGGCCTTGCTGGGCCTGCGCATCAGCGCCGAACAACTCGTGGCCCTGGGCTGGCCCCCGGTGCTGCTGGTGGGCGCCGCCGTGGTGCTGACCATCGCGGTGTCCATGCTGGCGGCGCGGCTGCTGGGTTTCCACAGCCAGTTCGGCCTGCTCAGCGGCGGCGCCACGGCCATCTGCGGTGCTTCGGCGGCCATGGCCTTGTCGGCCGCGCTGCCGGCCCACCCGCTGAAGGAGCGCACCACGCTGTTCACCGTGGTGGGGGTGTCGGCGCTGTCCACCATGGCCATGGTGGCCTACCCGGTGCTGGCCCAGGCGCTGGGCCTGGACGAGCGCGCCGCCGGCATCTTCTACGGTGCCACCATCCACGACGTGGCCCAGGTGGTCGGCGCTGGCTACAGCCACAGCGCACACAGTGGCGACGTGGCCACGGTGGTGAAACTGTTGCGCGTGGCCATGCTGGTGCCGGTGATGCTGTTCGCCGTGTGGCTGAACCGCCAGGCCCCGGTGGCCGGCACCGAACGACCGCCGCTGCTGCCCGGCTTTGTGCTGGCCTTTGTGGCGCTGGCCACCTTGAACAGCCTGCACGGTGTGCCGGCGGCCTTGCAGCAGGCCGGTGGTGAAGCCAGCCGCGCCTGCCTGGTGGTGGCCATCGCCGCCATCGGCATGAAAACCCAGCTGAAGGACCTGCTCACCGTGGGCTGGAAGCCGGTGCTGCTGATGCTGGGCGAAACCGCCTTCCTGGCCGCCCTGGTGCTGGTGGCGTTGCGCTGGCTGTAGCCCGCCGGGTCAACCGTTCAAGGGCAAGGTGTCGTGAGACAGCCTGCGGCGGTCAGCCAGGGGTCGCTGTCTTCGCCGCCGAAGATCTGCAGCAAGAAATCCAGGAACACGCGCGTGCGGGCCGGCAGGTGCTTGCGGCTGGGCATGGCGGCCCACAGCGTCAGGCTGAACAAGCGCCAGCCGGGCAGCACACGCTCCAGGGCGTTTTCCATCAAGGCGTCTTCGATCACCAGGCTGGGCAGGCCCGCGATGCCCAAACCCGCCAGCGCGGCAGCGTAGTTGGTGTCCACGTGGGTGGTGCGCAGGGCCACACCCTGGCGCGGCACCACGGTGAATTCCTCGCCGCCGGGCTCGTCGTCGCCCCAAGCGCCGCTGTACATGGTCAGGCCACGCTGCAGCGAGCTGATGGGCGGTATCAATGCTTCGTGGTCGGAGAAGTCCCTGGGGTGGGTGGGCCGGCCGCGGCGGTTCAGGTATTCGGGCGAGGCGCACATGATGACTTCGGACCGCGCCAAGCGGCGTGCGATGAAGTCACCGTCCGGCGGCTGGCGCAGCGTGAGGATGGTGATGTCGAAGTCCTCGTCCACCGTCTCCACCGCACCCGGTGCCGACAGCTCCACCGTCACCTGCGGGTACTGCTGGCGGAAGGCCGGCAGGTGCTTGGCCAGCTGGTGCACGGCCACGGCCGGTGGCGCCAGCACCCGCACGACGCCACGCGGGTCCTTGGTGGCCTCGCTGGCCAGGGCCTCGGCCTCTTCCACGTCCACCAGGATCTGCCGCGCGCGTTCAAGGTAAGCCTCGCCCACGTCGGTCAGCGCGATGCGGCGCGTGGTGCGGTTCAACAGGCGTGCACCCAGGTGCGCTTCCAGTTCGGCCACCACGCGCGTGACGACCGGCGGCGCCATGTCCAGCGCCCGCGCGGCCTTGGCAAAACCGCCCTCGTCAATGACGCGCAAAAAGACGCGCATGGCGCGCAGTTGATCCATGGAACTCCCTGCAGGTAAGCACGCATTCTGCCGTGGCGGGGCCGGGATGGCCGCGGGGGCCCGCTGCCCACGCGGCGGTACAGTGCGGGCCCAAGCGTTGACGGCCCCAGCGCCTCACGCCGACCCACGCACCTGCGGTCGAAGAAAGGCCCTCCCGTGTCAGGCCCTGACAGTACCGAACCCTACTTTTCGCTGCGCGACGTCAGCGGTGCCAGCTACGAACGCTATGAACCGCCAGCCTACCTGTTGGCGCTGCTGCCCGACAAGGCCGCACGCATCCTGGACTTCGGTTGCGGCCTGGGCCAACTGATGCACAGCCTGGTGGCCCGTGGCTACACCCAGGTGACCGGTGCCGACGTGGAACCGCAGGCCCTGCAGCACGTGCGCCAACGCGGCTTGCAGGCCGAGGACGCCACGGACTTCGAAGGCTTTGTGGCGACGCACGCCAACGCCTACGACTTCATCGTGCTGGCCCACGTGCTGGAGCACCTGCCCAAAGAGCGCATGGTGCCCCTGCTGCAAGGCCTGCGGCGCCTGCTGAGGCCGGGTGGGCGGATGCTGCTGATGGTGCCCAACGCGCAGTCGCCCACCGGGCCCTACTGGCGTTACGAGGACTTCACCCACCACTGGCTGTTCACCACCGGCAGCCTGCGCTATGTGCTGCGCGCGGCCGGCTTCGAGCGACTGCAATTCATCGACGTGGACTGCACGGCCGGCCTGGGGCCGGTGAAAGCCGCCTTGCGCCGGGGCTTGCTGCGCCTGTACCGGGCACGCACGGCCTTGTGGAACGCCGCCACGGGCAGTGCTTACCACGCCCCCAGCCCGCAGGTGTTCTCTTACGAGATCAAGGCACTGGTCAGCGGTTGAGGCGGCGCTCAGTCGCCCTTGAACCCCGACGCCTTCACCACCGCCGCCCAGCGCTGGGCTTCGCTGCGCAGCATGCGCTCGGTGTCGGCACGGCCGCTGCCCACCACGGTGAACCCGGCGTCCACCAGCTTGCTGCGCGTGGCGCCGTCGTTCAACGCCGCCACCGCCTGGCGGTTCAGCAGGTCCAGCACGGCGGCCGGCGTGCCGGCCGGGGCCATCAGCGCGAACCAGGCCGAGAAGTCGATCTTGGGCAGGCCCTGTTCGGCGAAGGTGGGCACCTCGGGCAGCAGCGTTGAACGCGTGGCGGCCGTGGTGGCCAGGGCCTTCATCTTGCCGCCCTTGATCTGCGCTGCGCCCAGGGCCGTGCTGACAAAGGCCGCGGCCACGTCACCCGCCACGATGGCGGTGACGGCGTCGCCGCTGGCCCGGTAGTGGATGGGTTCGACCTTGAAACCGGCCGCGTCGGCCAGCAGGTCGGCACCGAAGTGGCCCGGTGTGCCGGCGCCGAAGGTGGCGAAGTTCAGGCGGTCGCCCTTGGCACGGGCGGCCTTCAGGAAGTCGGCCAACGTGGTGTGCGGCGACTGGGCGGGCACCACCAGCAGGAAGTCGGCCCGCACGGCTTCGGCGATGCCCACGAGTTCGCGCGCCGGGTCGTACGGCAGCTTGCCGAAGGCCGCGGGCGCGATGGCGATGGAACCCACCTCGCCCAGCAGCAGGCTGTAGCCGTCGGCCGGGCTCTTGGCCACGGCCTGGGCGGCGATCTGCCCGCCGGCACCGGCGCGGTTGTCCACCACCACCTGCTGCTTCAGCAGTTCGGCCAGCTTGCCCCCCAGCAGCCGTGCCACCACGTCGGGCCCGGTGCCGGGTGGGAAGCCGACGCTGAGTTTCAGGGGGCGCTCGGGGAACGGCGTTTGCGCGAAAGCGGCGAAGGGTGCCAGGGCCAGCCCGGCGGCGAGCAGGTGGCGGCGGGTCGGGTGCATGCGGGGTGTCTCCAGGTCGGTGCCCAGCGCTGGCGTGCCGGGCTTTGTGGTGTGGCCGGCCCGTCGCGGCACCAAACCGCTGCCCTGACCAGCCCCCTGGAGCATGCCGAGCTTGGTGCCGCGGTCTGTCATCCCAAAAGCCGACGCGGTGCCGCGCCGGCCCGCGGCGCTCAATGCCCGCGCGCGGCGACCCCGAACCTGGCGAACAGCTCGCTGCGGAAGTGCAGGCCCAGGCGCGCAAAGGCCCGGCTGCGGTAGGTCTTCACCGTGGCCAGGGACAGGCCCAGGTCGCTGGCGATGCCGTCGTGGCTCCAGCCCCGCAGCAGGCGCTCGCACACGTCCAGTTCGCGCGCCGTCAGGGCTGGCGCCGCGGCCAGCAAGGCGGCGCGCGCGTCGGCCGGGCCGGCGGCCAGTTCCAGGTGCTTGCACACCAGGCTGTGCAACAGCGGCGCCATGGCCGTGAAAGCCTGGCGTTCGGCGGCCTGGAAGGGGCCTTGGTGATCGTGGTGGTACAGGTTGACGGCCAGCAGGCTGCCGTCGGGCTGCACCGCGGCCACCGAGAGCCGCTCAAGGATGCCGTGGGCGCGGTAGACCGCATCGCGGTGCTCGGGCGTGGGCGCGGCCTCGGCGCGCATGGACGACACCAGGGGCTGGGCCGGCAGCCGGCGCACCGGGTCGAAGCTGTTGTCGCGCAGGTACAGGCCTTGGGCATAGGCCTGGAAGCAGGCCTGGGTGTGGTCGGCGCCCTGCCAGGTGGCCGACAGGTGCAGCGCCGGCCGCTGCTGCGGCCGCAGGCTGTAGACCGACCAGGAACCCGCGCGCAACACGGGCTGCAAGGCCGCCAGCGCCTGGTGTTGGAAGTCGGGGCGGCCCAGCTGCTGGACCACCGCACACAGCGCGGCCTGGGTGTTCATGGGCTGGTCTGCAGGGGGTGGGCTGTCATCCTCCGGGAGGGCTGCCAGCCGGGCATCGGTGCACGCATCATGCGCAGCACTCTAGTTTCTGAAGACGCCCGTGCCCATCCGAGACTTCCCCCCCGCGCCCGCGCTGCAGCCCTTTGCGCAGGTGGATTGCCTGGTCGGCCCGCTGACCAACCTGGGCCCGGCGCCGCTGGGCGAACGCCGCTGCGTGCCGCTGCTGGGCGGCCAGGTCAGCGGCCCAGGGCTCAGCGGGCGCATCCTGCCCGGTGGCGTGGACTGGCAGATCCTGCGCCAGGACGGCGTGCTGGAGATCGCCGCGCACTACGTGGTGGCCACCGACGACGGCGCCCTGGTGGAGGTGCGCAGCGACGGCCTGCGCCACGGCCCCCCCGAGGTGATGGCCCGCTTGTCCGCCGGCGAGGCCGTGCCGCCCGCCGCCTACTTCTTCCGCACCCTGGTGCGGCTGACCACCGGGGCGCCGGCCTGGCTGCACCTGAACCGCCGCATGCTGGTGGCCAGCGGTGAACGCCTGGCCGACCGCGTGCGGTTGAACCTCTACGACCTGGGCTGACAAGGTGTGAACGAACCTGCTGCGCGGGCACATCTCGGGCCTGCCACCCGACCCGCATGCAGGCGGGTCGGGGTTCGCCAGGCGAGAGACAGCACGCAGGTGCTGTCTCCCGTCCGGGCTCACCTCGCCGTACGGGTGTACGGCTGCGCTGCTCAACCCAAGCTGAGCCCGCTCGCGACGGTTCCTTCACACCTTGTGACGCCTCGGTTCAGGGCCTCTTCAGCCCGCCACCCGCGCGCCCGGGGCGATGGTGGGTGCGGCGCTGTTCAGCGTTTCGATGGCAAAACCAGCGGCGGCTTTGTAGCGCGCCATGTAGGCCTCGCGTTCGGCGGCGGGCATCACGGCGTTGATGTCGTCGAACACCCCGCCGCAGCGCGCTTCCACCTCGCCCAGCAGGCCGAACGGGCCGCTGCCGCGGTTGCGCAGCACCAGGGCCGAGACGTCGGCGCAGAGCTGGTCGTCGTAAGCGCGCAGTGCCGCCGGGCCCACGCCGTGGCGCAGGAAAGCCGCGCCCAGCACACGCGCGTCGACGATGGCCTGGCTGGCGCCGTTGCTGCCCACCGGGTACATCACGTGCGCCGCGTCGCCCATCAACGCCACGCGCCCTTGCACCCAGGTGGGCACCGGGTCGCGGTCGATCATCGGGTACTCGTAGATGGCCTGGGCGCCCCGCAGCATGGCCGGCACGTCCAGCCAGCCGTAGTTCCAACCGTCGAAGTGGTGCGCAAAGTCTTGCAGCGCCACACGCCGGTTCCAGTCGCCCTGGGCCCAGCCCTGGGCGTTGTCGACGGTGATCTCGGCGATCCAGTTGATGGTGGCCAGGCCCGTGGCGGGGTCGGCCGGCGTGATGGGGTACAGCACGACGCGGTGGCGCAAGGAACCCAGGCCCACGAAGGATGAACCGGTGCGGATGGGCCGGCCCTGTGAAGTGCCCCGCCACATGATGGCGCCGCCCCAGTGGATGGGCGGCTGCTGCGGGTGCATCTGCGCCCGCACGGCCGAATGCAGGCCGTCGGCGGCCACCAGCAGCGCACCGCGCAGTTCGCTGCGCTGGCCGTCGTGGTGCTGCAACTCGGCCACCACGCCTTGTTCGTCCTGCCGATAGCCCACCACACGCTGGCCCAGGCGCAGCGCCTGCGGCCCCAGGCGCTGTTGCACGGTGCGAGCCAACAGCATCTGCAACTGGCCACGGTGCACCGCGTACTGCGGCCAGCGGTAACCGGCCTGCAGGCCACGGGGTTCGGCGTACACCTCGTGGCCGTTGCGGCCCACCAGGGCCCATTCCTGCACCGGGATGCCGATGCCGTCCAGCACCGGCGCGTCCAGGCCCAGGTCGAACAGTTCGCGCACGGCGTTGGGCTGCAGGTTGATGCCCACACCCAGCGGCTGCAGCTGGGGCACGGCTTCCAGCACACAGCAGGGCACGCCGATCTGGTGCAGCGTCAGCGCCAAGGCCAGGCCGCCGATGCCGCCACCGGCGATCAACACCGGCGCGGGGCTGGCCGTGGCTGGGTGTGCATCGGGAAGGGCGGCGGCGGTAGCGGCGGTCGTAGGCATGGGGCGATTGTCTGCGAGGCCCTGCCCGGCCCCGGGCGCGGCCACCACGCCTTTATTCCTCAAAGCGGAATGACGAGTTTCATTGCGCGCCATTTATTCCCGTCAATGCAATCTCTACAGTTCATCCCATCGATGAGCCAGACAGCAGAAAGACCCATCGAAGCCGGCCCGCCGGGCGCGCTGTGAACAGCGCACCGACCTCCCGGCAGACCCCGACCTTCACACCACTTTCTTTCGGAGATTCATCATGAACGCCAAGCAAATCATCGCCTTCGCCGCCATCGCTTTCGCCGGCACCGCCGCCATGGCCGACGACATCACCGTCGACCACAGCGCCTTCACCGCGCAAAAGACCCGCGCCGAAGTGCGCGCCGAAGTCATCACCGCCCGCCACACCGGCCAGTTCGTGGCCGTGGACGAGCAGTACGAAGCCCCGGCGGTGGCCAACAGCACGCTGACTCGCGAAGAAGTGCGCGCCGCCGCCCGCACCGCCCCCAAGCGCGGCGTGATGACCTTCAACCCGGCGGCCTGAACGCTGGAACAGGCCGCTCCAACGGCCTGAACGCTGGAACAGGCCGCTCCAACGGCCTGAGCGCTGGAACAGCGCCGCACCAGCGGCCTACCGGCAGGGGATGCGCCAAACCGGCCAGCGGGTCACAATGCCCGCATCCCCACCCTCACGACCGTCCGGTGCCCACCAGGCCCCGGACGGTTTTGCTTTTGATGTTTGCCTTCTTCGAAACCCTGGTGCGGCCCACGGCCCGCACCGGTGGCCAGCCCCCGGCCGGCCTGCTGGCGTTCTACTGGCACTACGTGCGCCAGACCAAGGGCCTGTTCATCACGCTGTTCGTCACCGGCCTGGGTGTGGCGCTGATCGACACGCTGATCCCGGTGTTCATCGGCAAGCTGGTCACGCTGATGCAGGCCAGCGACCGCCGCGCGGCATTCGAAGCCGCGCTGCCCAGCCTGCTGGGCATGGCCGCCATCGTGCTGTTCTTGCGCCCGCTGCTGCTGGTGGCCGACAACCTGGTGCGCAACAACGCCGTGCTGCCCAGCGTGACCTGCCTGATCCGCTGGCAAAGCCACTGGCACGTGGTGCGCCAGAGCTGGCCCTTCTTCCAGAACGACTTCGCCGGCCGCATCGCCAACCGCGTGATGCAGACCGCCAACGCGGTGCGCGAGAGCGTGGTCAGCTGCATCCGCGCCATCTGGTACATCATCGTTTACGGCGTCACCACGCTGGCGCTGATGGCCCAGGCCGACTGGCGCCTGGCCCTGCCCACGGTGTGCTGGTTCGTGGCCTACATCCTGTTCCTGCGCCACTTCGTGCCGCGCATGCGTGACCTGGCGCGCGCCGCCAGCGAACTGCGCTCGGGTGTGATGGGGCGGGTGGTGGACAGCTACACCAACATCCTCACCGTCAAGCTGTTCTCGCGCGCCCGCGACGAAGACGCCTACGTGCGCGACATCATCGACGAGCACCACGCGGCCCTGGCCGCGCACATGCGTTTGACGACCAAGTTCATGGCCACGCTGACGCTGCTGAACGCGGCCATGCTGACCAGCACCGCCGTCATCGGTGTCACGCTGTGGGCCAACGGCAGCATCAGCGCCGGCCTGGTGGCCACGGCCTTGCCGCTGGCCTGGCAGATCGTCAACGTGGCCGGCTGGGTGAGCTGGGAAGTGACCGGCATCTTCGAGAACATCGGCGTGGTGCAAGAAGGCATGGAGACCATCGCCGTGCCGCACAAGCTGGTGGACGCGCCCGAGGCGCGCGAACTGCAGGTGGAACACGGTGAGATCCGCTTCGAGAACGTCACCTTCACCTACGGCCGCAACGACGGCCGCAAGGTGCTGGACAACCTGAACCTGCACATCCGCCCCGGCGAACGTGTGGGCGTGGTGGGGCGCTCGGGCGCGGGCAAGAGCACGCTGGTGAACCTGCTGCTGCGCTTCCACGAACTGGAACACGGCAGCGTGCGCATCGATGGCCACGACATCCGCAGCGTCACGCAGGAAAGCCTGCGCGGCAGCATCGGCATGGTGACGCAAGACACCTCGCTGCTGCACCGGAGCATCGCCGCCAACATCGCCTACGGCCGCCCCGGCGCCACGCAGGCGGAAGTGGAAGCCGCGGCCCGGCAGGCTGAGGCGCACGACTTCATCCTCGACCTGCAGGACTGGAAAGACCGCACTGGCTACGAAGCCCAGGTCGGCGAACGCGGCGTGAAGCTCAGCGGCGGCCAGCGCCAGCGCATCGCCATCGCGCGGGTCATCCTGAAAGACGCGCCCATCCTGGTGCTGGACGAAGCCACCAGCGCGCTGGACAGCGAAGTGGAAGTCGCCATCCAGGAACAGCTCAACGGCCTGATGCAGGGCAAGACGGTGATCGCCATCGCCCACCGGCTCAGCACCATCGCGCGCATGGACAAGCTGATCGTGCTGGAACAAGGCCGCATCGTCGAACAAGGCAGCCACGCCGAACTGCTGGCCCTGGGCGGGCATTACGCCAAGCTGTGGGCACACCAGAGCGGCGGTTTCCTGACCGAAGACGTGCCCGATGAAGCACTGGCCAGCGCCCCTGCCCTGGGCGACGAACCGGCACAGGAAACCGGCCCGGTGGATGAACTGCGGCACGACGAGGCAGGTGAGCCCCTGCCTCAGGGTGAATCGGCCTCGGCCTCCGGCCACAACGCCGGGAAGTAAAAGCGCAAGGCGTGCAAGGGCACGCCAAAACGCAGCTTGCCCTGGGGGCTGTCGCTCTTCAGCAAACCGCGTTGCAGCAAGGCCGTCAGCAGGTTGACGGCCGTGCGGTCACCCAGGCCCGTCATGCGCTTGAACTCGCCACGTTCGATCTGCAAACCGGCCAGGAACAGGTAGTGCAAGTGCCGCAGCGCCTCCGAACGCACGCCTGAACGTTGCACGTTCTGTTCAAAAGCCAGGCAGGCGGCGATGCGCTGTTCCATCTGGCTCAGGTTCAGCAGACCGCGCATGAACTGCACCTGGTCCAGGCAGGTGTCCAGCACATAGGCCACCCAGTCCACCAGGGCTTGTTCGCTCAGGTTGCCCCGGCCGTCCAGGTCGCCGCGGCGAGGTTCGTCGGCAGCGGCCAGCAGGGCGTAGTAACGCTCGGTGCTGCGCGCAAAACCACGCAGCGGCGACCACAGCCCGCCGGTGTAGCCCAGGGCGCTGAGCAGCGTGTGCGTGTGCAAACGCATCACCCGGCCGTTGCCGTCTACAAACGGGTGAATCCAGCCCAGGCGCTGGTGGGCCGCCGCGGCCGCCAGCCAGGCCGCTTCACCGCGGCGCACACCGCCGTAGAACGAGGCCCAGCGCGCCAAGAAGGTGGGCACGCTGTCCGCGCTGGGGGCCACATGGCGGCCCACGCTGACTTCACGGCGGCGCAAGGCGCCTGGCACGATGGGCTCGCCTTGGGGGGTGACCAGGTCGGCCGCGGGCAGCTGCGCGAACAGGCTGCGGTGCACGGCGCAGACGGCTTGTTCGCTGTACAGCGCTGCAGCGCCGGCTTCGCCCGCGTAGTGCTGCTCCAGTTCGGCTTCGGCCGCCATGTGGGCCAGGGCCAGGCGCTGGCGTGCGGCCAAACCGCTGTCGCTGGAGAAGTCTTTGCGCAGCGCCTGCTCCAGTTCGTGCGGGCGTGTGTGCTGGCCTTCGATGCGGTTGGTGTAGTACGAGTTCATGGCCCGCAACAGGCCACGCAGTTCTGGCGCGATGGGCTGACCGGCCAAGGTGGCTGCGGCCATGGCCAGGTCATGCGCACGCGCCAACAGTTCTTCTTGCCGAGCCTGGGCAGGCAGCAGCGGTTCAAACTGGTGTGGCGCGTTATAGAGTGCGGTCAATTTTGCGACATTCAATGTTCACACAAGTGATTGACTTGCATGAACATTATGCGCTTCTTGCGAGATTGATTGCGAAGTTGATTTCGCAGTCAATCTCCCACACAGACTGCGCCCACTGAGGCCCCTTGCTCAAGGGCAGGCCGCCACCACCTCGGCCACGGCGGCCGTCAGGCGTTTGGCGTAGGGCACGTGCAGGAACTCGTTGGGGCCGTGGGCGTTGCTCTTGGGGCCCAGCACGCCGCAGACCATCATCTGCGCCTTGGGGAAGCCCTTCTGCAACATGCTCATCAGCGGGATGGTGCCGCCTTGGCCGATGTAGCCACAGGGCGCGCCGAAGTGCGCGTTGCTGGCGCTGTTCAGCGCGTTTTCCAGCCAGGGCGCCAGGTCGGGCGCGTTCCAGCCGGTGGCGCCCAGCGCGCCGGCGCGGCCGTCCGGGTGGAAGGTGACTTTGGCGTTGTAAGGCGCGTTGTCTTCCAACAGAGCTTTCAGCTTCAGGCTGGCCTCGTTGCCGTCCACCAGCGGGGGCAGGCGCAGGCTCAGCTTGAAGGCCGTGTAGGGGCGCAGCACGTTGCCGGCGTTCTGCAGCGTGGGGAAACCTTCCACGCCGGTGACGCTGAGCGTGGGCCGCCAGGTGCGGTTCAGCAGGCCTTCCACGGGGTCGGTGGTGGTGGGCAGCGTGGGGCCACCGTCGGCGCCGCAGGCCCAGGGCATGCGTTTCCACACCTCGTCGCCCAGGATGGCGGCCGTGGCCTGGGCCTGGGCCAGGCGGGCGCCGGGCAACGCGCAGTGGAAGCTCTCGGGCAGCAGGCGGCCGGTGGCGCTGTCTTCCAGGCGGTCCAGCACGTGGCGCAGGATGCGGAAGCTGCTGGGCACCAGACCCGAGGCGTCGCCGCTGTGGATGCCTTCGCTCAGGATCTCCACCTTCAGCACGCCGCTGACCATGCCCCGCAGGCTGGTGGTCAGCCACAGCTGGTCGTAGTTGCCGGCGCCGCTGTCCAGGCAAACCACCAGGCCCACCTGGCCCAAGCGCGGCTTCAGCGCGTCGATGTAAGCCGGCAGGTCGTGGCTGCCACTTTCTTCGCAGGTCTCGATCAGGCCCACCACACGCGGGTGTGGCGTGTTCTGCGCCTTCAGCGCTTCCAGTGCGGTGATGGCGGCGTAGACGGCATAACCGTCGTCGGCCCCCCCGCGGCCGTACAGCAGGCCGTCTTCGTACTTGGGCGTCCAGGGGCCCAGGTCTTTGCGCCAGCCGTTGAACTCGGGCTGCTTGTCCAGGTGGCCGTACATCAGCACGGTGTCGCTGCTGCCGGGCTTGGTGCTGGCCACCTCGAAGAAGATCACCGGCGTGCGGCCTTCGATGCGCACCACTTCCAGCGTCAGCCCCGGCAGCTGGCGGCTTTCCACCCAGCTGGCGGCGTCGCGCACCACCCGTTCGATGTAGGCGTTCTTCGCCCAGTCGGCGTCGAACATCGGGCTCTTGGCCGGGATGGCGATGTAGTCGGTCAGCGCCGGCACGATGCGTTCGTTCCAGGCGCGGTCGCTGAACTGGGCCAGGGCTTGGGCTTCAGGGGCCAGGGCGGGGGCGTTCATGGGGGTGTCCCTTTCAACGGTGGTCGACCGCAAGCCAGGCCCGCGGCAGGGTGTGGTGGGCCCGGTCAGACCCACCCCAACCCCGCAGGTTAGAACCGCTGTCGGCCGCGCGCTCAGGCGCTGCGCGACGGCGCCATGGCCTCGGCCAGCACCGCCTGCAGCGCGGGCGGCAGGTCGTCGTCGTCTTCGGGCGCCGGGGCGCCCTGGGCCAGCAGTTGCGCCAGCACCGCAGCGTGGTCGCCGTCGGGCGCCAGGCCGTTGCACGCGGCGTGCAGGCAACTGCCCAAGGCGTCACCACCGAAGCCATTGGGCTCGTCCCAACGCGCGCCGTGGGCGATCAGCAGTGCGACCAGGGCCGCGTCGCCGCGGAACGCGGCCTGGTTCAACGCGCTGGCGTCCCAGTCGCCGCGCACGGCCACGGGCCAGCCCAGGGCCAGCATCAGCCGCACCGAAGCGGCATGGCCACGCTGGGCCTGGTCGGGCAGCAGGCGCAGGTCTTCTTCGCTGCACTCGGCCAGCGCCTGCGGGTGCTGGGCCAGGTGGGCGCGGGCCGCAGCCTCGTCGCCCGCAGCGCAGGCGGCCAGGAAAGCCTGGTGGGCGTCCACCGGGCTGGCCGCACCGCGCGCCTGCAGCAGGGCCAGCGTCGCCACGTCGCCAGCACGGCGGGCGAACCAAGCGGCATCGTGGCCAGCGTCGTCGGTATGCCGCGGGTCGGCGCCATGGTCCAGCAAGGCTTGCACGAACACCGCGGGCCGGCCGCGCAGCAGCGCGTGGTGCAGGGCGGCTTGCCCACCAGGGCCCCGCTCGTTGGGGTCGGCGCCCAGGGCCAGAGCCTGATGCAGGGCGGGCAGTGGGGCCTGGTCCAGCAGGCGCAACAAGGCGTTGGTGCCCGGCCAGCGGGCGCCGGCGGCCACCAGCGCGGCGACGAACCCCAGGTCGGCCTGTTCGGTGGCGTGGTACAGCGACTCGCCGTCGTTGGGTTGGGCGCCAGCCTGCAGCAGGGCCTGCACCATGGGCAGGCAAGCCGCGCGGGCGATGGCGCCGTACAAGGCGGGCAGCGGGTGGGTGTCAGCGTGGGGGTCGGGGTCGACCAGGGCACTGTTCGGGTCGGCCCCCTGGTCCAGCAACCATTGCAGCGTGGCCAGCAAGCCGGGCCGGTGGCTGTCCAGCCGGGCCAGCGAAGAAAAGGCCACGGCGGCCAGCGGCGGGGTCTGCCAGGGCGCCAGCGGCGTGTGCAGGTCGCGCCCGGCCAGGGCCTGCTGCACCGCGGGCAGGTCGCCTTGCACCAGGGCCAGCAACAGGCCGCCGGCTTGCGGGCGGCTGTTCAGCAGCGCCAGCGCGCGTTCGGGCTGCGGCGCATCCCAGCCGCGGCCCCAGGCCAGGGCCAGCACCCGCTCGGTGAACGCGGCGTCGCTGAGCGCCGCGGCCTGGCGGCGTTCCACCTCGTGCACCAGCTGGGCCCAGCTGGGCCAGCCCAGTTCTCGGGCGATGACCAGCTGCGCCAGGCTGAGCTGCGGTGCGGTGGCGTTCAGTGCCCAGGGCGCGGCACGCGCCAGCGCATCGGGCTGGCCGGCGCGCCAAGCGCGCAGCAGTTCGCGGGCCTGGCGGCGCAGGTGGTCCAGGTGGGGGCGTTCGGGCAAGGCCCGGGGGGTCGAAGCTTGGGACATGCGTCCTCCATGCGTTGACGCCTGGGGTCCGCGGTCGCAGGCCGCACAGAGTGCAGGGGGTGGGGGCAGGTGTTGCCGCGGATGGTGCACACCCACGGCCGGCAGGTGGGTTCAACCCTGTCCGCGGACCCGGACGCGCCCTGCCCGGCGCGCTGTCCGCGATGCTGTCACGGCGCCGGCCGGGCGGTCAAGCGGGGCCTGGCCGCGCGGACAGCCAGGCTTCCAGCGCGGCGAACACGGGGGCGCGGTCGGGTTCGTTGAAGATCTCGTGGCGCAGAGGGGCAAAGGCTTGCGCCTGCACCACGGCCGCGGGGGCCGCGGCGGCGAAGGCCGCACTGCCGACCGGGGCCACGCAGCGGTCGGCCCCGGCCCACAGCAGCAGCGTGGGCGTGCGCCAGCCCGGGGCGGCCGCCAGCACCTGGGCCCCGGCGTCCACGATGAAACGCACCAGGCGCGGTGTCACGCGGTCGTGCACCAGCGGGTCTTGCACATAGGCCTGCACGACGGCGGGGTCGCTGCAGATCCAGTCCGGCTTCAGGCCGTTGCCCACGGCCAGGCCTGGCGCCAGCGGGCCCAGCACGGCCAGCAGGGCTTTCTGCGCGGCGTTCATGCCGGGGTCCAGCGCGGGCGAAGACATCACCAGCGCGTCCACCGGCCGCGACCACCCGGCCGGCGCCGCCGCCAGCGCTTCGGCCACGAAGCGCCCGGCCACCAGCCCACCCAGGCTGTGGCCCAGCAGCACCCGCGGGCCCGGCGCCGGGGCGTGCTGGCGGGCGTGGTCCAGCACGGCGGCCAGGTCGGCCAGCAGCGCGGCGCTGTCGGGCAGGGCGCCGCGGCGGCCCTCGCTGCGGCCATGGCCGCGGTGGTCGTGCGCCACCACCTGCCAGCCCAGTGCGTTCAGGCGCTGGGCCAGTTCAGCATAACGGCCCAGGTGTTCGCCCAAGCCGTGCACCAGCTGCACGCTGCCACGCAGCGGTGCGGTGGCGGGCCAGTGGGCCACGTGCAGCTGAAGGCCGTCGGCGGTGCGCAGCGGCGGCAGGGGCTGGGCGGCGGGCGCCTGGGCGCAGGCGGCGGCGGCCGACGGCAGGCCAGAACGGTGGGCGGGGGCAGTGCGGGTGTCCATGGGGGCGCATTCCACCACGGTCGCCTTATGCTGCAGCGCATGAGCACCGACTTCTTCCGCCTGGACCACCCCGCCGAGGGCGTTTCCCACCTGCAGCTGTGCCGGCCCGAGCGGCTGAACACCATGGCGCCGCCGTTCTTCCCGGCGCTGCGCGACGTGGTGCAGGCGCTGAACGCCGAAGGCCGCACGCGGGTGCTGGTCATCTCGTCCACCGGCAAACACTTCAGCGCGGGCATGGCGCTGGACGTGTTCGCCGGCGGCATGCCCATGCTGAACACCGGCGATGCGCGCGCCCGCCTGGCCTTCCAGGACGGCCTGCGCCAGCTGATGCGCTGTTTCGACGTGCTGGAAGAAGCGCGTTTTCCCATCATTGCCGCCGTCCAAGGGGGCTGCATCGGCGGCGCGCTGGACCTCGCCGCGGCCTGCGACCTGCGCGTGTGCAGCGCCGACGCCTTCTTCACGGTGCAGGAAATCCACATCGGCATGGCCGCCGACCTGGGCGTGCTGCAGCGCCTTCCCAAGCTGGTGCCCCCGGCCGTGGCGCGCGAGATGGCCTACACCGGTTGCCGCGTGGGCGCGGAACGTGCGCTGCAGACCGGCTTGGTGAACGCCGTGCTGCCCGACGCTGCGGCCACGCTGGACCACGCAATGGCGCTGGCCGGCGAGATCGCCGCCAAGAGCCCGCTGGCCGTGGCCGGCAGCAAGCAGGCGCTGACCTACGCCATCGACCACCCCACCGGCGCCGCGCTGGAGCAGATGACGCTGCTGCAGAGCGCCATCTTCGACATCGACGAAATGGCCTTGGCCATCGACGCCTGGAAACACAAGCAGGCCGCGGCCTTTGCCCCGCTGGCGCCGGTGGAACGCGTCTGACGCGCACCCCCCCTGTCCGCACGGCGCCCCGGTTGGACCCGGGCCCACGGGCGACAATGCGCGGATGTCCACCGCGCTCCCACCGCCACCCACCCCGGTTGACGCCGGCGCGGGCGCTCCGCAGCAGGCGGCCGAAGACACGCGCTGGACACAGGCCCTGGAGGCCATGGGCGATGGCCTGTGGGACTGGGACCTGGTGGGCCAGCGGGAGACGGTGTCGCCCCGGCTGCTGCAGATCTTCGGTCTGCAGCCGGCCGACCACAACGGCCGCCCCGACGCGCTGGACGGCCTGACCCACCCTGAAGACGTGCCGGCGATGCAGGCCGCGCGCGATGCGCACTTCCGAGGCGAGACGCCCCGCTACGAGAACGAGCACCGCATCCGCCACCGCGACGGCCACTGGGTGTGGGTGTTGTCGCGCGGCCTGGTGGTGGCGCGTGCCGCGGACGGCCGGCCGCTGCGCATGATCGGCACACACACCGACATCAGCGAACGCCACGCCGCGCAGGCGCTGCGCCTGGAAGCCGCCAAGCTGGCCCAGGCCCAGGCCACCCAGGTGGCCTTCCTGTCGCGGGTCAGCCACGAACTGCGCACACCGCTGAACGCCATCCTGGGCTTTTCGCAGCTGCTCGCGCAGGCACGCCTGGGCAGCGAGCGGCAACAAGCCTGGCAACAAGCGGTGGTGGACAGCGGCCAGCACCTGCTGGACCTGGTGAACGACCTGCTGGAACTGTCCAGCGCGCGCAGTGGCCAGCTGCAGTTCAACACCCAGGCGGTGGCCCTGGGCACCTTGGTGCACGAGGCCTGGCAGATGCACGCCCAGCAGGCCCAGCAGCAAGGGCTGCAGGTGCGCCTGCAGATCGAAGGCGAGCACCAAGTGATGGCCGACCGCACGCGGCTCAAGCAGGTGCTGAGCAACCTGATGGGCAACGCGCTGAAGTACAACCAGCCCGAAGGCTGGGTGCAGGTGCAGTGGGGTGCGGTCGACGGTGACCCACAGCAATGGCAGGTTCAGGTCAGCAACAGCGGCGCCGGCCTCAGCGAAGCCCAGCAAGCCCAGCTGTTCCAGCCTTTCGAACGCGCCGGGGCCCAGCACACCACCGTGCCCGGCACCGGCCTGGGCCTGGCGCTGTGCCGCCAGCTGGTGTTGGCCATGGGCGGCCACATCGGCGTGCAGAGTGCGCCCGGCGAAGGCGCCTGCTTCACGGTGCAGTTGCCCCGGGCCTGAGCCTGCCCCCCGGGCGCGCTGGCCCTGCCGTTCAGGCGCTTTCGAACCTGAACACCGCCACGCTGGCGCGCAGGTTGGGCCAGCGGCGCACCACCTCGCCGCCTTGCAGGCCGAAGCTGTCGGTCACGCGCAGACCGGTCTTGCGCGCCAGCACTTCGAAGTCGGCAAAGGTGCCGACACGGATGTTGGGCGTGTCGTACCACTGGTAGGGCAGCACGCGGGTGACGGGCATGCGCCCGCGCACCACGGCCAGGCGGTTGGGCCAGTGCGCGAAGTTGGGAAAACTGACCACGCCAATGCGGCCCACACGCGCGGTTTCACGCAGCATGTGTTCGGTGTTGCGCAGGTGCTGCAGGGTGTCGAGCTGCAGCACCACGTCGAAGCTGCGGTCGTCGAACAGCGCCAGGCCTTCGTCCAGGTTCAGCTGCACCACGTTGACACCGCGCTGCACGGCCGCGTGCACCTTGGCGTCGTCGATCTCCACACCGTAACCGGTGCAGCCCTTGTGCTGCTGCAGCCAGGCCAGCAGCTCACCGCTGCCACAGCCCAGGTCCAGCACCCGGCTGCCTTCGGGCACCAGGGCGGCGATGGTTTCCAGGTCTTTGCGGTCGCTCATGACAAGGCCCCTTGCAGCACCGCGGCTGTGGGCGCCGAACGCCACACACGTTCGAAGTAAGCCCGCATCACCTGGTGGTAGCGCGGGTCGTCCAGCAAGAAGGCGTCGTGGCCGTGCGGCGCGGCAATCTCTGCATAGCTGACGTCCACGCGGTTGTCCACCAAGGCCTTGACGACCTCGCGGCTGCGCGCCGGCGAGAAGCGCCAGTCCGTGGTGAAGCTCACCACCAAGAAGCCCAGGCCCGGGCGCCGGTCGCGCAGGTGGGCAAAGGCGCGCGACAGGTCGCCGCCGTGTTCCCGCGCGGGGTCGAAGTAGTCCAGCGCGCGCGTGATCAGCAGGTAGGTGTTGGCGTCGAAGTACTCGCTGAACTTGTCGCCCTGGTGGCGCAGGTAGCTTTCGATCTGGAACTCGATGTCCTGCGTGGAATACCCCAGCTCGGCGGAGCGCAGTTCGCGGCCGAACTTCTGTTCCATCGCGTCGTCGCTGAGGTAGGTGATGTGGCCGATCATGCGTGCCACGCGCAGGCCGCGCTTGGGCAGCACACCGTGTTCGTAGAAGTGGCCGGCGTGGAAGTCCGGGTCGGTGGTGATGGCGCGGCGGGCCACCTCGTTGAAGGCGATGTTCTGCGCGCTGAGGTTGGGCGCCGTGGCCACGGCCACGCAGTGGCGCAGCTTCTCCGGGTGGCGCAGCGTCCAGGCCAGGGCCTGCATGCCGCCCAGGCTGCCGCCCCGCACCGCGGCCAGTTGCGTGATGCCCAGGCGCTGCACCAGGCGGGCCTGCGCGTCCACCCAGTCTTCCACCGTCACCACGGGAAAATCGGCGCCCCACACGCGGCCGGTGGCCGGGTTCAGGTGCATGGGGCCGGTGCTGCCGAAACAGCTGCCCAGGTTGTTCACACCGATGACGAAAAAGCGGTCGGTGTCCAGCGGTTTGCCCGGGCCCACCAGGTTGTCCCACCAGCCGGTGGCGCCGCGGTCGTCCACGCCGGCCACGTGGTGGCTGGCGTTCAGCGCGTGGCACACCAGCACGGCGTTGCTGCGGTCGGCGTTCAGCGTGCCGTAGGTCTCGTAGACCAGGTCGTAAGCGGGCAGCACGGCGCCACTGCGCAAGGGCAGCGGCTCGTCGAAGTGCGCGGTCTGCGCGGTGGTGCGTCCGTAGGAGGCCATGAAAAAACCCGGCGCCGCAAAGCGGGCACCGGGTTCTTCGGCGTCCCCTTTAGCGGCATTTGTTGAAGCGCCCGCAATCTGGAACAAATCGGCGCTGAAGCCGCAAATTATAGCCAGCCAGGCCCCTGTCCCGGTACCGCCCTGCCGGGGGCACAGCCGCAGAAATAGCGGGTGTTGCCCCCGTTGATGCGGCCTTCGGACGACCGGCTGACGTGGCTAACATGCAGGTCCCACCGCAGCGCACCGCAGGGCCGGCAACACCGCCGGCCACCGGCCGTTTCCACGGCAGCGCCCGCGGTCAGCAGGAGACACCATGCACGCCTGGCTGCACAAGATCGACGCACACTTTCCGGTGCGCTACACGGCCTGGCTGGCCAGCGCGGTGCTGGGCTTGCTGGCGCTGCTGGGGTGGGTCATCACCGGGCAAGGTGAAGGCTGGGCCCTGGTGTGCGGGGCCCTGGTGCTGCTGGGCTGGCGCGACGTGCGGCAGACACGGCATTCGGTGCTGCGCAACTACCCGGTCATCGGCCACCTGCGTTTCCTGCTGGAGTTCATCCGGCCCGAGATGCGCCAGTACTTCATCGAAAGCGACAACGAAGCCGCGCCGTTTTCTCGCCAGCAGCGCAGCCTGGTCTACCAGCGCGCCAAGGGCGAACCCGACAAACGCCCCTTTGGCACCCAGCTGGACGTGCACGCCAGCGGCTACGAGTGGATCAACCATTCCATGGTGCCCACGGTGCTGACCAGCCACGACTTTCGCGTGCGCATCGGTGGCGGCAGCGCCAGCTGCACGCAGCCCTACGACGCCAGCATCTTCAACATCTCGGCCATGAGCTTTGGCGCGCTGAGTGCCAACGCCGTGCTGGCCCTGAACCAGGGCGCGAAAAAAGGCGGCTTCGCGCACGACACCGGCGAAGGCAGCATCAGCGTGCACCACCGCGTGCACGGCGGCGACCTGATCTGGGAGATCTGCAGCGGCTACTTCGGCTCCAGAAACGACGACGGCACGTTCAGCGAAGCGCGCTTTGTCGAGAACGCCTGCGACCCGCAGGTGAAGATGATCGAGCTCAAGCTCAGCCAGGGCGCCAAACCCGGGCACGGTGGTGTGCTGCCCGGCCCGAAGGTGACGGCCGAGATCGCGCAAGCCCGCGGCGTGCCCATCGGCGTGGACTGCGTGAGCCCGGCGCGCCACAGCGCCTTCAACACCCCGGCCGAACTGCTGCAGTTCATCGAGAAGCTGCGCGTGCTGTCGGGCGGCAAGCCCACGGGCTTCAAGCTGTGCATCGGCCACCCCTGGGAATGGTTCGCCATCGCCAAGGCCATGCTGGACACCGGCATCGTGCCGGACTTCATCGTCGTGGACGGCGCCGAGGGCGGCACCGGCGCGGCGCCGCTGGAGTTCACCGACCACGTGGGCGCACCGCTGCAGGACGGCCTGCTGCTGGTGCACAACACGCTGACCGGGCTGAACCTGCGCCACCGTGTGAAGCTGGGTGCCGCCGGCAAGGTGGTGGGCGCCTTCGACATCGCACGGATGATGGCCCTGGGCGCCGACTGGTGCAACGCCGCGCGCGGTTTCATGTTCGCGCTGGGCTGCATCCAAGCCCAGGCTTGCCACACCGGCAGTTGCCCCACGGGCGTGACCACCCAAGACCCGCAGCGCCAGAAAGCCTTGGTGGTGCCCGACAAGGCCGAACGCGTGTTCCGCTTCCACCAGAACACCTTGCACGCGCTGCAGGAACTGGTGCAAGCCGCCGGGCTGACCCACCCCAACCGCATCACGGCCGCCCACATCGTGCGCCGCATGGTCGATGGCGAGGTGCGCCTGCTGGCCAACCAGCTGAGCTTCGTGCAGCCCGGCGCCTTGTTGGCCGCCGCCGAAGGCCGCGGCGCGTGGCCGCACAAGGTGTTCAGCCAGTACTGGCCGCTGGCGCGCAGCGACAGTTTCGAGGCCGCGCGCCGCCCGCCGCCGTCGGTGCTGGTGGGTGAAGTGGTGGCCAGCGCCTGAACGACCCGCGTGACGCGGCGGCGCCGGTCGCTGCCAGAAACCGATGGACGATGGGGCCATGGCCACCCCCGGCCGCCCGGCGCCGCACAATGCGGCCATGCACTGGCCCCTGATCCTGCCCCCCGCTGCGCTGGCCGTGATGGTGGCCGCCTTCACGCTGGGCCCGCCCGGGCTGGTGATGTCGCTGCTGTGCGCCACGGCTTTGGTGGCCGCGGTGTTCGCCGCCGTGCACCACGCGGAGGTGGTGGCCCACAAGCTGGGCGAGCCTTTCGGCACCCTGGTGCTGGCGTTGGCCATCACCACCATCGAGGTGGCGCTGATCATCTCGCTGATGCTCAGCGGCGGCGCCGCCACGGCCACGCTGCCACGCGACACGCTGTTCGCCGCGGTGATGATCATCGCCAACGGCGTGGTGGGCCTGTGCCTGCTGGTGGGTGGCTGGCACCACCGTGAGCAGTCTTTCCAGGTGGCCGGCACCGGCCCGGCGCTGGCGGCCCTGGTGGTGCTGTGCACGCTGACCCTGGTGCTGCCGGTCTACACCACCAGTTCACCCGAAGGCACGTACACCGGAGCGCAACTGGGCTTCGTGGCCGTGGGCTCGCTGGCCTTGTGGGCGGTGTACGTGTTCGTGCAGACCGTGCGCCACCGCGACTACTTCCTGCCGCCGGCCGACGCCGCCAACGAAGCCGTGCACGCCCACCCGCCCAGCACCCGCGCGGCCTGGACCAGCGCACTGCTGCTGCCCGTGGCCCTGGTGGCCGTGGTGGGGCTGGCCAAGGCCTTGTCGCCAGGCATCGAGGCCCTGGTGGTGGCGGCACAGGCCCCCAAGGCGGTGGTGGGCATCTTCATCGCCATGCTGGTGCTGTTGCCCGAGACCTGGGCGGCCGTGCGTGCGGCCCGTGCCAACCGCTTGCAGACCAGCATGAACCTGGCCTTGGGTTCGGCCCTGGCCAGCATCGGCCTGACGGTACCGGCCGTGGTGGCCGCCGCCGTGTGGCTGGACCTGCCCCTGGTGCTGGGCCTGGGCGCCAAAGACCTGGTGATGCTGGGCATGACGGGCCTGGTCTGCGCCATCACGCTGGGCTCGGGCCGCACCCACCTGATGCAGGGGGCGGTGCACCTGCTGGTGTTCGGCGCCTTCTTGTTCCTGGCCTTCGTGCCCTGAGGGGCAAGGCCGGCCCATAGAGGCCATGAAAAGCCGGACTGGTGGCCCGGTAGGGCACAAAAAAACCGGGCACGTGGCCCGGTAGGACAGAAAAAAACCGGGCACGTGGCCCGGTTTTTGAGCACACCGCCGCAGCGTCAGGCCACCGGCGGCAGCGTGTCGGCGAAGCTGGGCCGCGTGGCCAGTTTTTCGGCCAGCTTGGCCAGGTTGGGGTAGGCCTCGCGCCAGGCGATGGCCGAAAAGCGGAAGTCCAGGTAACCCAGGGCGCAGCCCACGGCGATGTCGGCCAGCGTGAAGTGGTTGCCGGTGCACCAGGGTTTGTCGCCCAAGCCCTGGCTCATGGCCTTCAGGCTGGCGTCGACGCGGCTCATCTGGCGGTCGATCCAGGCCTGCGAGCGCTGCGCTTCGCTGCGGCCATGCCAGGTGGCTTCCAGGCGGGCCAGGATGGCGGCGTCCAGCACGCCGTCGGCCAGGGCTTCCCAGGTGCGCACTTCCACCCGTTCGCGGCCGGTGGGCGGCATCAGCTTGCCCACGGGCGACAAGGTGTCTATGTATTCGACGATGACGCGCGAATCAAAGACGGCCTCGCCGCCTTCCATCACCAGGCAAGGCACCTTGCCCAGCGGGTTGCTCTTGAGCACGTTGTCGGTGCCCCACACGTCTTCCAGCACGAACTGGAAATCGAGCTTCTTCTCGGCCATCACCACACGCACTTTGCGCTCGTAGGTGCTGGTCAGGGAACCGATGAGTTTCATGGACGGGGTCTGCAGGCTTGTGGGGCCACGCGGGCCGGTTGTGATTTCATTCTATCGAAGGGCCCGTGACGCCGGGCTGACGGATGCCGGGCAGCCGGACGGTGTCGCGGGATTTCCACGAACCCGGCTTGACAGCCGGGCTGCGCACCGATCAGGTCGGCTGAACAGCCGGCCTGTGCACCATCAGGTCGGCTCGGCCGCCGGCCTGTGCACCGATCAAGGGCGTGCCTCGGCCGCCTGCAACCACTGCCGCACGGCCAAGCGACGCTGCGGGCCGCGCAAGGCCGCCACCTGGCCCAGCAGCGCCGCCGCGTCCTGACACACAGACGCTGAAACGCTCTTTTTGGCCGTTAGCGCCAGCGCAGCGCTGCCGTGCCCCTGCCCCAGGCCGCGCAGACGCTCGGGCGCACGCGGGCCCAGCTCGCGCAGCAGCACCTCGGCTTCCAGCGCCGACAGCGGACGCGCCGGGTCGGGCTCGGCGTCGTCCAACAGACTGGCCTGCATCCAGCCCACCCAGGGCGCCGGCCAGGCCAGCGCGGGCGAAGACGCCGCGGCCGCCACCCCAGGCGCACCGGCGGGCACCCCCGGCAGCGCCGCCTCGGGCGCACGCACGCGGGCCAGCAGCTGGGCGCATTCGGCCTCGGCCAGCGCCCGGTCTGGCGCGTGCGTGGGCATCTGGGCACGCTGCCGCAGGTCGGCCGTCAGCAAGGCCAGGAACCTCTCCTGGGCCGGGCCAGGGGCCCCGCGCAACACCTGCGGCAGGCTGGACATGGCCAGCGCCTGGGCCGCGCCCTCGGCCTCGGCCACGCTGGCACCGGCTTGTCGAAGCCCGTGCAGGGCTGAGGCGGTGTGGGTCAACACGCCGGGCTGGCGCTGGTCCAGCGCGCGCCACAGCACGTTGTCGGCCAGGGCTTCGGTGTAGACGGCCAGCGGGGCGTCCGGCGGCAGCTGGGGGTCCAGGCCGGGCCGCAAGCTCGGGGCTGGCAGCACACTGGCGTTCACCAATTCGGTCAGCGTGGGGAACCACATGCCCCAGGCCGGCGTGCGCAGCACCTGGCGCACAAAGGCCGGTGGCAGCTCGGCCGCCTCGTACAGATCGGCCAGCTTGCGGTTGGCCAAGGCCTCGTGCAGCGGGTTGGCGCCTTCCACGCTGGCGCGGTGGAAACCCAGGCGCGCCTCGGGCGCCAAGGTGCGCGGCTGGCCGGCCAAGAACACCAGCGTGCAAGCGCTGGCGCAGGTGCCGGTGACGCGGGTCTGCACCCCGCGGGCGCGCAACTGCGCGGCCATGGCATCCGCCTCAAACAAACGGCCGCCGGGCGAGTCCAGCAACACCCGGCGCACGCCCGGGGCTTGCGCCAGCGCCTGCGACAACTGGCGGGACGCCCCCATGCTGATGGGGCCGCTCATGCGCAGGCTGCGGCCGTCGGGCAGCAGCTCGAACCGGGTGGCGCCCAAGGGGTCATGGCCACGCGCCAGCCGCCATTGGTCGGGCAGTTCCGGCAACACGTCCACCGCCAGCACCAGGGCCGTGCCCAGCAGGCTCAGGGCCATCAGCGCCTGCGTCAAGCCGGCCCACAGGCCGGAGCCGCCTTCGTCGCGGTAGCGCAGCGCGCTGCGCCAGGCCCCCACCGGCCCCCAGATCCCCGAAAAGGCGGTGCCAGCGCCCAACACCAGCGTGGCGATCGCGGCCCCCTGCAGGCCCTCGCCCCAAGCCTGCGCCCAGGCGGCCACCAGCCCCAGCGCCACGCCCAGTGGCAACCACAGCAGCCCGTTGTTGACCCAGAACGCGACGGGCAGCGACAACTCGCCCCGCCAATGGCGCCCGAAACAACCCATCACCGCGCGCCTCCCTGCGCCAGGCGTTTGCAACGTGCGCCGGACTCAGGCACCGCGTCACCGCCCATTTGGGGCGCCAGCATAAACGCCGCCGACGCCGCTTGCGGTGGCGCCCCGACTCAGCGCGTGCCGAAGATGCGGTCGCCGGCGTCGCCCAGGCCCGGCACGATGTAGCCGTGGTCGTTGAGTTCGCGGTCGATGGCCGCGGTGTAGATGGGCACGTCGGGGTGGTGCTGCTGCATGTTGGCAATGCCTTCAGGCGCGGCCACCAGGCTGACGAAACGGATGGACTTCGGCCCGGTTTCCTTCAGCCGCTCCACGGCCGCCACGGCGGAGTTGCCGGTGGCCAGCATGGGGTCCAGCACCACGGCATCGCGCTCGTGCATGTGGCTGGGCATCTTGAAGTAGTACTCCACGGCCACCAGGGTCTTGGGGTCGCGGTACAGGCCGATGTGGCCCACACGCGCACCGGGCACCACCTCCAGCATGCCGTCCAGGAAACCGCTGCCGGCGCGCATCACCACCACGAACACGGTCTTGCGGCCTTCGATGACCGGCGAGCGCATGGGCTCCAGCGGCGTTTCGATGTCGATCAGCTGCATGGGCATGTCGCGCGTCACCTCGTAGGCCATCAGCATGGCGATCTCGTGCAGCAGCCGGCGGAAGCTGTTGGTGCTGAGGTCTTTCTGGCGCATCAGCGTGAGCTTGTGCTGCACCAGCGGGTGGCTGACGACGGTGACGGGGGCGACGGTGGACATGGGGCGGGCTTCTCCTGGCAGGGCGGGCGGACGTGCGGACCATGGGGCCATGACCTGGCAGGTCATCGACGCCACGCCGAGGTGTAGCAACCATGGTGCCACATCCCATCCACCCACCCCGGCCGCAGGCGCGGCCAGAAAGGCTCCCCATGGATTCCAGAACCTGGTTGTTGACCGTGTGCGCCGGCACCGTGCTGTTTGGCGCGGTGCTGATCCTGGCCCCCGGTGCCACCGAGGCCGGCTTTGGCTGGTTGATCTTCGGCGACCCACAACGCATCGCCGGTTGGCCGGCCGAAGCCCGCGGCTACGCGCGGCTGCTGCACGGGGTGCTGGGCGGCGTGATGATCGGCTGGGCCATGGGCCTGGCCTGGCTGGTGCACCGGCTGTGGCGTGCCGCACCACGCGAAGCCTGGCAGGTGATGGCCCTGTCCATCCTGACCTGGTACGTGCCCGACAGCCTGCACTCGCTGGCCCAGGGCGCCTGGCAAAACGCGCTGCTGAACACGCTGTTTGCGGCGATGTTCGCCGCCGGCCTGTGGGCCGCGCGGCCTGGACGCCCTGGCGCCACGCTGCAGGCCGCCTGAGCGCCCCCTGCCGCCCGCAGCCCCCGCTTCAGGCGGCGGCGGGCACCAGGTCGCCGGCCAGCGCGCGCAGGCGCGCGGCCGTGGCCTCGTCGGCCGGCAGAAAGGTTTCCACCGCCAGTTCGGCCACCGTCACGTCGTGCGGGGCACCGAACACGGTGATGGTGGAAATGAACTGCAGCCGGCCCAGGGGGCTGTGCAGCGTCAGCGGCACGGCCACGTCGTGCAGCGGCACGGCGGTGTCGGCACCGTCAGACACCCCCGGGCTTTGGCCCGGTGGCCAAGGCAGGGCCTGCAGTTCGGCGTGCAGGGCCTGCAGCACCGGGTCGCCGGTGCTGTGCACCTGGCGTTGCAGGCGCTCCAGCACATGGGCGCGCCACATCGGCAGGTTGGCCACCTGCGCGCCCAGGCCGTCGGGGTGCAGCGACAGGCGCAGCACGTTGATGGGCGGCTGCAACAAGGCCGGCGCTGCGCCGGCCATCAGCAGCGGCACCAGGCGGTTGTGCGCCACCAGGTTCCAGTGGCGGTCCACCGCCAAGGCCGGCCAAGGTTCGTGCGCGTCCAGCAAGCGCTGCAAGGCCTGGCGCAGGCCCTGCATGGCCGGCGCCTGCAAGGGTTGTTCGCTGAACAAGGGCGCGTACCCCGCGGCCACCAGCCAGGCGTTGCGTTCGCGCGGCGGCAGGTCCAGGCGTTCGGCCAGGCGCAGCACCATGGCGCGGCTGGGCTGGGCCTTGCCGGTTTCCAGCCAGCTCAGGTGGCGCGTGGACACGCCCGCGTCCAGCGCCAGCGTCAGCTGGCTGCAGCCGCGGTGTTGGCGCCAGTGTCGCAACCGTTCGCCAAAGGTTTCTGCCACCGGCTGCAAAACGCTAACCCCTGGTGTGGACGGCGTCAAAACACCGTGCCATCGCTGTCGATCTGCAGCGGCGGCCCCCCGCCCGGACGCAGCTCGGCGGCGATCTGCCGGCCCGCGGCCCAGGTGCCGCCTTCCAGCACACAGGCCAGCGGCAGCTGTTCGGCCGTGAGGCCCAAGCGCTGGCGCACGGCGGTGGCCAGTTCGTCCAACAGGCTGACGGTGAGCGCGCGCCACTCGATGATGAACTCGTCGCCCGGCGTCCAGCGTTTGGCCAGCAACGCCGGCTGCCGCACGCGCAGCACACCGCTGTCCAGCAGCAGGCCGCCGTTGCGGTACTCCGGCAGGCCGGTCAGCGCGTCCAGGCCGGTGACCTGCAGGCCGGCCCACTGCAATGGTTCCAGCAGCGAATAGGTCAGCCACTGGCTGAGTTTGTGGAAGGGCACAAACCCCGGCGTGGCGCGGTCGATGCCGTCGTCACCACCGTCCACAAAGGGGCTGGCGGCGCCGGCAAAACGGTGCGGCCACACGTCGCCCGCGGGCAGGCTTTGCACCACGCTGCCGCTGCGCCACACCGGCGACAACACGCGCAGCACCTCGGCCAGCACCTCGGCGGCGGCCACGCTGCTGCGGCCGCCGGCCGTCAGGCGGTCGAACAGCAGGCCGGGGCGGGCTTCACCACCGCCGCGCCGGGCTTCATCGGCCAAGGCCGCACCCAGGCGCACCAGCAAACCGGCGCGGCCTTCCAGGCCCACCATGGGGTTGCTGGGGCTGGCCTGAAACAGCGCGCGCAGCGCCGCCGCGTCCAGCTTCTGCAAGGCCGCGGCGTCGGCACGGGCAGGCGCATCGGGGTCGGTGGCAAAAGCGCCGGCCAGGAAGCCGCGGAAGCTGGCCACGCCCAAGCCTTCGGAGCGCACAAAGGTCTGGCCGGCTTCACCGCTGGGCAAGCGTTCGGTGTAGCGCCAGTCGGGGCCGGCGCCGGCGTCCAACAGCACGCTCACCACGGTCAGGTCGAACTGCGCACGGGCCAGCTCGGCGGCACTGGCACCGGGCAGGGCCGCCTGCAGTTCGGCGCGCCGGTCCAGGCCGCCGGCTTCGAAGTGGCGCCAGCGGCTGTGGAAAGGAATGGCCAACGTGGGGAAACGCTGCAGCGTCAGCGCCGCCACACGTTCGGCGGCGTCGGCCAGGCGGCTGCGGTCCAGTTCGAAGAAGCTGGAACGGCCATCGGCCACGGCCTGCGTGATGGCGTTGCAGCGCAGGCGGATGGTGGCCGGATGCCGCAGCGTGGCCAGCGGAGCGCCGGTGTTCAGGGGTTCACTCATCGAGGCCACGGCCTTTCACACGCGACAGGTCGTCCGCCGTGGGCACCACGCCCTGGGTGAAATAACCGGCCGCCACCTTGGCTTCCATTTCCACCTTGGCGTCGGCGGGGATCAGATCATCAGGGATGGGCACGCGTTCGCCCACCTCGATGCCGCTGCCGGTGATGGCGTCGAACTTGTCGTTGCTCATGCTGACCAGACGGTGGATCTTCTGCACACCCAGCCAGTGCAGCACGTCGGGCATCAGTTCCTGGAAGCGCATGTCCTGCACGCCGGCCACGCACTCGGTGCGCAGGAAGTACTTGTCGGCGCGGTCGCCGCCCTGCTGGCGCTTGCGGGCGTTGTAGACGAGGAACTTGGTCACCTCGCCCAGCGCCCGGCCTTCCTTGCGGCTGTAGGCGATGAGGCCCACCCCGCCCTGCTGCGCGCCCTGGATGCACTCCTCGATGGCGTGCGTGAGGTACGGCCGGCAGGTGCAGATGTCCGAGCCGAAGACGTCCGAGCCGTTGCACTCGTCGTGCACCCGGGCGGTGAGCGTGATGGTCGGGTCGGCCAGCGCCCGCACGTCACCGAAGACGTACAGCGTCTGCCCGCCAGTGGGCGGCAGGAAGACCTCCAGGTCGCTGCGCGTGACGAGCTCCGGGTACATGCCGCCCGTCTCCTCGAACAGGGCACGGCGCAGGTCCGCCTCGCTCACCTTGAAGCGCCGCGCCACGCCGGGCAGCCACCACACCGGCTCCACCGCGATCTTGGTCACCGTGGCCGAGGCGTCCTCCAGCAGGATGCGTCCGTCGATGGCCAGACGCTGGAAGGCGAGGGCCTGCTTGATCTCCGGCAGGTGGATGTGGGCCTTGGTGACGGCAATCGTCGGGCGGATGTCGTAGCCCTGTTCAAGGTAGCCGGCGTAGACCTGCTGCACGCTGGCGCCGAAGGGGTCGATGGAGACGATCTTGTCGGGCTCGCCCCACGACGGGTAGGGGCCGATGGGGTCGGTGGGCGCGGTGTTGGTGAGGTCTGCCCGGTGGCCCCGCGTGAGGTTGCCCGCGGCCACGGCCAGGGCGCGGTAAACGCCGTAGCTGCCGCTGTGCGTGCCCACGACGTTGCGCTGGCTGCGGTTGGTGGTGGTGCCCACCAATGGCCCGCGCTCCAGGGGGTCGGCGGCGCCCCAGCGGATGGCGGGCGCCCCGGTGGCTCCTTGTCCCGGGTGGGAGGTCAGGCGGATGTGACGCGGGGGAGCGGAGACGTCTGCGGCCATCGGGAGGCTCCTTCAGGGGGTGCCGGTGCGGCACTCAGGAAGCCGTGGAGCATAGCGGCTGGCGCCCAGGCCCGGCCCAGGCCTGAATGCGCTCCACCGCTGCCTGCCGGGCCGCCGGCGGCATGAACGAGGCCCCAGCGGCCTGCACCGACATCTGCCGCAGCGCGTCCCAGCTGTAGCCCGCTTCGGCCACCAGCAACGCTGCCTCGCGGC
>JBKCUM010000095.1:0-42480 GCA_046318395.1 Rubrivivax sp.
GGCGATCCACTGCACCACGGCCAGCAGCTGCGTGGCCTGCGGGTGCTGCGCGGCAGCGTGGCCCAGCAGCACGGCCTTGTGCTCGCCCGACAGCAGCATGGCGGCCACGGCCTGCGCGTGTTCACCCGGATCGGCCGGCAGCGGAGCCGGCACGCCGGCGGCGCGCGCCACGGCGGCGGCCACGTCGGCCAGTTGCTGCAGCCACTGCGAAGGCGCGGCGGTGAGCGTGGCGGCCACGGGCAAGGCCCAGTCGTCGTGCACGGCGTTCAGGCTCGCGATGCGCGCGCCGCGCTTGGTGGCGTGGCGCAGGCGGGCGGCGAACAGCGGGTGGTCCTTGCGCAGGAAGCTGCCGACGACGAAGGCGCGGTCCAGCGTCGACAGCGAGGCGATCGAGCGGCCGAGCCAGCGCGCGTGGCCGGCGCCGGCGGCGTTGCCGAAGTCGGCGTGGCGCAGGCGGTGGTCGACGCTCTCGCTGCCCAGGCCGCGCACCAGCTTGGCCAGCAGGTGCATTTCTTCGACCGTGGACATCGGATGCGCCAGGGCGCCGATGTGCGAAGTGCCGAACTCGGCCTTCACGCGCTTGAGGCCGTCGGCCACGTAAGCCAGGGCGGTGGTCCAGTCGACGGCCTGCCATTGGCCGCCTTGCTTGATCATCGGCTGCTTCAGGCGCTGCGGGCTGTTGAGGGCCTCGTAGCTGAAGCGGTCGCGGTCGGCGATCCAGCACTCGTTGACGTCTTCGTTCTCGAGCGGCACCACGCGCATCACGCTGCCCGACTTCACCTGCACGATGAGGTTGGCGCCGGTGCTGTCGTGCGGCGAAACCGACTTCCGACGCGAGAGCTCCCAGGTGCGGGCGCTGTAGCGGAAGGGCTTGCTGGTGAGCGCGCCGACTGGGCAGATGTCGATCATGTTGCCCGACAGCTCGGAGTCGATCGTGCGGTCGGTGACGGTCGTGATCTCGCTGTGCTCGCCGCGATGGATCATGCCCAGTTCCATGGCGCCGGCCACTTCCTGGCCGAAACGCACGCAGCGGGTGCAATGGATGCAGCGCGACATCTCCTGCATGCTGATCAGCGGGCCCACGTCCTTGTGGAAGACCACGCGCTTTTCTTCGGCGTAACGCGAAGCGCTGCCGCCGTAGCCCACGGCCAGGTCTTGGAACTGGCATTCACCGCCCTGGTCACAGATGGGGCAGTCCAGCGGGTGGTTGATCAGCAGAAACTCCATCACGCTCTGCTGGGCCTTGATGGCCTTGTCGCTCTTGGTGCGCACCACCATGCCCTGGGTGACGGGCGTGGCGCAGGCCGGCATGGGCTTGGGCGCCTTTTCAACTTCCACCAGGCACATGCGGCAGTTGGCCGCGATGCTGAGCTTCTTGTGGTAGCAGAAGTGCGGCACATAGGTGCCCGCCTCGTCGGCGGCGTGCATCACCATGCTGCCGGGCGGAACGCTGACCTTCTGGCCGTCGAGTTCGATTTCGATCATGTTGTCAGACCGGTTCTTCAGACGTAGGCCGGGACCATGCAGGTCCGGTGTTCGACGTGGTACGCGAACTCGTCACGGAAGTGCTTGAGCATGCCTTGCACCGGCATGGCGGCGGCGTCGCCCAGGGCGCAGATGGTGCGGCCCTTGATGTTGTCGGCCACAGAGTCCAGCAGCGCCAGGTCTTCGGCCTTGGCCTGCCCGTGTTCGATGCGGTTCACCAGGCGCCACAGCCAGCCCGTGCCTTCGCGGCAAGGCGTGCACTGGCCGCAGCTTTCGTGCTGGTAGAAGTAGCTCAGGCGCAGCAGGCTCTTGACCATGCAGCGGCTGTCGTCCATCACGATGACGGCACCCGAGCCCAGCATGGAGCCGGCCTTGGCGATGGCGTCGTAGTCCATCGTGGTGTCCATCATGATGTTCGCCGGCAGCACCGGGGCCGAAGAACCGCCGGGGATGACGGCCTTCAGCTGACGGCCCGTGCGCACACCGCCAGCCAGTTCCAGCAGCTTGCTGAACGGCGTGCCCAGCGGCACTTCGAAGTTGCCGGGGCGGTTCACGTCGCCGACCACCGAGAAGATCTTGGTGCCGCCGTTGTTCGGCTTGCCGCACTCCAGGTAGGCCTGGCCGCCGTGGTTGATGATCCACGGCACCGCGGCGAAGGTCTCGGTGTTGTTGATGGTGGTGGGCTTGCCGTACAGGCCGAAGCTGGCCGGGAACGGCGGCTTGAAGCGGGGCTGGCCCTTCTTGCCTTCCAGGCTTTCCAGCAGCGCGGTTTCTTCACCGCAGATGTAGGCACCGAAGCCATGGAAGGCGTGCAGCTGGAAGCTGAACTCGCTGCCCTGGATCTTGTCGCCCAGGAAACCCGCTGCGCGGGCTTCTTCCAACGCGGCTTCGAAGCGTTCGTACACCTCGAACACTTCACCGTGGATGTAGTTGTAGCCCGTCTTGATGCCCATCGCGTAGGCGGCGATGGCCATGCCTTCGATGACGATGTGCGGGTTGAACGACAGGATGTCGCGGTCCTTGCAGGTACCGGGCTCGCCCTCGTCGCTGTTGCAGACCAGGTACTTCGGGCCGGGGAAGGCGCGCGGCATGAAGCTCCACTTCAGGCCGGTGGGAAAACCGGCGCCGCCGCGGCCACGCAGACCGCCCAGCTTCACTTCGGCGATGACCTGGTCGGGCGTCAGGCCCGGGCCGCCGTCCACGCCCAGGATCTTGCGCAGCGCGCTGTAGCCACCACGGGCCAGGTAGTCCTGCAGGCGCCAGTTGCTGCCGTTCAGGCCCGCGTAGATCTGCGGGTTGATGTGGCGGTCGTGGAAGCAGGTTTCCCGACCGGTGGTCTGGAACTTGGAGAGATCGAGCATGTTCAACCTCAGGCCTTTTTCAGGGTGTCGACCAGTTCGTCGAGCCGCTCGTGGCTCATGAAACTGAGCATCTGGCGGTCGTTCACCAGCATCACCGGCGCGTCGGCGCAAGCACCCAGGCATTCGCTGGGCTGCACGGTGAAGGTGCCGCAGGCGCTGGTGCCGTAGGGCTCGACGCCCAGCTTGCTGCACAGGTGCTGCAGCGCCTTCTCACCATCGCGCAACTGGCAAGGCAGGTTGGTGCAAACGTTCAGCTTGAACTTGCCCACCGGCTGCTGGTTGTACATGTTGTAGAAGGTGGTCACCTCGTACACGGCGATGGCCGGCATGCCCAGGTAAGCGGCGATGCCGTCTTCGGCCTCGCGCGACACGTAACCCTGTTCGTGCTGCACGATGGACAGGCAGGCCATCACGGCCGACTGCTTTTGCTCCGGCGGGTACTTGGCGACTTCCTTGGCGAAGCGGGCGAGCGTCTGTGGGTTGAATGTCATGCCGAAAGGTTCCGCGACAAAGCTGCCATCAAGCAAACGCCGCAGAACCGGCTGCGCCGGGCTGCTGGCGTTGCCCCCTTGAGGGGGAGCGCCGAAGGCGCTACGGGGGTGGTCCGTCTCATCGATCGATCTCGCCGAACACGATGTCCATGGTGCCGATGATGGCGACCGCGTCGGCAATCATGTGCCCACGCGCCATCTCGTCGAGGGCCGCCAAGTGGGCGAAGCCCGGCGGACGGATCTTCAGGCGGTAGGGCTTGTTGGCGCCGTCGCTGACCAGGTAGATGCCGAACTCACCCTTGGGGTGCTCCACCGCGGCATAAGCCTCACCTTCGGGCACGTGCATGCCTTCGGTGAACAGCTTGAAGTGGTGGATCAGCTCTTCCATGTTGGACTTCATGTCCACGCGCGAAGGCGGCGCCACCTTGTGGTTGTCGGTGATCACCGGGCCCGGGTTGGCCTTCAACCACTTCACGCACTGCTGGATGATGCGGTTGGACTGGCGCATCTCTTCGATGCGCACCAGGTAGCGGTCGTAGGTGTCGCCGTTCACGCCCACGGGCACGTCGAAGTCCATCTTCGCGTACACGTCGTAGGGCTGCGTCTTGCGCAGGTCCCAGGCGATGCCCGAACCGCGCAGCATGGGGCCGGTGAAGCCCAGGTTCAGCGCGCGCTCGGGCGTGACGGTGCCGATGCCCACGGTGCGCTGCTTCCAGATGCGGTTGTCGGTGAGCAGCGTTTCGTACTCGTCGACCATCTTCGGGAAACGCTGGCAGAAGTCGTCGATGAAATCGAGCAGCGAACCTTGGCGGTTGGCGTTCAGCGCGGCGATGGCCTTGGCGTTCTTGATGCGGCTGACCTGGTACTGCGGCATGCTGTCGGGCAGGTCGCGGTACACACCACCGGGGCGGAAGTAGGCCGCGTGCATGCGCGCACCGGACACCGCCTCGTACATGTCGAACAGGTCTTCACGCTCGCGGAAGCAGTAGATGAAGATGTTCATCGCACCGCAGTCCAGACCGTGCGCGCCCAGCCACATCAGGTGGTTCAGCAAGCGCGTGATCTCGCTGAACATCACGCGGATGTACTGCGCACGCTCGGGCACGGGGATGCCCAGCAGCTTCTCGATGGCCAGGCAGTAGGCGTGCTCGTTGCACATCATCGAGACGTAGTCCAGCCGGTCCATGTAGGGCAGCGACTGGATGTAGGTCTTGCTCTCGGCCAGCTTCTCGGTGGCGCGGTGCAGCAGGCCGATGTGCGGGTCGGCGCGCTGGATGACTTCGCCGTCGAGTTCCAGCACCAGGCGCAACACGCCGTGGGCGGCCGGGTGCTGGGGCCCGAAGTTCAGGGTGTAGTTCTTGATCTCGGCCATGAAGGGCTGTCCTGTTCGCCGAAGGTTCAGTGCAGGCCGCCGTAGTTGTCCTCACGGACAACGCGGGGCGTGTTCTCGCGCGGCTCGATGGTCACCGGCTGGTAGACCACGCGCTTCTTCTCGGCGTCGTAACGCATCTCGACGTGGCCGCTGACCGGGAAGTCCTTGCGCATCGGGTGACCGATGAAACCGTAGTCGGTGAGGATGCGGCGCAGGTCCAGGTGGTTTTCGAAGACGATGCCGAACATGTCGAAGGCTTCGCGCTCGAACCAGTTCGCGCTGGTCCACAGCTCCGTCACTGAAGCGATGGCAGGCAGGGCGTCGTCGGGGCAGAACACCTTCAGGCGCACACGCCAGTTCAGGCTGACCGACAGCAGGTGCGACACCACGGCGTAGCGCGGGCCTTCCCAGGGCTGGTTCTTGTAGTCGCTGAAGTCCAGACCGCAGAGGTCGATCAGCTGCTCGAACTTCAGCGCCGGGCTGTCGCGCAGCTGTTTCGCCACGGCGAAGTAGTCGGCGGCCGAGACAGTGATGGTGATTTCGCCCAGCGCACGCACCAGGCTCTTGATCTTCTCGCCCAGCGTCGCTTGCAGCGCCGCCTCCAGGGTGTCCAGGTGTTGGCTCATGTTCAGCGGGCGATGGTGTTTTCGCGGCGGATCTTGGACTGCAACTGCAGGATGCCGTACAGCAGCGCCTCGGCCGTGGGCGGACAGCCGGGCACATACACGTCCACCGGCACGATGCGGTCACAACCGCGCACCACGGAATAGCTGTAGTGGTAGTAACCACCGCCGTTGGCGCAGGAGCCCATGCTCAACACCCAGCGTGGTTCGGCCATCTGGTCGTAAACCTTGCGCAGGGCCGGCGCCATCTTGTTGCACAGCGTGCCGGCGACGATCATCAGATCGCTCTGGCGCGGGCTGGGGCGGAACAACATGCCGAAGCGGTCGATGTCATAACGCGCTGCACCAGCGTGCATCATTTCCACCGCGCAGCAGGCCAGACCGAAGGTCATGGGCCACAGCGAACCGGTCTTGGACCAGTTGACCAGCTTGTCGACCGAGGTCGTGACAAAGCCTTCCTTGAGAACGCCTTCAATACCCATCTTGATGTGCTCCGTGTGCTCGAAAGGTCATTCCCAATCGAGGGCGCCCTTTTTCCACTCGTAGATGAATCCAACCACCAGGATGGCGAGGAACATCATCATGGCCCAGAAGCCGGTGGCACCGATGTCGCGCAGCGCCACAGCCCAAGGGAAGAGGAAGGCGATTTCCAGGTCGAACAGGATGAAGAGGATGGCCACCAGGTAGTAGCGCACATCGAACTTCATGCGGGCGTCTTCGAAGGCTTCGAAGCCGCACTCGTAGGGGCTGTTCTTGGCAGCGTCGGGCCGGTTCGGCCCGAAGATGAAACCCAGCACTTGCGGCGCCACGCCGACACCAATGCCCACCAAGATGAAGAGGATCACGGGCAGGTAGGGTTGCAGGTCCATTGCTTGGCGTGTCCTTTCGGCGGTGTTCAGTGGTCAGCGGTCGCTGTCGCGTTTCGCAGGTCGCAAAAAAAGCGCGCGGGACGTCAGCTTGTGCCACGTCCGGGGCGCGCCCGTCTTTGGCCCAGGTCAGTTTGCCCTGCCTGGGCCGGTGGTGAAGGCCTGAACTGCCTTGCACAACCCGTCATTTGATTTGGTGCCGACGGCGAGACTCGAACTCGCACAGCTTTCGCCACTACCCCCTCAAGATAGCGTGTCTACCAATTTCACCACGTCGGCACGACGTCAAACTTCAGCGCATTCGCGTTCTTCAGACGCCGATGTTTGCCACAACAGCGCCAATACAAGACGCCATCAGAGCCCAAACCTGAGGTTCCGGTTTGCATCGCGCTGAACAGCTTTAGATTCTAGCCCGAATCGCAGGGGTTTCCCCCTGTATTGCACCTGCTGCACTCGGAATTGAGCGCTCGTGCAGGCGCGTTGTCGCGCGGGTGCAGCACGAAGGCCACACCCGGGCGGACTCAGCGCGAAGCCGCGGGCGCAGGCTGTGCAGCAGGGACCGGCGCGGCCGGCGCCAACGCGGGCTGGGCGCCTGGAATGGCGCCGCCGGTGGCCGCGGGCGCGCTGGCAGACGGCGCAGCCTTTTCCAAGACGCTGCCGGTGCTGGGACGGCCCACGCTGTTGGACATGAAGGCCAGCACCAGGGTGCACAGGAAGAACACGGTGGCACAGGCCGCGGTGGTGCGCGACAGGAAGTTGGCGCTGCCGGTGGCGCCGAACAGGCTGCCCGACGAAGCGCCGCCACCGAAAGAGGCGCCCATGTCGGCACCCTTGCCGTGCTGGATCAGCACCAGGCCGATCATGGCCAAAGCCGACAACAGTTGCAGCGCCAGAACCAGCGTCATCCAGATTTGCATGATTGAAAAGACTCCGAAGAAAGTGTCCAGGCCGGCCCTGCGCCGACCCAGGAAAAGAAAGTGTTCGCCGCAGCGATCAGGCGCGGCAGATGGCGATGAAGTCGACCGCCTTCAAAGCGGCGCCGCCAATCAAACCGCCGTCGATGTCGGGCTGGGCGAACAGCGTAGCCGCGTTGTCCGGCTTGACACTGCCGCCGTACAGGATGCGCATGCGGTCGCCGTGGCCGGTGGCCGCGTGCAGCTGGGCGCGCAACACCGCGTGCACGGCCTGCGCCTGCTCGGGGCTGGCCGTGCGGCCGGTGCCGATGGCCCAGACCGGCTCGTAGGCCACCACCATTTCGCTGGCGCAATGCGCCAGCTGGTGGATGACCACCGACAGCTGGCGCTTGACCACGGCCTCGGTTTCACCGGCTTCGCGCTGCGCCAGGGTTTCGCCCACGCAGACGATGGGCGTCACGCCCTTGGCCAACGCAGCCTGGGCCTTGGCAGCCACCTGCTGGTCGGTTTCGGCGTGCAGGGCACGGCGCTCGGAATGGCCGACGATGGCGTAGCGGCAGCCCGCTTCGGCCAGCATGCCCGCCGAGATTTCACCGGTGAAGGCGCCCTGCTCGTGCGCCGACACGTCCTGCGCACCCCAGCGCAGGTCGCTGCCGGCCAGCGTGGCGGCCACGTCGCTGATGAACAGCGCGGGCACGCACACGGCCACGTCGGCCGCGAAAGGGCGGGCCGCCAGCAGGCCGGCCAGCAACTCGGCATTGGCCGGGCGGCTGCCGTGCATCTTCCAGTTGCCCACCACCAGTTTGCGTCGCATCTTGTGTTCCATGCTCATAACCAGCTGAGAACGATCTTGCCCACGTGGGCGCTGCTTTCCATCAGCGCATGGGCCTGGGCCGCCTGCGCCGCGGGGAACACGGCGTGCACCACGGGCTTCACACGGCCTTCGGCCAGCAGCGGCCAGACCTGGGCGCGCAGCGCCTGCGCCAGCACCGTTTTGTAGGCCACGCTGCGCGGGCGCAGCGTCGAGCCGGTGATGGCCAGCCGCTTGCGCAGCACCAGGCCGCTGTCGAAACTGCTCTTCACACCGCCTTGCACGGCGATCAGCGCCAGGCGCCCGTCGTCGGCCAGGCAGTCGATTTCGCGGCCGATGTAGTCACCGGCCACCATGTCCAGCACCACGTCCACACCACGGCCGTTGGTCAGGCGCTTCACCTCGGCGGCGAAGTCCTGGGTGCGGTAGTTGATGGCGTGGTCGGCGCCCAGCGCCACACAGGCGGCGCACTTGTCGTCGCTGCCCGCGGTGACGAAGACCGTGCAGCCCCAGGCCTTGGCCAGCTGCAAGGCGGTGACGCCGATGCCGCTGCTGCCACCCTGCACCAGCAGGCTTTCGCCGCGCTGCAGGCCCGCGATGTGGAAGACGTTCTGCCACACCGTGAAGAAGGTCTCGGGCAGGCTGGCGGCCTGCACCATGCTGAAGCCCGCCGGCACCGGCAGCACCTGGCCGGCCGGCGCCACGCAGTACTCGGCGTAACCACCACCGGCCACCAGCGCGCACACGGCGTCGCCCAGGGCCACGCCAGCGGCGGCCAGGTCCTCGGGCGCACCCGCGGCCACCGTGCCGGCGATCTCCAAACCTGGCAGATCGCTGACGCCCGGCGGCATCGGGTACAGGCCCTTGCGCTGCAGCACGTCGGGGCGGTTCACGCCCGACGCCTGCACGGCGATCAGCAGTTCACCCGCGCGCGGCTCGGGGCGGGGCCGTTCGCACGGCACCAACACCTCGGGTCCGCCCGGCTGGGTGATCTCGACAGCACGCATGGCGCTCAAGCCAACCTCACTCGCCTTGCTTGGGCTCGGCAGCGGGCGCGGCTTCCACCGGCGTCACGCCGTCGCCCGTGGGCTCGGCGGCTTCGCGGCGGGGGCGGTCTTCGCGGTCACGGCGGGGGCGGTCACCACGGTCGCCGCGGTCACCGCGGAAGTCGCCACGGTCGCTGCGCTCACGGCGGGGACGCTCTTCCTCGACGTAGCCTTCGGGCTTGTCCAGCAGGGCCTTCAGGCTCAGCTTGATGCGGCCCTTTTCGTCGGTCTCCATGACCTTGACCTTGATGACCTGGCCTTCCTTCAGGAAGTCCTCGACCTTTTCCACGCGCTGGTGGGCGATCTGGCTGATGTGCAGCAGGCCGTCCTTGCCGGGCAGGATGTTGACCAGGGCGCCGAAGTCCAGGATCTTGGTGATCGCACCTTCGTAGACCTTGCCGATCTCGGCCTCGGCCGTGATCTCGGTGATGCGCTTCTTGGCGAACTCGGCCTTGTCGCCGTCGGTCGACGCGATGGTGATGGTGCCGTCTTCGCCGATGTCGATGGTGCAACCGGTCTCTTCGGTCAGCGCACGGATGGTGGCGCCGCCCTTGCCGATCACGTCACGGATCTTCTCCGGGTTGATCTTCATGGTGTACAGGCGGGGCGCGAACTGGCTGACCTCCTGCTTGGCACCGCCGACGGCCTCGACCATCTTGCCCAGGATGTGCAGACGCGCTTCCTTGGCCTGGTCCAGCGCCACTTCCATGATTTCTTTGGTGATGCCCTGGATCTTGATGTCCATCTGCAGGGCCGTGATGCCGGCGCTGGTGCCGGCCACCTTGAAGTCCATGTCGCCCAGGTGATCTTCGTCACCCAGGATGTCGGTCAGCACGGCGAAACGGTTGCCGTCCTTGATCAGGCCCATGGCGATGCCGGCCACGTGGGCCTTCAGCGGCACACCGGCGTCCAGCAGCGACAGGCAGCCGCCGCAGACCGAAGCCATCGACGACGAGCCGTTGCTTTCGGTGATCTCGCTGACCACACGCAGCGTGTACGGGAACTCTTCCTTGCTGGGCAGCACCGCCACCAGGGCGCGCTTGGCCAGGCGGCCGTGGCCGATTTCGCGGCGCTTGGGGCTGCCGACACGGCCGGTTTCGCCGGTGGCGAAAGGCGGCATGTTGTAGTGCAGCATGAAGGTGTCGGTGAACTCACCGGCCAGCGCGTCGATGCGCTGCGCGTCGCGCTCGGTGCCCAGCGTGGCCACCACCAGCGCCTGGGTTTCACCGCGGGTGAACAGCGCCGAGCCGTGGGTGCGCGGCAGCACGCCCGAGCGGATCTCGATGGCACGCACGGTGCGCGTGTCGCGGCCGTCGATGCGCGGCTCGCCGGCCAGGATCTGGCCACGCACGATGCGGGCTTCGATCTCGAACAGCAGACCCTCGACCTCGACCTTGTCGAACTCGATGCCTTCGGCCTTCAGGCCGGCGAACACGGCCGCGGCGGCTTCGCGGCAGGCCTGGGTGCGGGCCTGCTTGCTGCGGATCTGGTAGGCCGCGCGCAGCGGGCCTTCGGCCAGTTCCGTCACCTTGGCGATGAAGGGTTCGTTCTTCGCCGGAGCTTGCCAGTTCCACACCGGCTTGCCGGCTTCACGCACCAGTTCGTGGATGGCGTTGATGGCGATCTTGCCCTGGTCGGGGCCGTAGACCACGGCGCCCAGCATGATCTCTTCGCTCAGCTGCTGCGCTTCGGACTCCACCATCAGCACGGCGGCTTCGGTGCCGGCGACCACCAGTTCCATCTGGCTGTTGGCCAGCTCGGCGATGCTGGGGTTCAGCACGTATTGGCCGTTCACATAACCCACGCGGGCGGCGCCGATGGGGCCGTTGAACGGGATGCCGCTGATGGACAGCGCGGCGCTGGTGCCGATCATGGCGGCGATGTCGGCCTGCACTTCGGGGTTCAGGCTGATGACGTGCACAACGACCTGGACTTCGTTGAAGAAGCCTTCAGGGAACAGCGGGCGGATGGGGCGGTCGATCAGGCGGCTGGTCAGGGTTTCCAGCTCGCTGGGGCGGCCTTCGCGCTTGAAGAAGCTGCCGGGGATCTTGCCAGCGGCGTAGGTCTTCTCGATGTAGTCGACGGTCAGCGGGAAGAAGTCCTGGCCGGCCTTGGCATCGGTCTTGGCCACGACGGTGGCCAGCACCACGGTGCCTTCGATGTCCACGACCACGGCGCCGGTGGATTGGCGGGCGACTTCGCCGGTTTCCAGCGTGACTTGGTGCTGGCCCCATTGGAAGGTCTTGGTGACCTTGTTGAACATGCTCATGCGTGCGTCCTTTTTGGTTGAGACGTGTGGGCAGCGCAATGTCATTCCAGGGGCGTCAGCGGCGGTTGGCCGAGGGGTTCTGACGGGGCTGGCGGCCTTGGAATGACACAACAGTGCGGCCCGGTTGAAACAACGGCCGCCCGAAGGGGCGGCCGTGGCGGGGAAAACTTACTTGCGCAGGCCCAGCTTGGCGATCAGCGCGGTGTAGCGGTCGGCGTCGCGGTCCTTCAGGTAGGCCAGCAGGCGCTTGCGGGCGTTGACCATCTTCAGCAGGCCGCGGCGGCCGTGGTGGTCTTTGGCGTGCAGCTTGAAGTGGGGCGTCAGCTCGTTGATGCGGGCGGTCAGCAGGGCCACTTGCACTTCGGGGGAGCCGGTGTCGTTGGCAGCGCGGGCGTTGGCGGCGACGATCTCGGCCTTTTTGGCGGTCAGCATGGGGAAAGTTCCTCTGTGGAAAGATGGAATCCGCCATGCCACAAGCCCATGAAGATGGGCTGCCTGCAGCGCTGGACGGTTCCGTTGACGACTTGCGAACACCAGTGAAACCGACCGGTGCCGTGCTTTCCCTGCAGCTTCAGGCTGTGCCCACAACCGCAGAGAACCACGCATTATAGCCGCAAGTCGGGCAGCGCAGACGCCAGGCGCTGCAGGCCGCGGTCCAGGCGCGCCAGGTCCTGCGAGGCGAAACACCAGCGCAGCCAGCCTTCGCCCTCGGGGCCGAAAGCACCGCCCGGCGCCAGGCCCAGGCCGTGGGCCGCCACCAGGTGCTTGGCCAGGGCCAGCGAGTCGCCCTGCCCTTGCACCTGGAAAAACGCGTACATGCCACCCGGGGGCGTGGCCACGGTCACGCCCGGCAGGGCTTGCAGCCCGGCCACCAGGCGATCGCGCCCGGCCTGCAAACGCGCCACCATGCCCGGCACAAAACCGTCGGCCAGGGCGAGTGCCGCGAGGCCGGCGCGTTGCGCGAACACCGGCGCACAAGAGGTGTTGAACTCCAGCAGCTTGCCCATCTCGAACGACAAGCCCGCCGGCAGCACCAGCCAACCCAGGCGCCAGCCCGTCATCAGAAAGCTCTTGCTGAAGCTCTGCGCCACCACCAGGCGGTCTTCGGGCGTGGCGATGTCCAGGAAGCTGGGCGCGGCCTCGCCAGGTGCGCCAGCGTAGTACAGGCGCTCGTAGACCTCGTCGGCCACGATCCAGGTGCCAGTGCGGCGGCAGTGGTCCAGCAGCACCTGCTGCTCGGCCCGCGTCAGCGTCCAGCCCGTGGGGTTGTTGGGCGCGTTGACCAGCAACACGCGCGTGGCCGGCGTCACCTTGGCCAGCAGCTCGTCCAGGTCCAGGCCCCACACGCCGGCCTGGGGCCGCAGCGGCACGCGCGTGACGGTGGCGCCCAAGATCAGCGGCTGCGCCGTCAGGTTGGGCCACACCGGCACCACGGCCACCACCTCGTCGCCGGGGTTCAGCAGCCACTGCATGGCCAGCATCAGCGCGTTGACACCCGACGAGGTGACGGCGATGCGCTCGGCGTCGAGGGCACCGTGCAGGCCGCTGGCGTAGCCGGCGATGGCCGCGCGCAGCTCAGCCAGGCCCAGGTTGTGCGAATAAAAGGTCTCGCCCGCGGCCAGGCTGGCGGCCGCGGCGTCGCGGATGGGCTGCGGTGTGACCTCGTCGCTTTCGCCGAACCAGAAGGCCAGCACATCGCTGCGCCCCAGGCCGGCGTTGGCGACTTCGCGGATCTTGGAACCCGGCAGGGCGGCGATGGTCTCGCGCATCAAGGACATGGGGGCAATGGTTCGTTGCGACCACTCATTCTGGCCGCGTCATGCGGCAGCTGTGCGGCTGCGCCACGGCCGCAGCGTCCAGGCGGCGCAGCGTGCGGAAGCCGAAGCCCGAGCCTTCCACGTCGAAACGGGCGCCCGGCGTGCCGGCGCGCTCCATCACGCTGACCACCAGCGGCTGCTGCAGTTGGTGGTCGTCGGCGCGCATCGTGGCCTGGTGCAGGCCGCCCAGCGTGGCACCGTCGTAGTGCAGGCCTTCCAGCGCACGCGCCACGGCCGCGGCTTCGGTGCTGCGCGCCTTTTCAACGGCGGCCACCAGCATTTCCACCATCACCTGCATGCGGGCGTGCACGTAGTCGTCTTCGGGTTTGGTGAAACGCTGGCGGAAGCTGGCGTAGAAGCGCTCGCTGGGCGCGCCGGCCACGTTGGGCTGCCACTCGGCCACGGCCAGCACGCTGCCGATGCCGGCTTCGCCGATGGCCGCCGGCGTGCCCAGCGCATTGCCGTAGAAGGTGTAGAGCTTGGCGTCGCTGCCCACCTCGCGCAGGGCGCGCACCAGCAGGGTCAGGTCGTTGCCCCAGTTGCCGGTCAGCACGGCCTGGGCGTTGCTGGCCTTGATCTTGGTGGCGTAGGGCATGAAGTCCTTCACCCGGCCCATGGGGTGCAGTTCTTCGCCGACGAATTCGATGTCCGGGCGCTTGGCGGCCAGCATCTCGCGGGCCTTGCGGTTGACGTGCTGGCCGAAGCTGTAGTCCTGGCCGATCAGGTACACCTTCTTCACCGCGCGGTCGTCGCGCAGCACGTCGGTCAGCGCGGCCAAACGCATGTCGGCGTGGGCGTCGAAACGGAAGTGCCAGAAGCTGCAACGCTCGTTGGTCAGCATCGGGTCCACCGCCGAATAGTTCAGGAACAGACCGCGGCGCTGGGGCTCACGTGTGTTGTGTTTCTCCAGCGCGTCGGTGATGGCCGCGGCCGTGGCCGAGCTGTTGCCCTGGAAGATGAAGGTCACACGCTGGTCCAGCGCCGCACGCACCTGGCCCAGGGCCTCTTCGGTGTTGCCCTTGCTGTCGAAGCGCACCAGCTCCAGCGGCCGTGCGCCGCCGGGCAGCTTCACGCCGCCGCGCGCGTTCACGCGCTCAGTGGCCCACAGCAGGTTGCGGAACACGGCCTCGCCGGCGTTGGCGAACGGGCCACTCAGACCTTCCACCAAAGCCAGCTTGATGGGGGCGGGCGCGGCGGCCTGGGCCACGGCCTGTGCGGGCCAGGTGATGACGGCGGCGGCGCCCACCAAGGCGGCAGCGGCCACGGCGAGGCGGGCCAGGGTTGCACGGCGCACGGGGCGCAGGTTCGGGGTAACGGCTTGCATGGGTGCAGGAAACGGTTGGGCGCCTGGCGCGGGGCGCCGGCGGTCGTGGAGCGCCGGGCCTGGGGGCCCGGGCGGCGACGACCTGGCCACGCGCAGGGCGCGGCAGGCCTTGAAGTTCAACCGACAGCAGCCAGATGAAGGCCTGTGGTGCTGCACGGAGCCCGGCCCGGGCAGCGTCGGTCAAACCGCGAGATTGTAGGAGCCCCCATGTTGATCGTCCCCTTGCACCGATATCCCTCCGAGCTGGCACGGCCTTGGGCCCACCGCCGCACCGACCACGCAGCGGCCGAAGCCGAGCACAGCCCGGCGCTGGACGTGACCGAAACCGAGCGGCACTACCTCGCGCTGCTGGACCTGCCGGGCGTGCACCGCGACCAGGTGCAGGTCAGCATCGAAGGCCGGCAAGTCCGTGTGCAAACGCAGACCGCCGCCGACAGCGCCAGCCAACCCGAAGCCACCCCGACCGGTCGACCACTGCACCGTGAACGCGCCACGGGCCCGCGCGCCCGCAGCTTCATGCTGCCGCAGGAGGTGGAGGCCAGCCAAGCCAGCGCCAAGCTCGAACATGGCGTGCTGACCCTGACCCTGCCCAAACGCAGCACACACGGCGCCGCGCAGATCACGGTGAATTGACCTGGTCCAGCGGCCACCGCGGCCGCACGTCGAAGGCGCCGTCGTGGCGCAGGTCGGCCAGGCCGTGCTGCAGCCGCAGCGCGGCGGCCAGCGCGATCATGGCGCCGTTGTCGGTGCACAGCGCCAGCGGCGGGTACTGCACCTGGGCACGCTGCTTCGCAGCACCGGCGTTCAGCTGTTCACGCAGTTGCAGGTTCGCCCCCACGCCACCGGCCACCACCAAGCGCTTCAGCCCGGTCTGTTTCAGCGCTTTCAAGGTCTTGGCCACCAGCACGTCCACGATGGCCGCTTGTGTGCTGGCGGCCAGGTCGGCCCGCTGCGCCTCGCTCATGCCGGGTTGCAGCTTGCGCGCCTGCGTCATCACGGCCGTCTTCAGGCCGGCAAAAGAAAAATCGAGGTTGGGGCTGTGCAACAGCGGGCGGGGCAAGGCAAAGGCCTTCGGGTCGCCTTGATGGGCCAGGCGCGCCAACGCCGGCCCGCCCGGGTAACCCAGACCCAGCAGCTTGGCACTCTTGTCGAAGGCCTCACCAGCGGCGTCGTCGATGGTCTCGCCCAGCAGGCTGTAGCGCCCCACCCCGTCCACGCGCATCAGTTGTGTGTGCCCCCCGCTGACCAACAGGGCCACGAACGGGAACATCGGCGGCTCGCCGGCCAGGAACGGCGACAGCAGGTGGCCTTCCAGGTGGTGGATGCCCAGCGTGGGCTTGCCCAGCGCCGCCCCCAATGCCACGGCCGTGCCGGCACCGACCAGCAACGCACCCGCCAGACCCGGGCCACGGGTGTAGGCCACCACGTCCACCTCGGACAGCGCGGTGCCGGCCTGCGCCATCACCGCGCGCGCCAGTGGCAAGACCCGACGGATGTGGTCGCGCGAGGCCAGTTCGGGCACCACGCCGCCGTAGGCCTGGTGCATGTCGATCTGGCTGTGCAAGGCGTCACCCAGCAGGCGCGGCGGTCCGTCGGGCCGGGTCTCCACCAGGGCCACGCCGGTTTCGTCACAAGACGATTCAAAACCCAGCACTTTCATGCGCGGCAGTTTAAGCGGCGGGTTTCGCGGGTGGCTGACAGCGCTGGCGGGTGCTCAACCTTGGCGGCGCCCAGCCGATAACTGCACATGACCGCTCGCCGGCAGGAGCTCTCGTGGCTGCAGAAGAAGATTCAGAACCGATTGAAACCCGCCTCACGCGCGCCTGGGCTTTCCTGAGCGGCGCGCAGGTGGTGTTTCGCCACGTGCCCGACCCCACCCTGCCGGACCGGGTTGGCGACGAAAAACACGTGGTGCTGCCCGTGGACATGCCCACGACCGACCGACACGCCGCCCTGGGCTTGGTGCTGGACCGCAGCGACGCCCTGGCCATTGCAGCCGCCATGTTCGACTTGCCTTTAGAAGAACTGTCCGAGGAGGACGTCGATGACGCTTGCCGCGAGGCCTGCAACGTGATCTCGGCCTGTTTGCTTGAAAAGCTGCCCGACCACCCTGCCCTGCAGCCCGGACTGCCGCTCAGCCTGAACGCCAGCCGCTACCGGGGGCTGGTCGACCACGGCCTGTTGCAAGCCCAATTCGAGGGCCACGCCCACAGAATCATCAGCGTTTCGGTCTTCGACCCCGTCGCTGCCAGCTACGCGAAGGAGTTGTCATCTTGACGCAGTCATTCCTCATCGTTGACGACAGCCGGGCCATCCAGGCCATCATCAAGCGCAGCATCGCTGCCGCCGGCTACGAGACCGCTTCGGTGCAGTCGGCCTCCAACGGGCAGGCCGCGCTGGACGCGCTGGAGCGCATGACGCCGGACCTGCTGATCACGGACTGGCACATGCCTGGCATGTCGGGCCTGGAGCTGATCCAGGTGGTCAAACAGACCCGCGGCGACCAGATCCAGGTGGGCCTGGTCACCACCGAGGTCTCGCCCGACATGTTGCGCCAAGCGCGCGACAGCGGCGCCGCCTTCATCCTGCAAAAGCCCTTCAACGACGCCGAGTTGCTGGAGAGCATCCGCCGCATCGTCGGCCCCCCGCGGCAAGGCGGCAAACCGGCCTCGGCCGCCGCCGGGCAGCCAGGCGGTGCCACCGACCACGAAGCCGACGAACTGGCGGCCGCCATCCAAGCCGCCGGCGGGGGAGAAGCGGCGCCGCTGGCCGACAACGAGACCATGCTGGCCCACCTGGTGCGCAGCCTGGGCGAGATGGTGCGCCAGGTGCCGTTCAGGCTGGTGGAGTCCAACCTGCCCGCCATCGACAAGCTGTCGGCCAAGGTGCTGCTGTGCCTGTACGCCACCGACCAACGCCCGGGCCACGCCCTGGGGCTGATGGACGCGCAGGCCGTGTGCATGCTCGGTGCAGCGTCGAACGGCCTGACCCCCGCCGTGGCCAAGCCGCTGGTGCTGATGGCCGACCCCGCCCGGGCCACGGTGGACCAGGCCATCACCTTCATGCGCCAGGCCATCACGGCCATGCACCCCGACAGCCCCAGCCGGCCGGCGCTGAGCGCGGGCAACATGGTGCCGCGCAGCATGGGCAAGCTCAGCAGCGCGCTGGAAAAGAACCAGTGCGTCCGCGCCTACAAGTTCAGCATCCCGGGCTACGGCGAAGGCCGCATCGCTTTCGTGTTGCTGTGACCTCGGCGCGGCCCAGCCTCACCCCGCACGGAAGCAGCCCATGAACCCGGTCTCCCTGGCCATGGTGCTGAACCTGGCCACCTTGGCCGGGTTCGTGCTGTTTGCCGGCTGGCTGCTGCTGCGCATCGAGCGGCACACCGAGGCGGCGGCGGTGGCGCAGGAACAGGCCATGCGGGACAACCAGGCCATGCTGCGTGAACTGCGCAAGGCCAACGACGGCACCGAAGACCAGATCCGCCAGCTCATTGCCGAGATCCCACCGCCGCCCAACCTGAAGGGCCTGGCCACCCGCACCGACATGCAGGTGCTGACCGGCCAGTTGCGCGTGTTGCTGAACCGCGCAACCCCGATGCCGATGATGTCCCCGGCATCAGCACCTGCACCAGCGGCCGGGGGCGCACAGGCCTCACCCAACACCCCCTCACCGGCACAGCAAGCCCTGGAAGACGAGGTGCGGCGCCTGACCGCCCAACGCGGCCGCCTGGAAGGCGAGGTGACGGAACTGCGCGAACGCCTGCACGAACAGGCCCGGCAGAACAACGACCTGCGCCTGGAAACGCGCGAGGCCAACAACACCCAGAACGTGGCCGCCGCCTTGCGCAGCGCCAACGAGCAGCTGATGCAAGAGGTGCGCGAGGCCCGCGAACGCAACCGCGACCTGCAAGGCCGGCTGGACCCGCTGACCACCGAACTGCAGGCCCTGCGCGTGCAAATGACGGCCCTGGCCAACGCGCCGAGCCTGGCCGGTGAAGACCTGGAACAGGCCCTGAAAGTGGCCACCGAGGGCGTGGCCAACGTCTACGAGACGCAGATGAAGCAGATGCAGAACGAGCTCAACCAGTTGCACGAGCAGAACCTGCAGCAGCAAGAAGCCATGGCGCGCATGCTGCGCGAAAAGTCCTTCATCGAAGAGAAGTTCCTGGACCTGGCCGAAGCCGGCGAAGCCGCCTGACCCTGGCAGCAACCGGGGGCCGGCCGCGGCGCAGCCGGGGCGGGCGGGCGCGGGAATTGCAAGCACCGCTGACATGCCCACGCTGGAAGCCACACGCATTGTCATCGTCGCGCCCGACACCCTGGCGCCCACCGACGCCGACGACGACCACGCCGCCTTCGAGGCCGAGCGCTCGCGCAGCCTGCGCATCGGCCTGCTGGAGGCGGGCTACAACATCGTGGCCGTGCTGCCGGTGGACACTTTTCTGCCGGACCGGCTGAACCAGATCCAGCCCGACATGATCATCGTCGACGCCGAAAGCCAGGCGCGCGACACCCTGGAACACGTGGTGCTGGCCACGCGCGACGCGCGCCGGCCCATCGTGATGTTCACCGAAGAGACCGACACCAGCCATGTGCGCGACGCCATCGCTGCCGGCGTGACGGCCTACGTGGTGGCCGGCCTGGCCCCTGAGCGCGTGAAGCCGGTGCTGGAAGTGGCCTTGGCGCGCTTTGAATATGAAGAGAAGCTGCGCCAAGACCGCGACGAAGCCCGCAGCGCCCTGGCCGACCGCAAGCTGCTGGACCGCGCCAAGGGCCTGCTGATGAAGCGCCACGGCATCAACGAACCCGAAGCCCACACCCGGCTGCGCAAAGCCGCGATGGACAAGGGCCTGAAGATGACCGACATCGCCCAACGCATCGTCGACGCCGCTGATCTGTTGGGCTGAGCCCGCACGTACAAGGCCGGAAGGCCTTGTTCGGCTGGCGAAGGCTTTGCGGCGATTTCACGCCGCAAAGCTGGGGCAAGCCAGCGCGTGAACGGCCGGAAGGCCGTTCTCGGCTGGCGAAGGCCTTTTGGCGATTTCACGCCAAAAGACTGGGGCAAGCCCGCGCGTGAACCCCCTGCAAAGCCCACCCACGCACCGCCCAGGCGCACACGCGCCACGCCTTGGTGCAGTGCAGCACGCCCAACGGCTCGGCCCTGCCCGAAACCGCGCCACCGCGGCCCCATTTCGCTGGCATATCGTTTGCTTGGTACCGTGCGTCGGGAGATCAAAGTCGATTTCCCCGGCAGCGTCAGGCACCGCAACGTTCGTGGTGTTCTGGCGGGACACAGGCGTCCCCACCCCTCCAGCTTTTCGGCTGATGACGGTGCGGACGCCTTTTCTTTTGCCGCTTCGAACTTGACCCCCCCCTTGGCCTTCAACTTGCACTGACCATGAAACCACAGCACGCAGGAAACCCCGACATGGCCCGCCGAACCCTAGTGAAGGCCGCCGCCGCGACCACCGCCACCGGCATGCTGCCCGGCCTGCAGGCCGCGGTGTACGCCGCCGGCAGCGACAAGCCCGAGAAAGAAGAAGTCCGCATCGGCTTCATCCCGCTGACCGACTGCGCCAGCGTGGTGATGGCCAGCGTGCTGGGCTTCGACAAGAAGTACGGCGTGAAGATCATCCCCACCAAAGAAGCCAGCTGGGCCGGTGTGCGCGACAAACTGGTCAGCGGTGAACTGGACATGGCCCACGTGCTCTACGGCCTGGTCTACGGCGTGCACCTGGGGGTGGGCGGGCCCAAAAAAGACATGGCCGTGCTGATGAACCTGAACCACAACGGCCAGGCCATCACGCTGAGCAAAAAACTCGCCGACAAAGGCGCGGTGGACGCCGCCAGCCTGGCCAAGGTGATGGCCACGGAGAAGCGCGACTACACCTTCGCCCAGACCTTCCCCACCGGCACGCACGCGATGTGGATATACTACTGGCTGGCCAGCGCGGGCATCAACCCGATGAAGGACACCAAGGTCATCACCGTGCCGCCGCCGCAGATGGTGGCCAACATGCGCGTGGGCAACATGGACGGCTTCTGCGTGGGCGAGCCCTGGAACCACCGCGCCATCATCGACGGCATCGGCATCACCGCGGCCACCACGCAGCAGGTGTGGAAAGACCACCCCGAGAAGGTGCTGGGCACCACCGGAGACTTCGTCAAGAAGCACCCCAACACCGCCCGTGCCGTGATGATGGCCATCCTGGAAGCCGGCCGCTGGATCGACGCCAGCCTGTCCAACAAGATGAAGATGGCCGAGACCGTGGCCGAGAAGAGCTACGTCAACACCAGCGTGGACGCCATCAACCAGCGCATCCTGGGCCGCTACCAGAACGGCCTGGGCAAGACCTGGGACGACCCCGACCACATGAAGTTCTTCAACGACGGCACGGTGAACTTCCCCTACCTCAGCGACGGCATGTGGTTCCTCACCCAGCACAAGCGCTGGGGCCTGCTGAAGGACCACCCCGACTACCTGGGCGTGGCCAAGCAGGTCAACCAGGTGGCGCTGTACAAGGAAGCCGCCAGCGCGTTGAAGATCAACATCCCGAAGAGCGAGATGCGCAGCAGCAAGTTCATCGACGGTGTGGTGTGGGACGGCAAAGACCCCGCCAAGTACGCCGATGGTTTCAAGGTGCGCGCCGGCACCGCGGCCTGACCACAGGGGCACACACATGGTCTCCGCTGTCTTTCACTCACCGCTGGAGGCCAGCACGGCCGCCGCAGCGGGCACCGCGCCACCCGGGGCGGCCTCGGCACCTGCGTCCGAAGCGCCGCGCCCGTCTGCGGCCGCCAAAACCAAGCGCCCACCCATCGACTGGCGCGGCGTTTGGCTGGCCGTGCTGCCGCCGGTCATCGGCGTGGCCCTGCTCATTGGCGTGTGGGGCTTGCTCACGCAGAACAGCACCAGCTTCCCCACGCCCCAAGCCACCTTCGAAGCGGCGGTCGAGCTGTTTGCCGACCCCTTCTACAGCAACGGCCCCAACGACCAGGGCATAGGCTGGAACATCCTGTTCTCGCTGCAGCGTGTGGCCCTGGGCTTTGGCATGGCCGCGGCCGTGGGCATTCCGCTGGGCTTCATGCTGGGGCGCTTCACCTTCCTGAACCGCATGGTGAACCCGCTGATCAGCCTGCTGCGCCCGGTGTCGCCCTTGGCCTGGCTGCCCATCGGCCTGCTGGTCTTCAAGAGCGCCAACCCGGCAGCCATCTGGACCATCTTCATCTGCAGCATCTGGCCAATGATCATCAACACCGCCGTGGGCGTGCAGCGCGTGCCGCAGGACTACCTGAACGTGGCGCGTGTGCTGAACCTCAGCGAATGGAAGATCATCACCAAGATCCTGTTCCCCGCGGTGCTGCCCTACATGCTGACCGGCGTGCGGCTCAGCGTGGGCACGGCCTGGCTGGTCATCGTGGCCGCAGAAATGCTGACCGGCGGCGTGGGCATCGGCTTCTGGGTGTGGGACGAGTGGAACAACCTCAACGTCAAGCACATCATCATCGCCATCTTCGTGATCGGCATCGTCGGCCTGCTGCTGGAAGCGGCCCTGGTCAGCATCGCCCGGAGGTTCAGCCATGACGACTGAGCAAGCCCCCAAGCCCTTCATCCAGGTGCAGAACGCCGAGATGGTGTTCACCACCAAGAAGGGCCGTTTCCACGCGCTGCGCGAGATCCACCTCGACGTGGCGCAGGGCGAGTTCGTCGCGCTGATCGGCCACTCCGGCTGCGGCAAGAGCACGCTGCTGAACCTGATCGCCGGCCTGACGCTGCCCACCAGCGGCGTGCTGTTGTGCGACAACCGCGAGATCAACGCGCCGGGCCCGGAACGCGCCGTGGTCTTCCAGAACCACAGCTTGCTGCCCTGGCTGAGCTGCGCCGACAACGTGCAGCTGGCGGTGGACCGCGTGTTCGGCGCCAAGGAAAGCAAAGCCCAGCTGAAAGCGCGCACCCAAGCCGCGCTGGAACTGGTGGGCATGGGCCACGCCGCGGGCAAACGGCCGCATGAGATCTCAGGCGGCATGAAGCAGCGGGTGGGCATTGCGCGTGCGCTGGCCATGGAGCCCAAGGTGCTGCTGATGGACGAACCCTTCGGTGCGCTGGACGCGCTGACCCGGGCCCACCTGCAAGACGAGCTGCTGAAGATTGTGGCGCGCACCCGCAGCACCGTGGTGATGGTGACGCACGACGTGGACGAAGCCGTGCTGCTGAGCGACCGCATCGTGATGATGACCAATGGCCCGGCCGCCACCATCGGCCAGATCCTGCCCGTGCCCCTGGAGCGGCCGCGCGACCGCGTGGCGCTGGCCGAAGACCCGGTCTACATGCACTGCCGCAAAGAGGTGCTGGACTTCCTGTACACCCGACACGGCCACGTGGAACGCGCGGCAGCCTGACACCGCCGGCTGACCTGGCACAGCGTTTGCTGTGATGTCACCGACGCCTTCACAGGTGTCGGTCTATCTCCTCAGCAGGGAAATGCACGCGAGGGTGCTCCCAGCCGTCCAGCCCTCTTGCCTTCACCGGCAAGGGGGCTTTTTTTTCGCCGGGTCCCGTGGTCAGCGAAAGCCATGCGCGGCGTCTCAGGCGCACCGCCGTCGGGCACGCACCACCTGCACGCACCGCCTGCCCGTGGCATGCACCGGGAAGAGGCGCCGGCGCTGGCGAAGCGCGCCGGCCGGGCGCCTCACTCGCGGGCGTGGTTGATGGTGTACTTGGGAATCTCGATCGTCACGTCCTCGCCGGCCAGGAAAGCCTGGCAGCTCAGGCGCGAGGTGGGCTGCAGGCCCCAGGCCTTGTCCAGCAGGTCTTCTTCGATCTCGTCGATCTCACCCAACGAGTTGAAACCCGCCTTCACCACCACGTGGCAGGTGGTGCAGGCCGCGCTCATCTCGCAGGCGTGTTCGATGTCGATGCCGTGGTCCAGCAGGGCTTCGCACAGCGAGGTACCGGCCGGGGCTTCGATGGTGTCGCCCAGCGGGCACAGCGTGGCGTGGGGCAGGATGCGGATGACGGGCATGGGGCGCCTTCGTGGAAACGGTCGGGTTCAGTGGAGCAGGATGGGCGGCTGCGCTTCAGACGTCTTCGATGCGGCGACCCGCCAAGGCCTGGCGTATGCCCTGGTTCATGCGCGCCGCGGCAAAGGCTTCCGTGCCTTCGGCCAAGGCCTTGACGGCTTCGTCGATGGCGTCGGCGTCGCTGCCGGCGGCCTGGGCCTGCAAGGCCTGCAGCAGCGCTTCGATGGCCGCCAGTTCACCTTCGGCCAACAAATGGGCGTCGGCCGCCAGGGCGGCGCGCGTGGCCAGGCCCATGCGTTCGGCCTCCACCCGGGCTTCGCGCAGCTTGCGTGCGGCCATGTCGTCTTCGGCGTGGCTGAAGCCGTCTTTCAGCATCTGCGCGATCTGCTCGTCGGCCAGGCCATAACTGGGCTTCACGGTGATGGCAGCTTCCACGCCCGAGGTCTGCTCGCGGGCCGACACGCTGAGCAGGCCGTCGGCGTCGACCTGGAAGGTGACGCGGATGCGCGCGGCGCCGGCCACCATGGGCGGGATGCCACGCAACTCAAACCGCGCCAGGCTGCGGCATTCGCTGACCAGTTCGCGCTCGCCCTGCAGCACATGGATGGCCATGGCGGTCTGGCCGTCCTTGAAGGTGGTGAACTCCTGCGCCTTGGCCACGGGGATGGTGGTGTTGCGCTCGATCACACGCTCCACCAGGCCGCCCATGGTTTCCAGGCCCAGACTCAGCGCGATGACGTCCAGCAGCAGGAGCTCGCCGTCTTTCGCGTTGCCGGCCAGCGCGTTGGCCTGGATGGCCGCACCGATGGCCACCACCTCGTCGGGGTTCACGTCGGTCAGCACCTGGCCTGGCCACTCGGGGCCGAACAGTTCGGCCACGGCCTGGCGCACCAGGGGCATGCGCGTGCTGCCGCCCACCATCACCACGCCTTGCACGTCTTCGCGGGCCACGCGCGCGTCGCGCAGCACACGGCGTACGGCGGCCAGGGTGCGGTCCAGCAGCGGGCGGGCCAGCGTTTCCAGCTGCGCACGGCTAACGGCCACACGTGCCGGGCCAGCGGCCAGTTCGGCCACCCAGTCGGCGCTGTCGGCCTGGCTCAGCGCTTCTTTCACGGCGCGTGCGGCCACCAGGGCGGCGCGTTTGTCGTGCGCGCTGTCGGCGGCCACGCCGGCCTGGGCCAGGGCCCAATCGGCCAGGGCCTGGTCGATGTCGTCACCGCCCAGGGCCGCGTCGCCGCCGGTGGCCACCACCTCGAACACACCGGCGTTCAGGCGCAGCAGGCTGATGTCGAACGTACCGCCGCCCAGGTCGTACACGGCGTACAGGCCTTCGCTGCCGTGGTCCAGGCCGTAGGCCACGGCCGCGGCCGTGGGTTCGCTGATCAGGCGCAGCACGTTCAGGCCGGCCAGCTGCGCGGCGTCCTTGGTGGCCTGGCGCTGGGCGTCGTCGAAGTAGGCCGGCACGGTGATGACCACGCCGTAGAGCTCGTCGTCGAAGGTGTCTTCGGCGCGCTGGCGCAGCGTGGCCAGGATCTCGGCGCTGACTTCCACCGGGGTCTTCTCGCCGTCGCGCGTGGCCAGGGCCAACATGCCGGGGCGGTCCACGAAACGGTAGGGCTGCTTGCCCGCGTCTTTCACGTCGGCCAGCTGGCGGCCCATGAAACGTTTGACCGAGACCACGGTGTTCTCCGGGTCTTCGGCCTGCTGGGCGCGGGCGTCGAAGCCGATCTGGCGCCGCCCATTTTCAAGGTAACGCACCACCGAAGGCAGCAGCAGCCGGCCTTGCGCGTCGGGCAGGCATTCGGCCACCCCATGGCGCACGGCGGCCACCAGGGAATGCGTGGTGCCCAGGTCGATGCCCACGGCGACACGGCGCTGGTGGGGGTCGGGCGCCTGGCCGGGTTCGGAGATCTGCAGCAATGCCATGGGTTTGTTCTTGTCGGGGGCGGTGATCGGGGTTTCGGCTCGGCAGACGGGCTCAGCGGCTGGGGTCCAGCTGGTCCAGGCGGCGTTCCAAGTCGGCGCGGAAGCGCTGCACGAACATCAGCGCACGCACTTCGGCTGCAGCGGCGGTGGCGCCGGCTTGGGCATCGGTGGTGTCGTCCAGCAGCCGCTGTGCAGCGGCCAGGCGTTGGCGTTCGGCCTGGTCGACATCGTCCAGCAGCGCTTCCACGGCGGTAGCGGTGCGCGCGTCGTCCAGCGCTTCGCGCCAGTCCATCTGCTGCATCAGAAAGTTGGCCGGCATGGCCGTGTTGTCCTCGGCGGCGATGCGCGCACCGCGCAGTTCGCACAGGTAGGTGGCCCGCTTCAGCGGGTCTTTCAGCCGCGCATAGGCCTCGTTCACACGCACGGCCCATTGCATGGCCACACGCTGGGCGGCCGCGCCTTCCACGGCGAAGCGGTCGGGGTGCACCTCGGCCTGCAGTTGGCGCCAGCGCGCGTCCAGCGCGGCGCGGTCCAGCGCGTGGCGCGGTGGCAGGCCGAACAGCGTGAAGTCGTCGTCGTCGAGTTTCATGGTCAGCGCAGCTTCACAAGGCTTTGGCCATGAACAGCGACAGGCCGTTGTCGGGGTAGCCGCCGAACGGGCCTCGCAGCGCATAGCCGCAGCGTTCGTACAAACGCACGGCAGCGGTCTGGTCGGCGCCGGTTTCCAGCGTGGCCAGGCGCAAGCCTTCGTGGCGCGCCTGCGCTTCCAGCGCCGCCAACAGCTGCTCAGCGATACGCTGGCCGCGCTCGCTGGGCAGCACAAACATGCGCTTGATCTCGGCGTAAGCCTGGCCCGCCGTATCGGCTTCACCCGGCATGCGGCGGAAGGCGCCCGTGGCCACGGCCACACCGGCGCGCCGGCCCACCAGGAAACACACCTCGGGGGACAGCAGCGCCTGCACGTCCAGGATGTGGTTGTCCTCGGGCGCGTACAGCGTGGCCAGGTAGGCGTCCAACTGGTCCAGCAGGGCCACGACCTCGGGCTGGTCGGGGCGTTCCGGGCTGAAGCTGATCATGCGCAGGTTCGGGGGATGTGGAAAACAGGCGCGCGGCCACGAGGGCCGCGCAGGGGGTGAAGGCGCCCGGCTTGACGAAGGTTCAGACGCGGAAGGATTCGCCACAACCGCAGCGGTCTTTTTCGCGCGGGTTGTGGAACTTGAAACCTTCGTTCAGGCCTTCGCGCACGAAGTCCAGTTCGGTGCCGTCGATGTAAGGCAGGCTCTTGGGGTCGATCAACACCTTCACGCCGTGGCCTTCGAAGACCACGTCTTCAGGCGCCACCTCGTCGGCGTACTCCAGCTTGTAGGCCAGGCCGGAGCAGCCCGTGGTCTTGACGCCCAGGCGCACGCCCACGCCCTTGCCACGCCGGGAGATGTAGCGCGTCACATGCCGCGCTGCGGCTTCGGTCAGGGTGACGGCCATGGTGCTCAGGCCGCCTGCGTGCCGGCGCCGTGCTTGGCCTTGTAGTCCTGCACGGCGGCCTTGATGGCGTCTTCGGCCAGGATGGAGCAATGGATCTTGACGGGCGGCAGGGCCAGCTCTTCGGCGATCTGCGTGTTCTTCAGCGCCATCGCTTCGTCCAGGCTCTTGCCCTTGACCCATTCGGTGACCAGCGAGCTCGACGCGATGGCCGAACCGCAGCCGTAGGTCTTGAAGCGCGCGTCTTCGATCAGGCCGGTCTCGGCGTTCACCTTGATCTGCAGCTTCATCACGTCGCCGCAGGCGGGTGCACCGACCATGCCGGTGCCCACGCTGTCGTCGCCCTTTTCGAAGCTGCCGACGTTGCGGGGGTTTTCGTAGTGGTCAACGACCTTGTCGCTGTATGCCATGTTGATCTCCTGAGTCTCTGTTGATCGCTGGGCGGCCTGCAGGCCGCCCAGCACTGCGCACCGCGAACCACGGTCCGAAAGGACCGTGGTTCGTCAGTGCGCAGTCCACTGGATGGTGCTGAGGTCCACGCCGTCCTTGAACATTTCCCACAGCGGCGACAGTTCGCGCAGCTTGGCCACGCGGTCTTGCAGCGTGGCCACGGCGTAGTCGATGTCTTCCACCATGGTGAAGCGGCCGATGGTCATGCGCAGGCTGGAATGCGCCATCTCGTCGCTGCGGCCCAGGGCACGCAACACATAGCTGGGTTCCAGGCTGGCGCTGGTGCAGGCCGAGCCCGAGCTGACCGCCAGGCCCTTGATGCCCATGATCAGCGACTCGCCTTCCACGTAGTTGAAGCTGGCGTTGACGTTGTGCGGCACACGCTGCGTGGCGTGGCCGTTGATGAACACCTGCTCGATGGTGCTGATGCCGGTGATGAGGCGCTGCTGCAGCATGCGGATGCGTTCGATCTCGGTACCCATCTCGGCCTGTGCGATGGCAAAAGCCTGGCCCATGCCCACACACTGGTGGGTGGGCAGCGTGCCGCTGCGCATGCCACGCTCGTGGCCACCACCGTGCATCTGCGCTTCCAGGCGCACCCGCGGCTTGCGGCGCACGTACAGCGCGCCAATGCCCTTGGGGCCATAGGTCTTGTGGCTGGCCAGGCTCATCAGGTCCACGGGCAGCTGCGTCAGGTCGATGGCCACCTTGCCGGTGGCCTGCGCGGCGTCGACGTGGAAGATGATGCCGCGCTCGCGGCACAGGTTGCCGATGGCGGTGATGTCCTGGATGACGCCGATCTCGTTGTTCACCAGCATGACGGCGGCCAGGATGGTGTCCGGGCGCAGCGCGTCCTTGAACTTGTTCAGGTCCAGCAGGCCATCTTCTTCGACGTCGAGGTAGGTCACCTCGAAGCCTTGGCGCTCCAGTTCGCGCATGGTGTCGAGCACGGCCTTGTGCTCGGTCTTCACCGTGATCAGGTGCTTGCCCCGCGAGCTGTAGAAGTGCGCGGCGCCCTTGATGGCGAGGTTGATGCTTTCGGTGGCGCCGCTGGTCCAGACGATTTCACGCGGGTCGGCGTTCACCAGACCGGCCACCTGGGCGCGGGCTTTTTCGACGGCCTCTTCGGCCTCCCAGCCCCAGGCGTGGCTGCGCGAGGCGGGGTTGCCGAAGTGTTCGCGCAACCAGGGGATCATGGCGTCCACCACCCGGGGGTCGCAGGGCGTTGTGGCGCCGTAATCCAGGTAGATGGGGAAGTGCGGGGTCATGTCGGACATGGCTTCAGGGCTTCAACAGGCGTGACCACGGGGGATGCCGGGCACACGGCCAAACAAATTGCAGGGTGGCGCCGCAGCGCCGGCATCACTTGGTGAAGGAATTGCCGAAGGCGAACACCGAATTCGGCGCCGTCACCTTGATGGGCTTGACCACGGGCTGCGAAGAAATGGCGCGCTTGATGGGCGCCTCTTCGATGGCCAGGCCCTTGGCGAGTTGCTCGTCGACCAGCTTTTTCAGGCTGATGGAGTCGAGGTACTCGATCATCTTGGTGTTCAGGCTGGTCCACAGGTCGTGCGTCATGCACTTGCCGGCGTCTTCGCCCATGCAGCCTTCTTTGCCACCGCAGCCGGTGGCGTCGATGGGCTCGTCCACGGCGACGATGATGTCGGCCACGCTGATGGCGTCGGCGCCGCGGCCCAGCGAATAACCACCGCCGGGGCCACGCGTGCTTTCCACCAGTTCATGGCGGCGCAGCTTGCCAAACAGTTGTTCCAGGTAGGACAGCGAGATCTGCTGGCGCTGGCTGATGGCCGCCAGGGCGACCGGGCCGGTGTTGGAACGCAGCGCGAGGTCGATCATCGCGGTGACAGCGAAACGGCCTTTGGTGGTCAGACGCATGGCGGACTCCTGAGTGAAAGCGGCGGGAAGCCTCAGGGTTCACCCGGAGAACGTTCCCGACAAGAACGCTCAAGTATAGCAGAAGCCCAGTGTTTTGCTCGGGCTCTACCGGCCGCGGCCGGCGGGGCCTGCGTTCACAGCCGCAGCCACTGCCGCGCTTCGGCGACCAAGCCGTCGCAGGCGTCTTCCACCTGGTCGAGCACCTGCTCAAAAGCCGCAGGGGGGGCGTAGTAGGGGTCTGCCACCTCGCGCACCGCGGCGAAACGCGGCGCGTGGTCCAGCAACAGGCTGACCTGGGCCTTCATGCCCGGCTGCTGAAGCTGTTTCAGCCGCGCCAGGTGGGTGTCGTCCATGGCCAGCACCCAGTCGAACTCGGCCAGGTCCTCGGGCTTCAGGCGGCGAGCGCGCAGGCTGGCGATGTCGTAGCCCCGGGCCGCGGCGTGGCGCACGGCCCGCGCGTCGGGCGGTTCGCCGGCGTGCAAGCCCAGGGTGCCCGCTGAGTCCACCAACACCTGCTGACCCAACCCTGCGGCCTTCAGTTTGGCCCGCAGCACCCCCTCCGCGGTGGGTGAACGGCAGATGTTGCCGGTGCAGACCATCAACACCTTCAGCGCGGGCGCCGCCTGGCGCAGGGAACGAAACCACATGGCCAGCAGGATAGCGCAGGCCCGCCGACCCACCCGGGCGCCCGCCGTGCGGCAGCACTGGCCAGCGCAGCACCGGGGTGCGTGCCGAGCCCGCCCAGCGGGTCGCCAGGGCGCGCCCATTCAAGCGCCCAGGCTTGGCGGTCGATATGCAGATCAGACCCTGCCCAAGCCCACGCCGGGCCGCGCGGTCCAGCGGCCCCACCGCGCCGCTGCACGCCACACACCGTTCATGACCGTTCGCCGCCCCTCAAACCGCAGCCCCCGACCCAGCCGCCCGCACTGCCCTTTGTGCCAGGGCCGGGTGCGGCGCGTGCACCGCCGTTTGGCCGACCACCTGCTGCCCAGCAGGCGGCAAACGCTGCGCTTCAGCTGCCGGTCCGCCGAATGCGGCTGGCACGGCCTGTTGCGCCCCACCTCCACAGCCTGGGTGCCGCCTGCGAGCTCAGGCCAAGGCCTGCGCTGGGGCACGGCCGTGGTGGCGGTGGCGGTGCTGGGCACCGCCCTGGCCCAGGCCTTGCCGCTGCTGCTGGCTTTGTGGCCCAGCGGCACCAGCGTGGCCGCTGGCGTCAGCCACGATGGTGTTCCGTTGCCTGCCAGCCACCCGCTGGCCCAGGCGGGCGAGCGCCTGGCCGCGGCCTCGGGGCCGGCCAGCGGCGCGGCGCGCGCCGGTGTGCCCATGGCCGCCGGCCTGACGCTGCGCCAGCACTGCAGCTGGGGCCAACCCGGCCGCAACCCCTACCAGGGCACGCCCGAACAGGCGCTGACCGCCGCCCGCTTGCCGCCGGAGGTGGTGCAACAGATCGCCCAAGCCATCCGCAGCGGCGAAGCCACCGACCAGCTGACCATCACCCGGGACGGCATCCAGAACAGCAGCGGCAGCCGCCGTTTTGCAGCCGCCCCGTTCGTGATGACCTACGGCCGCACCCTGTGCCTGAACGCGCGCGTGAACTTCGCACCCGGCCACAGTGAACCGGCCAGCCTGTTCGAGGCCAGCGACCAGCGAGGCCGGCGCTACGCGGTGATGGTGCCCAGCGTCTGCGGCAACGTCTCGGTCATCGGCGAGACCACCGCCGGGCGCCACACGGCGCTGTCCTCTGGCGTGCCCTACAGCCGCGACCCCGCGGGCGGCTCCGACGTGGCCAGCGCCGACGACGAACCGCTGCAGCGTGTGAACGCCGTGCCGGTGCCGGGCACGCTGTGGCTGGTGCTGGCAGGGTTGGGCGCCGCGGCGCTGGTCCGACGCCGACCCTGAAGCCGCGGCGGGGCGGCGTTCAGCCGACCAGGGGCACCACGTTGCTGTCGTGCCCGCCCGAGCCAAAGGCTTGCTCGCGCAGCAGCGACAACTGGTCGCGCACGCGGGCGGCCTTTTCGAATTCCAGGTTGCGCGCGTGCTCCAGCATCTGCTTTTCCAGCGCCTTGATGCGCTTGCCCAGGTCTTTCTCTGACAAGGCCTCCATCTCGGCCGCGGCCTTGGCGGCCTGGGCTTCGTCCTTGGCGGTCTTGTCGCTGACCACGCCGTCGATCAGGTCGCGCACCTTCTTGTTCAGCGCCTTGGGCGTGATGCCCATGGCCAGGTTGTGCGCTTCTTGTTTGGCGCGCCGCCGTTCGGTTTCGCCGATGGCCTTGCGCATGGAGTCGGTCATGCGGTCGGCGTAAAGGATCGCCTTGCCGTTCAAATTACGCGCGGCGCGGCCAATGGTCTGGATCAGCGAACGTTCGGCGCGCAAGAAACCTTCCTTGTCGGCATCCAGGATGGCCACCAGGCTGACCTCGGGCAGGTCCAGGCCCTCGCGCAGCAGGTTGATGCCCACCAGCACGTCGAAGGTGCCCAGGCGCAGGTCGCGCAGGATTTCCACACGCTCCACAGTGTCGATGTCGCTGTGCAGGTAACGCACCTTGACGCCGTTGTCGCTGAGGTAGTCGGTCAGCTGTTCGGCCATGCGCTTGGTCAGCGTGGTGATCAGCACACGCTCGTTGATCTCCACGCGGGTGCGGATCTCCTGCAGCACGTCGTCCACCTGGCTGGTGGCCGGGCGCACCAGCACCTCGGGGTCCAGCAGACCAGTGGGCCGCACCACCTGCTCCACCACCTGGCCGGCGTGCGTCTTTTCGTAGTCGGCCGGCGTGGCCGACACGAAGACCATCTGCCGCATCTTGCCTTCGAACTCTTCGAACTTCAGCGGCCGGTTGTCCAGCGCGCTGGGCAGGCGGAAACCGTAGTCCACCAGGGTGGTCTTGCGCGCACGGTCGCCGTTGTACATGCCGCCGAACTGGCCGATCAGCACATGGCTCTCGTCCATGAACATCAGCGCATCGGCCGGCAGGTAGTCCACCAGGGTGGGCGGCGGGTCGCCGGGTTTGGCGCCCGACAGGTGGCGCGTGTAGTTCTCGATGCCCTTGCAGTGGCCCACCTCCTGCAGCATCTCCAGGTCGAAACGTGTGCGCTGTTCGATGCGCTGGGCCTCCACCAGCTTGCCGTTCTTCACGAAGAAGTCCAGGCGCTCGCGCAGCTCTTGTTTGATGGTCTCGATGGCGTCGACCACGCGCTCGCGTGGCGTCACGTAGTGGCTGCTGGGGTAAACGGTGAAGCGCGGGATCTTCTGGCGGATCTTGCCGGTCAGCGGGTCCAGCAGCTGCAGCGTCTCGACCTCGTCGTCGAACAGTTCGATGCGCAGCGCCAGCTCGCTGTGTTCGGCCGGGAACACGTCGATGGTGTCGCCGCGCACGCGGAAGGCCCCGCGCGAGAAGTCGACCTCGTTGCGCGTGTACTGCATGCGGATCAGCTGCTGGATGATGTCGCGCTGGCCCAGTTTGTCGCCCACTCGCAGCGTCATCACCATCTGGTGGTAGTCGGCCGGGCTGCCGATGCCGTAGATGGCGCTGACGCTGGCCACGATGACCACGTCACGCCGCTCCAGCAGGCTCTTGGTGCAGCTCAGGCGCATCTGCTCGATGTGCTCGTTGATGGCGCTGTCCTTCTCGATGAACAGGTCGCGCTGCGGCACATAGGCCTCGGGCTGGTAGTAGTCGTAGTAGCTGACGAAGTACTCGACGGCGTTCTTCGGGAAGAACTCGCGGAACTCCGAATACAGCTGCGCCGCCAGCGTCTTGTTCGGCGCGAACACGATGGCCGGCCGCCCCAGGCGGGCGATGACGTTGGCCATCGTGAAGGTCTTGCCGGAGCCCGTCACGCCCAGCAGGGTCTGGTAGGACAAACCGTCGTTCACGCCTTCCACCAGCTGGGCGATGGCCGTGGGCTGGTCACCGGCCGGGGGGTAGGGCTGGAACAGCTGGAAGGGCGAACCCGGGAAGGACACGAACTCGCCCTGGGCGGGCAGGGCTGACGAGTCCGTGGCTTCGGCGATGGCGGTCATCGGTGCATTCCCTGAGCGGCAATTTAGAATCGGAGGCGAACCGGCAAGCGTATCGCAGCCGGCTCAACGCTGCCAGACCATGGGCACACCACCCCGGGGCCGCCGGCGGCCAGCGCGATCCGACCACCCCAGGCGCCGTTCATCGGCCCTGTTTTTCACCCGCCCCCTGCCCTCGCCTTTCCAGGAAAAGCCATGTCCGCCTCGCTGTTTACCGCCGTCCAGATGGCCCCCCGCGACCCCATCCTCGGCCTGAACGAGCAGTTCAACGCCGATGCCAACCCGAACAAGGTCAACCTGGGTGTGGGCGTGTATTTCGACGACCACGGCAAGCTGCCGGTGCTGGCCTGCGTGGCCACCGCCGAGAAACAACTGCTGGAAGCCCCCAAGGCCAAGGGCTACCTGCCCATCGACGGCATCGCCGCCTACGACAAGGCCGTGCAAGGCCTGGTCTTCGGTGCCGACAGCGCCGCCGTCACGGCCGGCCGCATCGCCACCGTGCAAGCCCTGGGCGGCACCGGCGGCCTGAAGATCGGCGCCGACTTCCTGAAGAAGCTGAACCCCGGCGCCAAGGTGCTGATCAGCGACCCCAGCTGGGAAAACCACCGCGCGCTGTTCACCAACGCCGGCTTCGAGGTGGGCAGCTATGCCTACTACGACGCAGCCACCCGCGGCGTGCGCTTCGACGCCATGCTGGCCGACCTGAAGGCCGCGGCGCCGGGCACCGTGGTGGTGCTGCACGCCTGCTGCCACAACCCCACCGGCGCCGACATCACGCCCGCGCAATGGGCCCAGGTGGTCGACACCTGCCAGGCCCATGGCCTGGTGCCCTTCCTGGACATGGCCTACCAAGGCTTTGGTGAAGGCATCGCCGAAGACGGCGCCGTCATCGGCCAATTCATGGCCGCCGGCATCCAGTTCTTTGTGTCCACCTCGTTCAGCAAGAGCTTCAGCCTGTACGGCGAACGTGTGGGCGCGCTCAGCGTGGTGTGCAACGACAAAGAAGAAACCGGCCGCGTGCTGAGCCAGCTGAAGATCGTCATCCGCACGAACTACAGCAACCCGCCCACCTTCGGCGCCCAGGTGGTGGCCACGGTGCTGACCACGCCGGCGCTGCGCGCCCAGTGGGAAAGCGAGCTGGCCGGCATGCGCGAGCGCATCCGCGCCACGCGCCAGGCGCTGGTGAGCCAGCTGCAAGCCGCCGGCGTGAAGGGTGACCTGTCCTACATCACCAACCAAAAGGGCATGTTCAGCTATTCGGGCCTGAGCGTGGAACAAATGCAGCGTTTGCGCAGCGAATTCGGCGTCTACGGCGTCGATTCCGGCCGCATCTGCGTGGCCGCCATCAACAGCAAGAACATCGAACGTGTGGTCGCAGCCCTGGCCCAGGTGATGTAAACGCCCGGCCACTTCGCCCGCAGAACCCGGCCCCGGCCGGGTTTTTTCATGGGCTTGGCCGCCTGAAATGGCGGACTGAAGCCGTCAGTTCCGCGTCAGCCCGGCCGATATTCATGTCACGCTGGTGACAAAGGCCCGCATTTGCCCGGTGACCGTACGTGTTTTCGCGCTGTTGCGGTGCATCAATTCATCGCACGATTGAGCGTTAACCCGTATATTTGCTGCACTGCACAATTTTTGTGTGGCGCCCAGCCTGCCGCCCGACCGGAGTTTTTCGATGCTTTACCAGCTTTACGAGACGCAGCGCGCCCTGATGGCGCCTTTCTCTGAATTCGCCAGCGCCTCTGCCAAGCTGTACAACCACCCGCTGTCGCCCTTTGCGCACACGCCGCTGGCCCAGCGCATCTCCGCCGGTCTGGACCTGGCCCACCGCCTGGCCAAGGACTACGAAAAGCCCGAGTTCGGCATCACCGGCGTGGGCGTCGGCGGCGTGACCGTGGCCGTGCAAGAACAGGTGGCGGTGGAAAAACCCTTCTGCCGCCTGCTGCGTTTCAAGCGCTTCACCGACGACGCCCAGGCCCTCACCGCCATGAAGGTGCAGCCCACCGTGCTGGTGGTCGCCCCGCTGTCGGGCCACCATTCCACGCTGCTGCGCGACACGGTGAAAAGCCTGCTGCGAGACCACAAGGTCTACATCACCGACTGGACCGACGCGCGCATGGTGTCGCTGGACCATGGCCCCTTCCACCTGGACGACTACATCGCCTACGTGCAGGAGTTCATCCGCCACATCGGCCCCGAGGTGCACGTGATGTCGGTGTGCCAGCCCACGGTGCCGGTGCTGGCCGCCGTGTCGCTGATGGCCAGCAACGGCGAAACCACGCCGCGCACCATGACCATGATGGGCGGCCCCATCGACGCCCGCAAGTCGCCCACGGCGGTGAACAACCTGGCGATGAACAAGAGCCACAGCTGGTTCGAGAACAACGTCATCTACCGCGTACCGCCGAACTTCCCGGGTGCCGGCCGCGCCGTTTACCCCGGCTTCCTGCAGCACACGGGCTTCGTGGCGATGAACCCCGACCGCCACCTGAGCAGCCACTACGACTACTTCCGCGACCTGATCCGCGGCGACGACGACAGCGCCGAGGCCCACCGCAAGTTCTACGACGAGTACAACGCCGTGCTGGACATGCCGGCCGAGTACTACCTGGACACCATCAAGACCGTGTTCCAGGACTTCGCCCTGGTCAACGGCACCTGGGAAGTGGCCGGCCAGCTGGTGCAGCCGGCCGACATCACCGGTACCGCCCTGCTGACCATCGAAGGCGAACTGGACGACATCTCTGGCGCCGGCCAGACCAAGGCCGCGCACGACCTGTGCACCGGCATCCCCAAGACGCGCCAGTTCCACTACGACGTGGAAGGCGCAGGCCACTACGGCATCTTCTCGGGCCGCCGCTGGCGTGAGATGGTCTACCCGGAAGTGAAGGCCTTCATCAAGCGCTTCGACAAGGCCGCCAGCGCCCGCAAGGCCGCCTGACAAGGTGCGAACGAACCTGCTGCGCGGGCACATCTCGGGCCTGCCACCCGACCCGCATGCATGCGGGTCGGGGCTCGCTAGGCGAGAGACAGCACGCAGGTGCTGTCTCTCGTCCGGACTCACCTCGCCGTACGGGTGTACGGCTGCGCTTCTCAACCCAAGCTGAGCCCGCTCGCGACGGTTCTTTCACACCTTGTGCGTCGCCGTGCACGGCGGCCGCTCAGCCTTCAGCTTCCCACACGGCCGCGATAATGCGGCCGTGAGTCTTTCTGCCCCCGTTTCCGAAGCGTCCAAGCCGCCCGCCGACCTGGTGGCCCGCCTGGACGCCGCCCTGCCACAAACCCAGTGCATGCGCTGCGGCTACCCCGACTGCCACGCCTACGCGGTGGCCGTGGCCGGCGGCGAGGCCATCAACCGCTGCCCGCCGGGCGGCGCCGAAGGCATCGTGCGTTTAGCCGACATCACCGGCCGCGCGGTGCAACCGCTGGACGCCGAGTGCGGCGTGGAAGCACCGCGCACCGTGGCGCTGATCGACGAAGCCTGGTGCATCGGCTGCACGCTGTGCATCAAGGCCTGCCCGGTGGACTGCATCGTCGGCGCCAGCAAGGCCATGCACACCGTCATCACCGCACAGTGCACGGGTTGCGAGCTGTGCGTGCCGGCCTGCCCAGTGGACTGCATCAGCCTGCACAACACCAGCGGTGACGCCACCGGCTGGGCCGCCTGGAGCGCCACGCAAGCCGCAGAAGCCCAGGCGCGCTACCAGTTCCGTGGCCAGCGCCTGCAACGCGACAAGCGCGAGAACGACGAACGCCTGGCCGCCAAAGCCGCGGCCAAGCTGGCCGACCTGCCCAACCACACGCTGCACACCGACCCCGAGGTGATCGACCGCAAACGTGCGGTGATCGAGGCCGCCTTGGCCCGTGCCCGCGCGCGCCGCGCCGACAACAGCCCCGGCGGCGAAACCTGAAAGCCCCCAGCATGAAGCCGGCCCAGATCGAGACCTTCTTCGCCACGCTGCAGGCCGCCAACCCGCACCCGCAGACCGAACTGGCCTACGCCAGCGTGTTCGAACTGTTGGCCGCGGTGCTGCTGTCGGCCCAGGCCACCGACGTGGGCGTCAACAAGGCCACCCGGCTGCTGTTCGTGCTGGCGCCCACTCCGCAGAAGATGCTGGACCTGGGGCTGGAACGGGTGACGGAACTGGTGCGCACCATCGGCCTGTACCGCACCAAGGCCAAGAACCTGATGGCCACCTGCCAGATCTTGGTGGAGCAACACGGCGGCCAGGTGCCGCGCAGCCGCGAAGCCCTGGAGGCCCTGCCCGGCGTGGGCCGCAAAACCGCCAACGTGGTGCTGAACGTGGCCTTCGGCGAACCCACCATGGCCGTGGACACGCACATTTTCCGCGTCAGCAACCGCACCGGCCTGGCACCGGGCAAGAACGTGCTGGCGGTGGAAATGGCGCTGCTCAAGCGCATCCCGCCGGCCTACCGCGTGCACGCCCACCACTGGCTCATCCTGCACGGGCGCTACGTCTGCCAGGCCCGCAAACCGCGCTGTGCCGAGTGCAGCGTGTCGGCTTGTTGCGACTTCGCGGCACCTACAATGCGCCGGCCAACCTGAGAGGCTCACCGCTGACATGGGACAACTGCAAGACTTGGCCGAGCGCATCGACCGCCTGGCGCTGCGCCACGAGGAACTGCGGCGCACCAGCGCGCTGATGGCCCAGCAACTCGCGGCCGTCACGGCCGAACGCGACAGCTTCCGTTCGCGCTTGGCCGCCGCACGCAGCCGCATCGACGCCCTGCTGGACCGCCTGCCGGCCGAACCTGCGGCGGGCACTTCAACCCCCGACACCGAAGGCCGCGCGTGAAGCAGGTGGAAGTGAACATCATGGGCAACGGCTACATCCTGGCCTGCCCCGAAGGTGGTGAAGCCCTGCTGGCCGCCGCCGTGGCCCAGGTGGACCACGAAATGAGCGCCATCCGCGACGCCGGCAAGGTGCGCGCCCGCGAACGCATCGCCGTGCTGGCCGCGCTGAACCTGGCCTACCAATTGGCCGAACGTCAGGCTGCCCCGGCCCCGGCCGCTGCACCGGCCGACACCGACGTGGACGTGGCCGCCCTGGTGCGCCGCATCGACGAAGCCCTGGGCGACGACGGGCAGTTGCTGTAACGCCCGCCGCGTTTCGGCCCGGAGCCTGGCATGCACGGTCGCCAGATCAACCACCGAAAAGCCCGCCAACTCGTGATTTCGGGCGCAAGCCCCACCCCCTGCGCCAGCGCTGGCCCAGGTCTAGAATGGGCCCGTCCGCCACGCTCGCGTGGGTCTTATATTTCCTTGAACCGATGGTCTATGACCAAGGGCTTGGAACATCACCAGGCTGGTGTGAGCGTCTCGCGTCAGATGAACCCGAAGCTTGGTTGACCTGGCCCACCTGAACTTCCCTTTGGGTTCAGGAATGCGGCCCACGGTACGTGGCGGACACCCTCTTCACAGGCACTGCACAGCAGGGCCTTTGTTGTTCTCTGCCCTGCACCGCAGGGCCGCCGCCGAACCGCTGGCCCGCCGGGCCAGCCCGCTGCCCATGCCCGCCTACTGGCTGATGAAAAGCGAGCCCGACGAGGCTTCGATCGACCACCTGGCGGCCGCCCCGCAGCAAACCCTGGCCTGGACCGGCGTGCGCAACTACCAGGCGCGCAACTTCATGCGCGACGCCATGCAGCCCGGCGACGGCGTTTTGTTCTACCACTCGTCCTGCGCAGAACCCGGCATCGCCGGCCTGGCACGCATCGTCGGCGGCCTGGCGCCCGATACCACGCAGTTCGACCCCCACAGCCCCTACTTCGACCCCAAGGCCGACCCGGCACAACCACGCTGGCTGCAGATCGACGTGCAACTGGTGCGCAAGACCCGGTTGCTGCCGCTGCGGGCACTGCGTGAAGCGCCCAGCGTGGCCAGCCTGCAGGTGCTTCAGCGGGGCAACCGCCTGTCCATCACGCCAGTCACGCCGCAGGAATGGCAGGCCGTGCTGGCCCTGCTGGACGCTTGAAGCCGGGCAACCCCACCGTCGCTGCCCCCGCCAACCCTTTTCTGCCCGGGGCATGCCCGGCCCACCATGGACCTGACACCCCTGCTGATCGTTGAACTGCTCGCCCTGGGCACCGCCACAGGCTTTCTGGCCGGGCTGTTGGGCATCGGCGGCGGCATGCTGTTGGTGCCGTTCCTCACCATCATCATCAGCCAGCGCGGCGTGGAGCCGGGCTTGGCGGTGAAGATGGCCATTGCCACCAGCATGGCGACCATCTTGTTCACCTCGCTGTCCAGTGTGCGCGCCCACCAGAAGGCCGGCGCCGTGCGCTGGGACCTCGTGCGCGGCCTGGCACCCGGCATCGTGCTGGGTGGTCTGCTGGCCGGTGCCGGCATCTTTGCGTTGGTGAAGGGCCGCGGTCTGGCGCTCTTCTTTGCCGCGTTCGTGGGTTATTCGGCCCTGCAGATGCTGCTGAACAAAAAGCCCAAGCCCAGCCGGCAGATGCCCGGTGGCGCCGGGCAAACGGCGGTGGGCGGTGTGATCGGCCTGCTGTCGGGCCTGGTGGGCGCTGGCGGGGCTTTTGTGTCGGTGCCCTTCATGACCTGGTGCAACGTGCCCATGCACCAGGCCGTGGGCACGGCCGCGGCGCTGGGCTTCCCCATCGCGCTGGCGAACACGGCCGGGTATGTCTATTCCGGGCTGCAGGTGCAGGCCGGCGTGCCCTACACGCTGGGGTACTTGTACCTGCCGGCCCTGGTGCTGGTGGCGCTGGCCAGCGTGACGATGGCGCCACTGGGCGCCCGCACGGCCCACCGCAGCAACGTGGCCGCGCTGAAGCGCTACTTTGCCGTGCTGCTCAGCGGCCTGGCGGCCTACATGCTGTACCGCGGCCTGGCCTGAAACACCGCAGGCCGGAGGGCAGCCGGCGGCGCACGCCTGCGCCGATCAGCGGCTGCCGAAGGCGATGGCCGCCAGCGTGACCAGGTTGCCGCCGCGGCGCTGGGCTTCGGCCAACGCGGCCTCGCAGGCCTGCAGCAGTTCTTCCTGGGTGTGGGCGGTGTGCGGAAAGCTGGCCACGCCCATGGCCACGGTGAACGACAGCTCCTGCCCGTCCAGCACCACGATCTGCGTGGCGCACTGGCGGCGCAAGCCTTCCATGCGCGAATGCGCCGTGGCCAGGCCCACGCCGGACAGCAGCACGGCAAATCGGCGTTCGTCGTAGCGGCAGGAAGCGTCCATCGCCCGTGTGCCACCACGCAGCAACCGGCCCATGGCTTCCAGGATGCGGGCCTGGGCCGGGGCCCCCAGGGCCTGCACCTTCTCGCTGGCCGGGTCCAGCTCCAGAAACACGACGGCGAATTCGCGGTGCTCGCGTGTGGACAGGTCGACCTCGCGGCGCAGCTGGTCTTCGAAGTGGGCGCGGGTGTACAGGCCCGAGGCCTGGTCGCGCAACGCCTGGTCCACCAGTTCGCGGCGCAGGGCCTCGTTGGCGCGTTGTTGTTGTTCGATCTGATCCAGCGCCTGGCGCAATTGGGCCTCACGCTGGTGCACCGGGGCCTGGTCGGTCCACACGCTGCACAACCAACGCCCGGCTTCGGCCTGGGGCGGACTGGCCAGCCGCAGCACCTGGAAGTCGTGCCGCTGGCCGCCGTGCTCGAACCGGTGTTCGCTGCACAACGAACCGTTCTGCGACAGCGCGGTGTGTTCGGCCGCCCGGAAGGCCGTGGCCACGGCCGGGCTGAAGAGGTCGGCATCGTGCCGGCCCAGCACCTCGTCCACCGGCCTGCGCAACCAACGGGCCATGGCCTCGTTGACGTGCACGTAGCGGCCGGTGTGGGCGTCCTTCACCGCCAGCAGGTCGCCACCGCGGGCCAACACCTCGGGCAACAGGGCGGCCAACAGTTCCGCCACGGGCGCCTGGTGAAAGGTCTCGGGTTTGAGCACGGGTGAGCTCATGGGCGGCGCGGTCCTTGGTTGCAGCGTGGCGATCCCGGCTTGGCGGCCCGGGAACGGCCTGATGTTCATGGTGCTGGCAGGGCGCGGCAAGCGCTGCAGCCCGCATCGCCCCTAACTTGTCGCCATCGTAGCGCCCGCCGCAGCCCTTGAAGCCCACAACTGGGCGGCAGCCACCCCCCTGCTTTGTGGTCAGCGGGGCTTTGGCACCACTTCGGCGCACCACAAGCTGGCATGCGGCGTGCTTTCAATGGCCCTGGGTGCGAAGGCGCACCTGAGCGGTGAAAGCACCGCCCTTTGTGCACAGCGACGTGCGCACATCCCCCATCCCGCAATGCGGCGCCCCTCCCGGCGGCCGTGTGCGGTGGCCCGATGTCTCCCACGTTCGCACAAAGGCTGGTCCCATGAAGAAGTTGAAGCTCGTGCTCATCGGCAACGGCATGGCCGGTGTCCGCACCCTCGAAGAGCTGCTGAAGATCGCGCCCGACCTCTACGACATCACCGTCTTCGGCGCCGAACCCCACCCCAACTACAACCGCATCCTGCTCAGCCCCGTGCTGGCCGGCGAACAAACGCTGGACCAGATCGTGCTGAACCCGCTGAGCTGGTACGCCGACCACGGCATCACGCTGCACCTGGGCCAGCAGGTCACACACATCGACCGCGTGCGGCGTGTGGTGCGCACCGCGGAAGGCGTGGAAGCGCCTTACGACCGGCTGCTGATCGCCACCGGCTCCACGCCCTTCATGCTGCCGGTGCCCGGCCGCGAACTGGACGGCGTCATCGCCTACCGCGACATCGCCGACACCCAGGCCATGATCGACGCCGCTGCGGTGCAACGCCACGCGGTGGTCATCGGCGGCGGCCTGCTGGGCCTGGAAGCCGCCAACGGCCTGCGCCTGCGCGGCATGGACGTCACCGTGGTGCACATCGCGCCGTGGCTGATGGAACGCCAGCTCGACGAGGTGGCCGGCGGCCTGTTGAAGCAGTCGCTGGAAGCCCGTGGGCTGAAGTTCCTGCTGGGCGCGCAGACCGAAGCCTTGTTGGGTGGCGAAGACGGCCGTGTGCGCGCCGTTCGCTTCAAAGACGGCCTGGAAGTGCCGGCCCAGCTGGTGGTGATGGCCGCCGGCATCCGCCCCAACACCGCGCTGGCCGAAGCCGCCGGCCTGCACTGCCACCGTGGCATCGTGGTCAGCGACACGCTGCAGACCACCACCGACCCGCGCATCTACGCCGTGGGCGAGTGCGCCGCCCACCGCGGCATCGCCTACGGCCTGGTGGCGCCGCTGTTCGAGCAGGGCAAGGTCTGCGCCACGCACCTGGCGCAGTTCGGCATCGGCCGCTACACCGGCAGCCAGACCAGCACCAAGCTGAAGGTCAC
>JBKCUM010000096.1:0-24119 GCA_046318395.1 Rubrivivax sp.
CTAAGCGTTTGCCAAAACACGCTAACGCATCACGTCCCGCGCCGCCTATCGGTTTGGCGTCCACAAACAAAAACGCCCCGATGGTTCAGGGCGTTTTGCTGACGGTGGCCGTTGCAGCCGTTTTGACACGGACTGCTCGGGCGGCCTTTTTCATGGGCCGCCGTGGCCGGCGGGACGTGTGGCGTGTGCAGGGTTCAGCTGGACCGCGCCAGCCAGTCGGCTGCACCCTGCCCGGCCGCCCGGCCACTGGCAAAGCACGCGGTGAGCAGGTAGCCACCGGTCGGGGCTTCCCAGTCCAGCATCTCGCCCGCGCAGAACACACCGGGCACGGCGCGCAGCATCAGGCCTGCGTCCAGCGCCTCGAAACGAACCCCGCCCGCGGTGCTGATGGCTTCGTCGATGGGGCGCGTGGCCGTCACGGTGATGGGCAGGGCTTTGATCAGCGCGGCAAACTGCGCCGGGTCGGCCTGCACAGCCTTGGGCACCAGTTCCCACAGCAGCGCGGTCTTCACGCCCGACAGGTTCAGGCGTGTCTTCAAATGCGTGGCCAGTGAACGCGGACCGCGCGGGTGGGCCAGTTCCTGGGCCACCCAGTCCAGGCCACGGGCGGGCAGCAGGTCCAGGTAGAAGGTGGCGCGGCCCTCCTGGGCCAGCGTGTCGCGCAGCGTGGCGCTGGCCGCGTAGACCAGGCTGCCTTCCACGCCCGAGGCGGTCAGCACGAACTCGCCCGGCTGGGGTGTGCCACCGCGCCAGCCCGGCACGGCGATGGCCACGCTCTTCAGCGGCTCGCCGGCAAAGCGGCTGGTCAGGTGTTCGCTCCAGGGCACCTCGAAGCCGCAGTTGCTGGGCTGCAGGGGCGCCACGTCCACGCCCCGGGCCGCCAACCAAGGCGCCCAGGCGCCGTCAGAACCCAAGCGCGCCCAAGACGCCCCGCCCAGGGCCAGCACCGTGGCCGCCGGCCGCACCGTCGTGCCCCCCAGCGGGGTGTCGAAACGCAGCGCGCCGTCGTCGGCCCAACCCAGCCAGCGGTGGCGCATGTGCAGCACCAGCCCTTGGCCACGAAGACGGTGCAACCAAGCACGCAGCAGCGGCGCCGCCTTCATGTCGGTGGGGAACACACGGCCACTGCTGCCCACGAAGGTGCCTACGCCCAGGCCCTGGCTCCAGGCGCGCAGCGCCGGTCCGTCGAAAGCCTGCAGCAGGGGTTGCAGTTGCGGCGCACGTTCGGCGTAGCGCGCCAGGAAAGGTTCAAACGCTTCGCTGTGCGTGAGGTTCAGGCCCCCTTTGCCGGCCAGCAGGAACTTGCGGCCCACGGAGGGTTTGCCGTCGTACAGGTGCACGGCGTGGCCGGCCGCCAGCAGCGTTTCGGCGGCCATCAGGCCTGCAGGGCCGCCACCGACGATGGCTGTTACGGGTTTCATGGTGGGAAGGCTCAGGTTGAGGTGGGGCGCAGGGCCGCGCGGCACCGCGGGCGCAGGCGGCCCGCGTCTGTACAGGGGCCCCGGCCTGCAGGCCCCCGGCGGGCCAGGCACGGGCCCGCTGCCCCGCGCCGGCCGGGGCGACCGCAGCGGCCGCGGCGGACGCGGCCCCCGGTCAGTTGCCAGCCGCGGTCGGCGAAGCCAGGGTCTCGTCGGGCGTGGTGATTTCGCCCGGGATGCCTGGGCGGGCGAACCAGGTGTAGACCGTGGGCACGACAAAGATGGTCAGCAAGGTGCCCAGCGACATGCCCCCCACGATGACCCAGCCGATCTGTGACCGGCTCTCGGCGCCGGCGCCGGTGGCCAGGGCCAGCGGCACCGCCCCCAGCACCATGGCACCGGTGGTCATCAAGATGGGCCGCAGACGCAGCGCCGCGGCTTCGACCACGGCGTCGCGCACACTGCGGCCTTGCTGGCGCAACTGGTTGCTGAACTCCACGATCAGGATGCCGTGTTTGGTGATCAGGCCCACCAGCGTGATCAGGCCGATCTGCGAGAACACGTTCAGCGTGCCACCGCTGAACTTCAACGCCAGCAAGGCGCCCACCATGGACAGCGGCACCGACAGCAGGATGACGAAGGGGTCGATGAAGCTCTCGAACTGCGCCGCCAGCACCAGGAAGATGAACAGCAGCGCCAGCACGAACACCAGGCCCAAAGCACCCGAAGACGACTTGTACTCGCGGCTGACCCCGTTCAGCTCGGTGGCGTAGCCGCTGGGCAGCACGCGTGCGGCGGTGCTGTCCATGAAGGCCAGCGCCTCGCCCAGCGAATACCCCGGCGCCAGGTTGGCCGAGATGGTGACCGAACGCCGCTGGTTGAAGTGGTTCAGCTCCCGCGGGCCCACCGATTCACGCAGCACCACCAAGCTGGACAGCGGCACCATGGTGTCGTTGCGGCCACGCACAAACAGCTGGTCGATGGCCTCCGGCGTGGCGCGCGCGCTGCCGGCGGTCTGCACCAGCACGTCGTACTGCTCGGCGTCGCGCTTGTAGCGCGTGACGGCGCGGCCACCCAGCATGGTCTCCACCGTGCGCGCCACCGCGTCCACCGACACCCCCAGGTCGGCCGCACGTTGGCGGTCCACGTCCATGAAGATCTCGGGCTTGTTCAGTTGCAGGTCGTTGTCGGGCTGCACCAGGCCGGGGTTCTTCGCCATCTCGGCCATCAGCTGCTGCGTGACCTGGGCCATGTTCTGGTAACTGTCGCCACTGACGATGACGAAGTTCACCGGGCGGCTGCTGAAACCCTGGCCCAGGCTGGGCGGTGTCACCGGGAACACGCTCACGCCGGGCAGCGCCATGAACTGCGGCAACAGCTGGGCGGCCAAGGCCTGGGTGCTGACGTTGCGCTCGGTCCAGTCCACCGTGCGCAGCACCCCGAAGGCGTTGGACACCTGGCCACCGCCCATGAACATGAAGCGGCGGTCAAACTCGGGGTACTGGGCCGCAATCTCTTCGAGCTTGTCCAGGTAGCGCGCCGTGTAGGCCAGCGTCGCACCGTCGGGCGCGCGGATGGGCATGGCGATGACGCCGCGGTCTTCCAGGGGGCTGAGCTCGCTCTTGGCCGTGCTGAACAGCCACCAGCTGCCCCCAGCCGAGGCCACCATCACCAAGGCCACCACCCAGCGGTGGCGCAGCACCAGGCGCAGCAGCCGCGCATAACCGCTGCTCAGCCCGTTCAGCGCACCGTCGACCACCCGGTCGAACCGGGTGGGCTGCGCGGCGTGGCGCAGCAGCTTGCTGCACATCATGGGCGTCAGCGTCAGCGCCACGAAGCCCGACACCACCACAGCGCCGGCCAGTGTCAGCGCGAATTCGCTGAACAACCGCCCCGTGCGCCCGGGCGTGAAGGCCAGCGGCGCGAACACCGCGGCCAGGGTCAGCGTCATGGCGATGACGGCGAAGCTGATCTCGCGCACACCCTTCAGGGCCGCCTGGAAAGGGCTGAGGCCGGCCTCGATGTGGCGGAAGATGTTCTCCAGCACCACGATGGCGTCGTCCACCACCAGACCGATGGCCAGCACCAGGGCCAGCAACGTCAGCGTGTTCACCGTGAAGCCGGCCAGCGCGATGAGCGCAAAGGCGCCCACCAGGCTGACGGGGATGGTGATCAGCGGGATGATGGACGCGCGCAGCGTGCGCAGGAACACAAACACCACCAAGGCCACCAGCACCACGGCTTCCAGCACCGTCTGGTACACGGCCTTGATGCTGCGGTCGATGAACACCGAGTTGTCGTTGGCCTGCAGCAGCGTGACCGACGGCGGCAGGTCGCGCTGGATCTGCGGCATCAGCGCGCGCACGCCGTCGGCCACGTCCAGCGGGTTGGCCGTGGCGTTGCGGATGATGCCGGTGCTGACCGAGGGCACGCCGTTCAGGCGCACGCGCGACCGCTCGCTGGCCGCGGCCTCTTCCACCCGCGCCACGTCCTGCAGCCGCACGGTGTAGCCGTTCACGGTGCGCAGGGCCACCTGCTGGAACTGGGCCACGGTGTTGAGGTCGGTGCGGGCGGTGACGTTGAACTCGCGCTGCTGGCTTTCAATGCGGCCGGCCGGCACCTCCAGGTTCTGCCCGCGCAAGGCCGTTTCCACGTCCTGCACCGTCAGCTTGAAAGCCGCCAGGCGGTCGGGGTCCAACCACACGCGCATGGCGTAGCGGCGGTCGCCGCCCACCTGCACATCGGCCACACCGGGCACGGTCTGCAAGCGTGGCTTGACGACGCGGTTGACCAGGTCGGTCAGCGCCAGCGGGTCCAGTGTTTCGCTGGTGAAGGCCAGCCAGATGGTGGGCGTGGCGTCGGCCTCGACCTTGGCGATCACGGGCTCGTCGGCGGCGTCGGGCAGCCGGCCGCGCACCCGCGCCACGCGGTCACGCACCTCGGCGGCGGCGGTGTCGGGGTCCTTGGTCAGGCGGAAGCGCACCGTGATCTGGCTTTGTTCGGTGCGCGAGATGGACGTGAGGATGTCCACGCCGTCGATGCCGGCGATGCTGTCCTCCAGCGGCTTGGTGACCTGGCTCTCGATGACCTCGGACGACGCGCCCTGCAGCCGCGTGTTCACGGTGACCACGGGCTCGTCGATGCGCGGGTACTCGCGCACCGTCAGGCTCTTGAACGACACCAGGCCGATCAGCACCAGCAACAGCGACATGACCGTGGCCAGCACCGGTCGGCGGATGGAAATCTCTGACAAACGCATGGGCGGGGCTCCTGGGCGGGCGGCCTGGGCAGGCCTCAGGCCGAGGCCGCACGGGCCGGACCGCGGGCGCCGGCGGACGCCGCCGACGGCCCCGTGGGCGCGGCAGCACCACCCGGGCCGGCCGGGCCACCGGCAACGCCGGGTCCGTTCGCACCGCCGGGGCCCTTTGCAGCACCAGGTCCTTTGCCCCCCCCGGCCGGTGCGGCCAGGTCGATCACGCGCACCGGGCTCTTCTCGCTGCGCGCCAAACGGCCGTGGCCGGCCGTCACCACCTGGTCACCAGCGGCCAGGCCTTCCAGCACTTCCACTTGGCCTTCCAGCCGCAGCCCCAGGCGGGCCTCCAGGCGCTGGGCCATCTTCTTGCCGTCGGGCGTGGTCACCAGCTTGAAAAGGAACTGCTTGCCGCCCAGCGGCACCAGCGCCTCTTCCGGCACGACCACCGCGCCTTCACGGCTGGCAAACACCACGCGGGCGCGGGCGAACATGCCCGGCCGCAGCAGGCCGCCGGGGTTGTCCACGCGGGCGCGCACCTGCAGCGCCCGCCCGTTGGCGTCCACCACGCTGTCCAGCGCCACCACGCGGCCCTTGAAGCGCTGGCCCGCCACGGCGTCCAGCGTCACGTCCACGCTCTGCCCCGGGCGCACGCGGGTGACGTAGCGCTCGGGCAGCGCGAAGTCGACCTCCAGGCTGCGCAGGTCTTCCAAGTTGACGATGTCGGCACCGTCCTTGACGTAGTCGCCCACGTCCACCTTGCGGATGCCCGCGGTGGCGTCGAAAGGCGCGAACACCTTCATGCGTGCCAGCTGGGCGCGGGCCAGGGCCACCTGCGCCTCGGCCACGTCCAGGGCGGCGGCGTTCTGGTCCACCGCGCTGGCGCTCACGAAACCCTGGCCCTGCAGTTCGCGGCTGCGTTGCAGGTTGGTGCGCGCGATGCCGGCCGAGGCCTCGGCCTGCTTCAGCTGGGCTTGCTGCAGCGTGTCGTCCAATTGCAGCAGCAACTGGCCTTTGGCCACGCGCTGGCCGTCGTTGAAGCCCAGCTTGGCGATGCGGCCGCTGACCTCGGGCCGCAGCACCACACCCTGCGCCGCCTGCAGCGAACCCACGGCGGCGTAGGCGTCCGTCAGCGTCTGCGCCGTGGCGCGGCCCACCTCCACCGGCGCGGGGCCACCGCCACCGGGACCACGCCCGCCCGCCGGCGCACCGGCCTGCCCCGGCGCCCCGGCCCCGGGCGCGCCAGGCGCCGCCGGGGCGGGCTGGTGCTGCCACCACCAGGCCGAAACACCCGCCAGGCCGATGCCCAGCACCGCAACGATCGTGTGAAGCCTCTTCAACGCGGACCTTTGAATCGAAAAGTAAGCGTTGGACTGTAGCGGTCCGCGCCGGCCGCCTGCTGGCGTGCGACAGAAGCGCGGAAACGCGGCGCCGGTGCCGTTGGGGCGGCGCGCGCGGCGTTCAGCCGCTGCTGCCCGTGACGCCGCGGTTGGCCAACTGGTCGGCGCGTTCGTTGCCAGGGTCGCCGGCGTGGCCCTTCACCCAGCGCCAGGTCACGGCGTGGCCGGCGGCCAGGGTGTCCAGGCGCTGCCAGAGCTCCACGTTTTTCACCGGCTTGTTGTCGGCGGTTTTCCAGCCGCGCTTTTTCCAACCGTGGATCCAGGTCGTGATGCCGTTGCGCACGTACTCGCTGTCGGTGTAGATCACCACCTCACAGCGCCGCTTCAAGCTGGCCAGGGCCTCGATCACCGCGGTGAGCTCCATCCGGTTGTTGGTGGTCAGCGGCTCGCCGCCCCACATTTCTTTTTCGTGTTCGCCGGCCTTCAGCCACGCGCCCCAGCCGCCGGGGCCGGGGTTGCCCTTGCAGGCGCCGTCGGTGTAGACCACCACTTGAGACATCAGAGTTCCGTTTCCATCTCGGGCAAACCGGCCACCGGGGCCCGGGCACTGGGGCCGCGCTGGGCCACCACCGCGCCGGCAGCCTTCGGCGCCCGCTTGCCCTGTTTCACCAGGCCCACCAAGCGCATGCCCCGCACACGCTTGATGGCCACCACAAAGTACACCGCACCCAGCACCGGCCACCAGCGGTCGCCGACACGGTCCATCCAGGCAAAACGGTCCAACCAGCGCTGCGACTGCAGCGGTGGCCGGTAGGCGCCAAAGTGCCCGCGCTCGACCTCAAAACCCAGCAGGCGCAACCAGTCGCGCAGCCGCCAATAGCCGATGAAGTCGCCGGCACGTGGCAGGTACAGCGGCGAACCCCGGCCCAGGCCCAGCCCTTGCTGGAAGCGCCCCGCACGCTGGCGCAGGCCCCACAGGCTGGTGGGGTTGAAGCCGGCCACCACCAGGCGGCCCTCGGGCACCAGCACACGCTCCACCTCGCGCAGAGTCTGGTGCGGGTCGCGGGCCAGTTCCAGCGCGTGTGGCAGCACCACCAGGTCCACGCTCTGGTCGGGGAACGGCAGGCAGTCGTACTCGGTGAACAACGCCACCCGGCCGTCGAAAGGCAGGGTGCTGAGGCCGTCGCGCGGTGGTGGCAGGTCCAGCGGTTCGGGCACCACCAGGCTGTCGCTGGCCACCCAGCGGTGCGGCATGCGGTTGGCGCGCAGGCCGTCGAGTTCCGGCAAGCCCAGCTGCAGCGCATGGAAACCGAAGGTGTCGGCCACGGCCTGGTCCAGCTGGTCTTGCACCCAGGCCAGCAGATAGCGGCCGGGCGGCGTGGCCAGCCAGGCCCCCAACTCTATAATTGAGGCTTCTCGCGACATCTCGATGAACCTGACCGCCCTGCCCGCTTTCAGCGACAACTACATCTGGATGCTGCACCAAGGCGGTCAAGCCGTGGTGGTGGACCCGGGTGATGCGGCACCGGTGCTCGCCGCCTTGCGGGCCCAAGGGCTGCAACTGGCCGGCATTCTAGTGACGCACCACCACCCCGACCACACCGCCGGCATCGCCGCGCTGCGGCCGGTGCTGCAGGGCCAGGTTTTCGGGCCTGCGCGTGAAGCCATTCCCGCGCCGTTCACGCCACTGCACGCTGGCCAGCAGGTGCAGGTGCTCGGGCATCCCTTCACCGTGATGGACGTGCCCGGCCACACGGCGGGCCACATCGCCTACGTGCAGGCCGACAACGCCCAAGCGCCGCTGCTGTTCTGCGGCGACACCCTGTTTTCGGCCGGCTGCGGCCGTTTGTTCGAAGGCACGCCGGCACAGATGCACGACAGCCTGCAAAGCCTGGCGACCCTGCCCGACGGCACCCAGGTCTGCTGCACCCACGAGTACACGCTGAGCAACCTGCGTTTCGCCGCCGCCGTGGAGCCCGAAAACACCGACGTCGCCCAGCACCTGTTGCACTGCCAGGCCCTGCGCGCCGAAGGACGGCCCACCTTGCCGTCGGAACTTCGGCGTGAACGCCTGATCAACCCTTTTTTGCGCGGCCACCTGCCCAACGTGGTGGCCGCCGCACAGGCGCACGGCGCCACCGACCACGGCCCTGTGGCCGTGCTGGCCGCCTTGCGCACATGGAAGAACCAATTTCAATGACACCTCCTTCCCCCCTGACCGCCGCGCCTGGGCCCGCACTGCGCCCGCGTTGGCGCCAGGCCAGCCTGGCTTTGTTGTGCAGCGCCGGCCTGTGGCTGACCGGTTGTGCCACACCCATGCCACCCGACCCGCACCCGCTGCCAGGCGCAGCACCGGGCAGCCTGGCCGCCGTGGCGGTGGCCGCCACCGAGCCCGCCGCGGCGGCTGAACCCACCACCGCGGCAACCGCCGCCCTGGCGGCGCAGGCGTTCCCGGTGGGTGCGGGTGTCAACGCCCTGGAACGCCAGGCCCTGCCGCCCCTGGCCTCGGCCGATGGCCGCGGCAGGCTGGCCGGCGACGACGACCCGCAGGCCGACCTGTGGGCCCGTGTGCGCGCAGGTTATGGCCTGCCCGACGCCGACAACGACCTGGTCCGCAAATGGGAGCAGTGGTACAGCAGCCGCCCCGACTACGTGCAGCGCATGACCGAGCGCGGCGGCCGCTACCTGTTCCACATCGTTGAAGAACTGCAGCGGCGCGAGATGCCGCTGGACCTGGCCCTGCTGCCCTTCATTGAAAGTGCCTTCAACCCGCAGGCGCAGTCGCGCGCCGCGGCCGCTGGCATGTGGCAGTTCATGCCGCTGACGGGCAAGGACTTCGACCTCGCACAGAACGTGTTCCGCGACGACCGCCGCGACGTGCTGGCCAGCACCAAGGCCGCGATGGACTACCTGCAGCGCCTGCACGGCATGTTCGGCGACTGGCACCTGGCCCTGGCGGCCTACAACTGGGGCCAGGGCAACGTGACGCGTGCCATGCAGCGCAACCAGCGCGCCGGCCTGCCCACGGGCTACGACCACCTGCGCATGCCCGATGAAACGCGCAACTACGTGCCCAAGCTGCAGGCGGTGAAGAACATCGTCAGCCGCCCGGCCGACTTCGGGCTGACGCTGCCACCACTGGAAAACCACCCGTTCTTCGTCAGCGTGCCCATCGAACGCGACATCGACGTGGCCCTGGCCGCCCGCTTGGCCGCGTTGACGCCGGACGAATTCGAACAGCTGAACCCGCAGTACAAGCACCCGGTCATCCTGGCCGCGGGCACGCCCCAGGTGCTGCTGCCCTACGACAACGCCAACGGCTTCGTGCGCCAACTGGAATTGCACCGCGGCCCGCTGGCCAGCTGGACCGCCTGGGTCGTGCCCAAGACCATGTCGCCGGCCGATGCCGCCAAGCAGGTGGGCATGAGCGAGGCCGAACTGCGTGAGGTCAACCGCATCCCGGCGCGCATGGTGGTGAAGGCCGGCAGCACCCTGCTGGTGCCGCGCGGCGCGGCCAACGACGACGACGTGGCCGAGCACATCGCCGACAACGCCACCATGCTGCTGGCGCCGGACGGGCCGCGCCAACGGCAGATCCGCTTCAAGGCCGGCCGCCAGGGCGACAGCGTGGCCAGCGTGGCCAAGCGGTATGGCGTCAGCGCGGCCGAGGTGGCACGCTGGAACAAGGTGTCGACCACGGCACGCTTCAAGGCCGGTGCGCCGATCACCGTGTTGCTGGCCAACGCGCCTGTGCGCCAGGCCAAGGCCGCACCCAAGGCCGGCACCAGCCAGGTGGCCAACGCCAAGAAGGCCCCGGCCAAGAAAGCCAAAGCCGGCAAAGCCACGACCCGCGTGGCCGCCGCCAAGGGCAGCGCCAGCAAGCGCACGACGCCACCGCCCAAGACCAGCAAGCCCGTGCGCGTGGCGCAAGGCGGCGCCGGCGGCACCCGCTGACGCTGCTGGCCGCGGCTGTGCCCGCCAGCGGGCGGCGCGCGGCCCCGGCGTTCAGCCCTGGCCGGTGAGGAAGTCGCGCTTGCCCAGTGGCACGCCGGCCTGGCGCATCAGCGCGTAGGCCGTGGTCAGGTGGAAGTACACGTTGGGCAGCACATAGGCGTTCAGGTACTCCTCGCCGCGCATGCGGCGCTCGCCGGTGCGCATGGGCAGCACCACCTCGCGGTCATCGCTGCCATCGATCTGCGCTGCGCTGAAGCCCTGCACGAAGTCGATCGTCTTGCGGATGCGCGCGCGCAGTTCGTCGACCGTGGTCTCGTGGTCGGGCCAAGAGGGCACCTCCTGGCCGGCCAGGCGGGCCATGCAGCCCTTCACCATGTCGCTGCTGATCTGCACCTGCTTGCTGAACGGCAGCATGTCCGGCGCCAGGCGCAGGCCCATGAAGTTGTTGACGTCGAACTGCCGCGCTTCGGCGTGGGCCTGGGCTTTGTCCAACCAGGCGAGCTGGTTGTTCAACATGCGGACGAACACCGGCGCGCTGGCCGTGTACATGGAAATGCTCATGGGGTCTCCTCGGGTGGACAGTGGACCGGCGCCGTCCGGGCCGCAGCCCTGGGCAGGCCAGTCAAGCGGCATGCTAACGACGCCGCCGGCCGACAGCCGAAGGGGGCAAAATGCCCATCTTCCAGCACAACCCCCTTCCGCCGCCGGCCCTGTGCGCCGCCCCCGGCACCGTCCATGAACATCATCATCCTCGACGACTACCAGGACGCGGTGCGCAAGCTCAGGTGCGCCAGCCAGCTGGAACTGCTCAACGCCAAGGTCTTCACCAACACCGTCAAGGGCATCGGCCAACTGTCGGTGCGGCTGCGTGACGCCGACGTGCTGGTGCTGATCCGCGAACGCACGCACTTCCCGCGTGCGCTGCTGGAGAAACTGCCCAAGCTCAAGCTCATCTCGCAGACCGGCAAGGTGGGTTCGCACATCGACCTGGAGGCTTGCACGCGGTTGGGCATCGCCGTGGCCGAGGGTGTGGGGTCGCCGGTGGCGCCGGCCGAGCTGACCTGGTCGCTGATCATGGCCTCCATGCGCCGGCTGCCGCAGTACATCGGCAACCTCAAGCACGGCGCCTGGCAACAAAGCGGCTTGAAGGCCGCGTCCATGCCGCCCAACTTCGGCCTGGGCATGGTGTTGCGCGGCAAGACGCTGGGCATCTGGGGCTACGGCAAGATCGGCCAACTGCTGGCCGGGTACGGCCGCGCCTTCGGCATGGACGTGGTGGTCTGGGGCCGCGAGGCTTCGCGTCAGAAAGCCTTGGCCGACGGCCTGCGTACAGCCGACAGCCGCGAGTCCTTCTTCGAACAGTGCGACGTGCTCAGCGTGCACCTGCGGTTGAACGACGAGACACGGAACATCGTGACGCTGGAAGACCTCTCGCGCATGAAACCCACGGCGCTGTTCGTGAACACCTCGCGCGCCGAGCTGGTGGAAGAAAACGCGCTGGTGTCGGCGCTGAACCGTGGCCGGCCCGGCATGGCCGCGGTGGACGTGTTCGAAAGCGAGCCCATCCTGCAAGGCCACCCGCTGTTGCGCCTGGAAAACGCCGTGTGCACTCCGCACATCGGTTATGTAGAGCAGGACAGCTACGAGCTTTACTTCGGCGCCGCGTTCGAGAACGTGGTGAACTTTGTGCAGGGCCGCCCCAGCAACCTGGTGAACCCCGAAGCGCTGAAGGTTCTGCGTTGAACAACGGCACCGGGGGCCGCTGGTGAGCTTGCAAAGCGCCAGCCGCGCCCTGCTGGCCGGCAACTTCGCCATCGGCTGCGGCGTGATGGTGGTGGCCGGTTCGCTGAACGACCTGGTGCGTTCGCTGCAAGTCACCGTGCCCATGGGTGGGCAGTTGATCGCCGTGGCCGCGGTGGTGATGGCGCTGGGTGCGCCGCTGCTGGCCGCCGCGCTGTCGGGCGCCGACCGGCGGCGGCTGCTGACCTTTGCCCTGGCCTGGTACGCCGCCGGCCATGCGCTGAGCGCGCTGATGCCGCACTACGCCGCGCTGTGGCCGGTGCGGGCCGCCACCATGCTGGGTGCCGCCGTCTTCACACCGCAGGCCGCGGCGGCCATCAGCGTGATGGCGCCCCCTGAACAACGCGGCCGCGCCATCACCTACATCTTCATCGGCTGGAGCCTGGCCTCGGTGTTGGGCATGCCGGTGCACAGCTTCATCGGCGAGGCCTTCGGCTGGCGCTGGGCCTTTGGCCTGGTGGCGGTGCTGACCGCGGGCGCCGCCTGGGCCGTGTGGGTGACGGTGCCCGACGGCATCCGCCCTGCCGCTTTGTCGGGGGCCGCCTGGCGCAAGACGCTGACGCACCCGCTGCTGATGGGCATGGTGGGCGTCACCGCGCTCAGCGCTGCGGGGCAGTTCACGCTGTTCTCATACTTCGCGCCCTACTACCGCCAGGCGCTGGGCGCCTCGGCCCTGGGCGTGAGCCTGCTGTTCCTGTGGTTCGGCGCCTTCGGCCTGCTGGGCAATGTGCTGCTGCAACGCTGGGTGGACCGCGTCGGCGCGGCGCGCTGCGTGGCGGTGTCGCTGGTGGCCATGGCCATCAGCCAACTGCTGTGGCCACTGGCGGCCACGCCGCTGGTGATGGCGGCCATCGTCACGCCCTGGGCCTTGGGCTGTTTCGCATCGAACTCGGCACAGCAGGCCCGACTGGGTGCGTCGGCACCGGCCCTGGCCCCGGCGCTGATGGCGCTGAACACGTCGGCCATGTACCTGGGCCAGGCCATGGGCGCGGCCGGCGGCGGCGCCATGGTGGCAGCCCACGGCTTCCAGGGGCTGAACTGGGTGGCGCTGGGCTGGATGCTGCTGGCCGTGCTGGCCAGCGTGGGGCTGGCCCGGCGCATGGGTGGCGACTGGCGCTTGTGAACGCACGCACGCGGCCAACGCGGACCAGCGCCGGCCGCACCGCGCGCTACAGGCGCGCCACGTGGGCCGAGCCCGCCGTCGACAAACTGCTTTCAGGCGTGCCGCGGTAGCGCAGCATGGCGGAGCCCGCGATGCCGCCGGTCAAGCGCTGCTGGGCCCAGACCCGGGCCGAAGCAGAACCCCCCATGGTCGCGGCCACACGCAAGGCGGCCAGCGCCTCGCCATCCAACACCGAGCTGCCCCCCAGCGTGAGGGCCAAGTCGTTGGCCCGCCCGGTCAGGCCGACCCAGGCGCTGCCACCGGCCTGAACGCGCACCGTCTCGGCCGTCAGCTCGTTCAGACGCACCCGCCCAGAGCCGGCCGCCGCGATTCGCAGGTGTTCAGCCACCAGGCCGGTGGCTTGCAGCAGACCACTGCCCGTTGCCGACAGCTGCCGCAAACGCCAAACCGACACCTGCACACGCAAACGGGTGGCCTTGAAGGGCTGCGTCTGGCGGACCTGCAACACGCCATCCACCACCTGCAGATCGACCAGGGCCTGCAGGTTGTCGTCGACCTCCACCTGCACGGCCTGGGACTGGTCTTGCCGCAGTTCAACCACCATGGCATCGTGCACCGCAACCCCCTGGATGGGCCCGGGCAGGTGCTGCTGCGTCGTCACCCGGCCAGAGCCCACAGCAGGCCACAGGTCGGCCAGGCCCCAGGCTTGCGCCCCCATGGGGAACGCCGCGACCGTGCCGGCGGCCAAGCCAACCAGGCCACGCCGCCGCGAGGCCTGGTGCGCAGCGGCGTCATCGGCCAAGGTCCCCCGCCCTGCCCGCACCTTGGCCGGCAGGCCGCCATGGAACATGGAACAAAAAGACATGGCGTTTCTCCCGAGGCTCGCTGGTGCGACCAGTGTCGCCATCCAGGGCCCGCACCTGCCAGTCGGTTGCGACCAAGCGCCATGGGCCAAGCACAGAGTGCTGCGCGGGCGGTACAGCCCGCAGGCGGCCTTGCCTCCAAGCCGCCGCGTCCGGCGATGACCAGGGGCTTCAGCGCCGCTGGCGCAGCGCCTCGTAAAGGCACACGCCCGCAGCCACCGACACGTTCAGGCTTTCCACCGCGCCGGCCATGGGGATGCGCACCAGTTGGTCGCAGGTCTTGCGTGTGAGCTGCCGCATGCCCGCGCCTTCGGCGCCCAACACCAGGGCCACGGGGCCGGTGAGGTCCAGGTCGTACAGCGTCTGCTCGGCGTCGTCGCTGGTGCCGATGATGCGGATGTCGCGCTCCTTCAGCTCGTTCAGCGTGCGCGCCAGGTTGGTCACCATCAGGTAGGGCACGGTCTCGGCCGCACCGCTGGCCACCTTGGCCACGGTGGCGTTCAGGCCCACGGCATGGTCTTTGGGCGCCACCACGGCGTGCGCGCCGGCGCCGTCGGCCACGCGCAGGGCGGCGCCCAGGTTGTGCGGGTCGGTCACACCGTCCAGCACCAGCCCCAGGGGCGGGCCTTCCACGGCGTCCAGCACGTCGTCCAGCGAGGTCGCGGCCTTCAGCGGCTGCACGCGGGCCACCACGCCCTGGTGGCGCGGGCTGCCACCCAGGCTGCACAGGCGGGCGTCGTCGCTCTCGACCAGCTTCACCCCCGCTTCGGTGGCACGTTCGATGAACTGGCGCATGCGGGCATCGCGCCGGCTGGCTTCGACGTGCAGTTCGATGATGGATTGCGGGGCGGTTTTCAACCGCACGGTGACGGCATGGAAGCCGAACAGGACCTTGGTGTTCATCGGCCGATGTTACCGGGCCCGCCTGCCGGACGGGCCTGGCGGTTCAAGGCCGACCGAACAGCGCCTGGGCGGCCAGCAAACCGCCGATCAACACCGGCTGGTGCAGCATGTAGTAGCTCAACGACCAGCGGCCCAGCGCGGCCAGCGGCCGCACACCCACCGGCACGGGGCCTTGCAGCAGGCAGCGGCCGCGCCGCAGGCAGGTTTGCCCCGCCACCAGGCCCAGCAACACCACGCCCAGCCAAGGCAGCAAGGGCACGTAGTCTTCGGTGACGGGCAGGCGCGTCACCAGGCCCAGCCAGTTGGTGGCGCGGTGGTCGAACACCGGGTGCTGCAGCCACACCGGCGCCGCCAGGGCCGCGAGGGCCAGCACCACCAGCAGGACGCTGGGCCAGCGCCCGCGCGCCTGGGCCAGCGCCAGGCACCGCGCCAGCAGCAGCATCACGGCCAAACCGTGCAGCACGCCAAAGCTGATCCAGCTGCGCGGGAACATCAGCGCCGACCCCGCGCTGACCAGCAGGGCACACCCGACCACCTGGGCCCAGCGGCGCCAGAAGCGCGGCCAGGTCTGCCCCTGATGCAGGGCCACGGCCAGCGAGAGGCCGGCGCAGAACAGGAAGCTGCTGACGATGGCCGTGCGCTGCAGCGTCCACAGCGGGTCGCGGTAGAAGTCTTGCACCGGGTGCAGCCAGCGCAGGTGGTTCAGGTCGAAGGCGAAGTGGTAGGCCGTCATCCACAGCATGGCCAGGCCACGAAGGGCGTCCAGGCGGTCGAAGCGCTGCGGGCCGGTGGGCGGATGCCCCGCGGGGGAGGTGACGGCGGTCATGCGGTCTTTTCGTAGACGTCGCTGAAACGCTGGCCGTCCCAGGCGTACAGCAGGTAAGCCGCGTGCACACAGGCGCTGGCGCCGCGGGGCTTGAACAGGCCCACACACTGGCCGCCCTCGTGGCGCACGCTGCGGTACAGCACCCCGGCGCTGCCGGCGGCGTGCAGGCGCCGGCCCAAGGCCTGGGCGGCGGTGTAGTCCTGCGGGTCGTGCACGGCGGCAGCGGTGCTGGCGCCCCGCAGGTCGTGCAGCGGGGCGGCGATGGCCACGTGGTACAGCCGCATGGGCAGGTGCTGCGGGCGCTCTTGCGTCGCGGCCATGAAGCGCGCATGGTGGTAGCGCGTTTCGGCCACCGCGGTGGCACGTTCGTGCGCGGCGTAGAACACACCGTAGGCGCCATCGCTGAAGCGGCTGCCTTGGGTGTTCACGTGCGTGAAGGCGCTCATGATGGGGCCGCTGCCCGGGCCGTACAGGCGCTGGTCGTGCGGCACCCGTTCGATCTCGCCCAGTTCCTGCCGCGCGCGTTCGTTGGTCAGCGCTTCCAGGGCGTACAGGGCGTCGAAGTCGGCGGCATCGGCCACACGGTCGAACAGGTTCACCGCCGGGTAGCGCGTGGGCACGATGCGACAGGCCTGCGCCCAGCGCACGCGGCGCAACGGTGGTTCACCCGCCGGCGCCACGGCGGCGCGAACGGCGACCGTGCTCAAGCCCAGCCGCCGCCGCGCACACCGTCCAGGTAGCGGCGCACCAGGTTCAGGTCGCTGACGTTGCCGGCCAGCATGCGGTCCAAGGCGCTGCGCCCCCCGAAAGCCGGCGCGCTGTTGGGTTGGCGCACCCAGGCATCGGCGGCACCGGCGTCGGGCAGCAGGATCTGCAGGCTTTTGTAAATGCCCAGGAGGTTGGACAAACGCTCCAGCGTGTCACGCGACAACTGCGCCTTTTCAGGCTGCTTGCGCCAAGCGAAGAAGGTCGAACGCGGGGGCTCGCCCAGCAGTTTGCGTTGTTCTTCAACGCTGAGGCCCCAGTCCTGCGCGATGCGCTCAAAAGCCCGCAGGCCGGCGCTGGCCATCTGCGCGGTGGTGGGCGTGGCACTGTGGGGGGCCAGCACGGCGTTCATCGGGGCTCCTGAGGCCGGGCCTACCCAGGCCCAGATGCATCCATTATCGGACACTTCAGCATCAAAAGTCCAACAACAGACAGCCATGTCCCCACCGGGGACCGCTCAGCGCGGCGCGGCCAGCGTCAGGCTCCAGTAGGTGGGGTAGGTGCTGCCGGCGGGGCCGGCGGCGCAGGCCAGGCCCAGGTGCTGGTGCGCCGGGCGCATCAGGTTGGCGCAATGGCCGTCGCTGGCCATCCAGCCATCCACCACCGTGGCCACGCTGCGTTGCCCCGCCGCGATGTTCTCGGCTGCGGTGCTCCACACATAACCGGTGGCGTTGATGCGCTGGGCCAAGGTGCGGCCATCCAGGCTGGTGTGCGAAAAGTAGTTGCTCGCCGCCATGTCACGGGCATGGCCGTCGGCGGCCTGGGTCAGCGCGTCGTGCCAGGCCAAGGGGCCCGTGGCGGCGAAACGCCCTTCGGCGCCGCAACTGGCCCCGTTGGCGCGGTACTGGTTGATGCGGGTCAGCGCCTGGGCGGCGAAGTCCGACAAACCACAGGTGGACAGCGCCTGGGGTGACGCTGGCGTAGTCGGGGCCGTGGGCGCCGGCGGCACCGCGGGCGCTTCGGCCGCCGCGGAATCAGAACCACCGCCGCAGGCGGTCAATCCCCACAAGCACAGCAGGGCGGGCAGCCAACGGCCGCGGATTGCGTTGAAATGCATGGGCGCCAGCCTAACCGCTGCCCAGCGGTTTGCGGCCCCCAGCGGCCCGCAGGCCAGCCCAGCGGTCACCACAGCGCCCCGACCGGCCCAGAAGTTCACGGACCGGCCCACCGCCCGCCCCAGGAGCCCCACCGCATGCCCACCCCACAGCCCAGCCTGCCCCGCCTGCGCACCTTGTTCACCACCTTGGCCCTGGCCGCCACCGGCCCGGCCCTGCTGCCGGCCCAGGCCGCCGACCCCGCACCGCCACCAGAACCCGTGGCCCAACCGAGCCGGCTGGCCGACCCGCTGGCGCCGGCGCGCATGCTGATCAAGGCCCAGCGCTGGCCCGAGGCCATCGCCACGCTCAAACAGGTGAACGCCACCGGCAACGCCGACTGGCAGAACCTGATGGGCTACACCCACCGCAAACAGGCCACGCCCGACCTGGCCGCGGCCGAGCGCTACTACAACCAGGCCCTGAAGCTGGAGCCCACGCACCGCGGCGCGCTGGAATACAGCGGCGAGCTGTACCTGATGCTGGGCCAGCTGCCGCAGGCCGAAAGCCGCCTGGCCACGCTGAACAAGGTGTGCAACGGCGCCTGCGAAGAGCTGGACGACCTGAAAGCCGCTGTGGCCAAGTTCAAGGCCAACGGCAACAAGTGGTCGCCGAAGTGAACTGAAGCGCCGGCCAGGGACGGGCGGCCCTCCGCCCACCCCTGGCTGCGGCGTTCAGTCGAAACGCCCGCCGGTCTCGGCCTGCCGCACCACCACGGCCGCGGGCTCGAAGCGCGGGCCGTGGCGTGCGGCCAGTTCACGCGCCCGCGCCACAAAAGCCTTCGCACCCATGGCGTTGATGTACTGCAACGCGCCGCCGTGGAAGGGCGCGAAGCCCCAACCGAAGATGCTGCCGATGTTGGCGTCGGCGCTGGAGCGCAGCACGCCTTCTTCGAAACAACGTGCGGCCTCGTTGGCCTGCGCGAACATCAGGCGATCGACCAGGTCTTGTTGGACCGGTTGTTCGGCGGCCACCGGGAACAGCGTCGCCAAGCCCGGCCACAGGGCTTTGCCGGCGTCGCTGTAGTCGTAAAAGCCCTGCCCGGCCTTCTTGCCCACACGCCCCAGCTCGCACAGCTGGCGCACCACGCGCATGCCCGGGTGTTCCGTGTAGGCACGGCCCTCGTCGGCCAGGTCTTTCTTGGTCTGGTCGGCCACGTGCAGGCCCAGGCTCAGGCTCACTTCGTCTTGCAGCGCCAGTGGCGGCATGGGCATGCCGGCCTGCAGGCCCGCGGCTTCGATGGACCGCGGGTGCACGCCTTCCAGCAGCATCGCGATCCCTTCCATCACATAGGTGCCGAACACGCGGCTGGTGTAGAAGCCACGGCTGTCGTTCACCACGATGGGCGTCTTGCCGATCTGCAGCACGTAGTCGAAGCCGCGGACCAGGGTCTCGTCGCTGGTCTGCGCGCCGACGATGATCTCCACCAGCGGCATCTTGTCCACCGGGCTGAAGAAATGCAGGCCGATGAAGTTCGCCGGCCGCGCGCTGGCCTGGGCCAAGCCGCCAATGGGCAAGGTGCTGGTGTTGCTGGCGAACACCGCCGTGGGCGGGATGACGGCTTCGGCCTGGCGCGTGACACCGGCCTTCACAGCGCGGTCTTCGAACACGGCCTCGATCACCAGGTCGCAGCCTTCCAGCAGCGCGTAGTCGGTGGTGGGCGTGATCAGCGCCAGCAGCGCGTCGCGCTTGTCGGGCGTGCTGCGGCCCTTCTTCACCGCCTTGTCCAGCAGGCCTTGTGAATAGGCCTTGCCACGTTCGGCGGCTTCCTGGCTGCTGTCCAGCAGCACCACCGGCAGGCCGGCCTTGGCCGACACGTAGGCGATGCCCGCGCCCATCATGCCGGCGCCCAGGATGCCCAGCTTCTTGACCTTGGCCGCCGGCACACCCGCCGGCCGCGAAGCGCCCTTCTTCAAGGCGTTCAGCTGGAACCACAGCGTGTGGATGAGGTTGCGGCTCTCGGGGCTCATCGCGCAGGCCGCGAAATAGCGGCTTTCCACCGCGCTGGCGGCATCAAACCCCAGCAGGCCGCCTTCGAACACGCTGCTCATGATGTGCGTGACCGCCGGGTAGTTGCCGTAGCTCTTGGCCGAGGCCATGGACGGCCCGATGCTGAACACCTGGGCCACGGCCGGCGCCCGCGAATCACCGCCGGGGAAGCGGAACTTGGGCGCGTCCCAAGGCTGCTGCGCCTTGGGGTTGGCGGCGATCCAGGCGCGGGCCTGGGCCATCAGGTCTACGCGGTCCTGGGCCAGGCCGGCCAGCAGGCCCAAGCCTTGCGCTTTCTGCGGGCTCAGGTCGTTGCCTTCGGCGCAGATCTGCAAGGCTTGTTGAATGCCCACCAGGCGCGGCAAGCGCACCGTGCCGCCGCCGCCGGGCAGCAGGCCCAGCTTCACCTCGGGCTGGCCGATCTTCAGCCGCGGGTCGCCCAGCGCAAACCGGGCGTGGCAGGCCAGCGCGATCTCCAAACCACCGCCCAGCGCGTGGCCGTTGAGGGCGGCCACCACCGGCTTGCCCTGGGTTTCCAGCGCGCGCAGCACCTGCTTCATGGCCATGCTGGCGTTGAAGGGCTCTTCGGGCGTGGTCCAGCGGGCCATGCGGTCCAGGTCGCCGCCGGCGCAGAAATCGGCCTTGGCCGAGGTGAGGATCAAACCCTTGGCCTCGGGCTTGGCCAGCCATTCGGTGGCGGTGGCGATGCCCTGCATCAGCTCGTCGCCCACCACGTTCATGGCACGGCCCGGCAGGTCCATGGTGGCGACGACGATGCCGTCTTCGCCCAGGATCAGGTTCACAGCGTTGTTCATGTGCGGCCCCTGCTCAAACTCGTTCAATGATGGTGGCGATGCCCATGCCGCCGCCCACGCACAGCGTGGCGCAGCCGGTGCTCAGGTCGCGGCGTTCCAGTTCATCCAGCAGGGTGCCCAGGATGATGCAACCCGTGGCGCCCAGCGGGTGGCCCATGGCGATGGCCCCGCCATTGACGTTGACGCGGTCCAGGCCCACGCCCAGGTCGCGCGCGGTCTTCATGGGCACCACGGCGAAGGCTTCGTTCACCTCCCACAGGTCGATGTCGCTGGCGGCCATGCCGGCCTTGGCCAGGGCCTTGCGGCAGGCCGGTGTGGGTCCGGTCAGCATGATGGTGGGTTCGCTGCCGATGACGGCCGCGGCGCGGATGCGCGCACGCGGCTTCAGCCCGGCCTTGGCACCGCCTTCTGCACTGCCCACCAGCATCAGCGCCGCACCGTCCACGATGCCGGAGCTGTTGCCGGCGTGGTGCATGTGCTGGATCTGTTCCACCGTGGTGTATTTGCGCAGCGCCGTGGCGTCAAAACCCATCTGGCCCATCATCGCGAAGCTGGGGTCCAGCTTGGCCATGGCTTCGAGGCTGGCGTTGGCGCGCACCGTTTCGTCGTGGGCCAGCAGCGGCAGGCCGGCGATGTCCACCACCGGCACCAGGCTGCGCGCAAAGTGGCCCGCGGCCTGTGCCGCCGCGGCCTTGCGGTGCGAGTTCAGCGCATAAGCGTCCACGTCGGCACGGCCCCAGCCTTCCAGCGTGGCGATCAAGTCCGCCCCCACGCCCTGCGGCACGAAGCCGAGTTTCTGGTTGATGCGCGGGTCCATGAACCAGGCGCCGCCGTCGCTGCCCATGGGCCAGCGGCTCATGCTTTCCACGCCGCCGGCCACCACCAGGTCTTCGTACCCGCTGGCCACCTTGGCGCCGGCCAGGTTCACACTTTCCAGGCCGCTGGCGCAGAAGCGGCTCTGCGTCACACCGGCCACGGTCTGCGCCCATTCGGCGTCCAGCACGGCCGTGCGCGCGATGTCAGAACCCTGCTCGCCCACGGGGGTGACGCAGCCCAGCACCACGTCGTCCACCAGGCCGGTGTCCAGCGCGTTGCGTGCCTGCAGCGCCTTCAGCAGCGTGCGCAGCAGCCACACTGGGCTGGCCTGGTGCAGGCCGCCGTCCTTCTTGCCTTTGCCGCGCGGCGTGCGCACGTGGTCGTAGATGTAGGCATGTGTCATGGGAGCCTCTGGGTCGGTGGGTACACCGCCCGTTCCACCCGGGAACGGGCCGGCTGAAGGCGGCCCGGCACTCGGCCCGGCCGCGCGGGTGGTCACATGAAGCGCGACGCGAGTTCTTTCATGATCTCGTTGGTGCCGCCATAGATGCGCTGCACGCGGGCGTCGGCGTACAGCTCGGCGATGGGGTACTCCATCATGTAGCCGTAGCCGCCGAACAGCTGCAGGCATTCGTCCATCACCTTGCACTGCTGTTCGCTGACCCAGGCCTTGGCCAGCGCGGCGCGCGCCGGGTCCAGCTCGCCCTTCAGGTGCGCGGCCATGCAGGCGTCGACAAAGGCGCGGGCGGCCAGCACCACGGCCTGCACCTCGGCCAGCTTGAAGCGTGTGTTCTGGAAGTTCCACACCGGCTTGCCAAAAGCCTGGCGCTGCTTGGTGTAGGCCACGGTTTCGTCCAGCGCACGCTGCATGGCGCCCACGCCGCTGACGGCGATGATGAGGCGCTCCTGCGCCAGCTGCTGCATCAGCTGCACAAAGCCCTGGCCTTCCACCTCGCCCAGCAGGTTGCTGGCCGGCACGCGCACGTCGTCGAAGAACAGCTCCGACGTGTCTTGCGCCTTCATGCCCACCTTGTCGAGCTGGCGGCCGCGGCGGAAGCCCGGTCGGTCGGTTTCCACCATCAGCAGCGAGATGTTCTTGGCCCCGCCCTCGGCGCCGGTCTTGCACACCACCACCACCAGGTTGGCGTTCTGGCCGTTGGTGATGAAGGTCTTGGCACCGTTGACGATGTAGTCGTCTCCGTCGCGCCGCGCCGTGGTGCGCACGGCCTGCAGGTCGCTGCCGGTGCCGGGTTCGGTCATCGCGATGGCGGTGATGTACTCGGCCGTGCACATCTTGGGCAGCCAGCGCTGCTTTTGCGCTTCGGTGCCGTAGTGCAGGATGTAGGGCGCCACGATGGCCGCGTGCAAACCACCGCCCCAGCCCGAGATGTTGGCGTAGGCCTGCTCCAACAGGATGACGGCCTCGTGCCCGAAGTCACCACCGCCGCCGCCGTACTGTTCTGGTGTGGAGACACACAGCAAGCCGTGTGCCGCGGCGTCTTGCCACACGCTGGCGTCCAACCGGCCGGCCTCGCGGAACTCGGCCGCGCGCGGCACCCACTTTTCCTGGATGTAGCGGCGCGCCACGTCTTGCAGCGCGCGGTGCTCTTCGGTCATCCAGGCCGAGGGGAACAAAGGCAGGGTCATGGCTTCTCCAGCTTGGCCTTGGCCGTTTCGTTGATGACCCGCAGTTCGGCCAGCGAGGCCTCGATGTGGGCGCGCTTTTCTTCCAGTTCAGCGATGGCCGCGTCGGTGCGCTGCACCACGTACTTCAGCTGCTGGGCCCGGCCTTCACCGTGGTTGCCGTACAGCGCCAGGTAGTGCTTGATCTCGTCCAGCGAGGCCCCGATGGCCTTGCTGCGCAAGATCAGCGACAGCCGCGCGCGGTCGCACCGGTTGTAGACCCGCGTGCCGTTGATGCGGCGCGGCGACAGCAGGCCCTTGTCTTCGTAGAAGCGGATGGTGCGCAGCGTGATGCCGAAAGCGTTGCAGAGCTCGGTGATGCCGAACAGCTCGCTGTTTTCGTCGTCGCGGTGCGAGTCCACGGCCTCGCGCGCGGCGCTGGCGCCGCCGGCAGCAGCATCGGCCGCCTGGCGCCTGGGCTTGGCGCTGCTGGCCATGGCCTCAGACCACGCGTTGCAGCTTGAGGGCCACGCTCATGTCGCCCGAGACCTTGAACTTGCCCATCATGAAACCGGTGGCCGGCTCCAGCTCGCCGCTCAGCAAAGCACCCAGGTTGGCCAGGGTGATGGCCACGGTGCAGTCGGCGTCCTTGTTCTCGTTGCTCACCGTGTTGGGCACGCTCTTGCCGTCCAGGTAAACCACGCCGTCGGCGCCGCAGTCGAACTTCAGGGTGGCGTTCAGGCCGCTGCTGTCGCCCATCTTGGCGCGGATGCTCTCGGTGCAGGTTTGCAGGTCCATGGGGTGCTTTCTGAATGAAGGGGTGAACAGGTGGCGGGTCGGCGCACAACGCCGGTGGACCGCATCGTAGGCAGGCCGGCTGACGCGCGCACCCAGGAAATCACCTAGCGGATACCTGGTTGACGTTAACGTTACCCCCGCCTCTAATGCGTCATCACCGCTTGATGCCCACACGGGCCTGCTGCCGATGAACACGCCCGACGCCGACACCCCCCCCACCGCCACCCCGGCACACGCCTACCGCAGCGTCTTCCGCCCCGGTTTGTTCAGCGGCCAGGTGGTGTGGGTCACGGGCGGCGGCAGTGGCATCGGCCGCTGCGTGGCGCACGAATTGGCGGCCCTGGGCGCCACGGTGGTCATCAGCGGTCGCTCGCAAGACAAGCTGGACCGCGTGGCGGCCGAGATCACCGAAGACGGTGGCCGGGTGCACACCGCCAGCTTCGACATCCGCGACGAAGAGGCGGTGAAGGCCGGCGTGGCCGGCGTCATCGCCCAACTGGGGCCGGTGCACGGCCTGGTGAACAACGCCGGCGGGCAGTTCCCGGCGCCGCTGCTGGCCATCAGCAAAAAGGGCTTTGACGCCGTGGTGGCGAACAACCTGACCGGCGGCTTTCTGATGATGCGTGAGCTGTTCAACCAGTGCATGCAGCAGCACGGCGGCGCGGTGGTGAACATGACGGCCGACTTCCGCAACGGCATGCCCGGCATGGGCCACAGCGGTGCGGCGCGCGCCGGCATGAGC
>JBKCUM010000097.1:0-7132 GCA_046318395.1 Rubrivivax sp.
TCGGCCAGCGTCACCCCCGGTGCGGCGTGCACGGTGAAGCCGTGGTAGCCGCGCCCGGCCTTGCGTTCGGTGCGCGCCAGCGCCACTTCTTCACCGGTGCGCGGGTGCAGGAAGACGGGGAAGTCCTGGCCCACAGGTTTGTAGCCGGCGGCCAGCAGCGCCTGCGGGGTGCTGCCCACCACCACCCAGTCGCGGTCGCTGCCGGGCCGGCCCAGCAGGGCGTCGCGCACAGCACCGCCCACCAGGTAGAAGTGGCCCAGGGCGGGGTCGTGCTCGGCGGGGGGGGTGGGCGCCTGCGCTGCGTCAGCGGTGGGTGCGGTAGGGTTCTTCAAAGTCCAGGTAGTCCTGTTCGGCCAGGGCTTGTTCGATGAAGGCCGCCACGCCGGGCGCGGCCTGCACACGGGCCATGTAGGCCGCGGTGGTGTCGTTGACGGGCAGTGCGTAGGTCTTCAGGCGCATCACCACGGGGGCGAAGTAGGCGTCCACCGCGCTGAAGGCGCCGAACAGGAACGGGCCGCCGCTGGCTTGCAAAGCGTCGGCCCACATGGCTTGCAGCCGGGCCACGTTGCGCTGCACGCCGGCCTGTTCAGTCCACACACGGGCACCCACCTCGGGCAGCTGTGCTTCCAGGTTCTGCGGGCAGTGCTGGCGCAGCGGGCCGAAGCCGCTGTGCATCTCGGCGCACAGGCTGCGTGCCCGGGCGCGGGCGCGTGGGTCGGCCGGCCACACGCCGGCCTGTGGCGCGTGTTCGGCCAGGTACTCCACGATGGCCAGCGTGTCCCACACGGCAAAGCCGTCGTCCAACAGCACGGGCACGGCGCCGGTGGGGTTCACGGCCAGCACGGTCTGGCGGTAGGCCGAGCCTTCGGTGAAGTCAAAACGCAGCCGGCGCTCTTCGAAGGCGATGCCCAGTTGCCGCATCAGCACCCAGGGGCGCATGGACCAGGACGAGTAGTTCTTGTTGCCGATCAGCAGTTGCAAAGCCATGGGGCACCTCCGTTGAAACTGGCCGCCATGCTAGGTCGTCGGCCCGGCGTTGGCGATGCAATGCCTGCATGGCATTGATGCGGCGCCGGCGGGGCCTGCGGGTGTTGGCTGACCGTGCCAGCGGCTTCAGCGGTGGCTGGCGCGCCAGCCGTCCAGCCGCGCACAACCCTGGCCGGCGGCCAGGTAGGCCGGTGCCACGGCCTGCAGCGCGGCAGGGTCCACGCCCAGCGCCGGCAGGCCCGGCAGGCTGCCGCTGGCGACGTTGGGCACCTGCATGGAGCGCAGGTTGTCGCGCGACATCAGCGGCCCGCCCGGTGCCCATTCCAGCGCCGCGGCCTGCAGCCAGCCGGCCCAGTGCGGCAGCGGCAGCTGTGGCCGGTCGTGGCCGGCCCAGCGGCCGGCCAGGTGCACCAGTTCGCCCAGCGTGAAGACCTCGGGGCCGGTGGCTTCGAACACGCGCCCGGCCGTGGCCTGCGGGTGTTGCAGCAGGGCCAGCAGGCCGGCGGCCACGTCTTCCACCCACACGGGCTGGAAGCGTGCGGACTGGCCCGCCAGCGGCATCAGCGGCGCCAGCGCCTGCAGGCCGGCGAACAGGTTCAGGAAGCGGTCTTGCGCCCCGAAGATCACCGAGGGCCGCAACAGGCCCAGGGCCAGGCCATGCTGCTGCGCGGCCTGCTGCAGCACGGCTTCCCCGGCCGTCTTGCTTTGCAGGTACAGCGAAGGCGCCTGCGGCCCCACGCCCAGCGCGCTGACGTGCACCAGCTGCCGCACACCGGCCTGCACGCAAGCGGCGGCCAACTTTTCAGGCAGGGCGCGGTGCACGTGGTCAAACGCCGCGGCGCTGCCGTGCAGGATGGCCACCAGGTTCACCACCGCGTCCACGCCGGGCAGCAGGCGCGCCAGCGCGGCGCTGTCGTGCACGTCGGCCTGCACCGGCACCACCGCGGGCAGGTGGCGCAGGCCTTGGGCTTGGCGCAGCCGGCGGGTGGGCACGGTGATGCGCGCCACCCCCGCGCGCTGCAGGTGTTCGCACAGCGCGCGGCCGACAAAACCGGTGCCCCCCAGGACCAGCACGTGGGGCAGGGCGGCGGGTGGGGGGGTGAACAAGGTCATGGGATGGGCCGGTGGAGAAAGCGTCGACAGGGCAGGGCGAACGTTGGCCGGCCCGCGGGTGGCGGGGCCGATCGGGCGTGTCAGGGAATCTCGCCGTTGGACGGCGGGGCGTTGGGGTCGCGCGGGCCGATGGCCGGGCCCAGGCGCGGCTTCAGCGCCACAGCTTGGCCGCTGAACAGCGCGGCGTAGACGGCGCCATTGGCCAGCACCTTCTTCACGTAGTCGCGCGTTTCATTGAAGGGCACGCTTTCGGCCCAGGCCGCGGCCTCCACCGGCGGGCCGTCGCGCCAGCGGCGCGGGCGGTTGGGGCCGGCGTTGTAGGCGGCGGCGGCCAGGGCTTGCGAGCCGCCCATGTCGTCGAGCACGATCTTCAGGTAGCTGGTGCCCAGCAGCAGGTTCACGTCGCGGTCGGTCAGCATGTCGGGCGTGTAGGCCAGGCCGATGCGTTTGGCCGTCCACTTGGCGGTGTTGGGCATCACCTGCATCAGCCCGGCCGCACCCACGTGCGACTTGGCGTTGATGATGAAGCGCGACTCCTGCCGCACCAGGCCGTACACGTAGGCCGGGTCCACGCCCACCTGCTGGGCCTTGGCCAGCACTTCCTGGCGGAAGGGCGTGGGGTAGCGTTGCTGCAGGTCCACCAGGGTGCGTGTGCGTTCGCTGGTGTTGATGCAGCGGTCCCACACCTCGCGTTCGCAAGCCCATTGCGCAGCGGCCAGCAGTTCGCGGTCGTTCAGGCCGCGCAGCGTGTAGTTCCATTCGCGCACGCCTTCGTTGCGCAGGCCCAGATCGATGAGCATCAGCGCGCGCTGAAAACCGGGCACGGCGCGCACGGCCTGCTTCTCGGCGCTGGTGGGCGGCGGCGGGGCCGGCGGCAGCATCGGGCGGCGGCCCAGGTCTTCCAGCGCCAGCTGGCCGTAGAAGTGCAGCGCGGCCTGCGGTGCGCTGGCCAGCGCTTCCAGCGCCGCGCGTGCGCTGCTGCGCTCGGCTTCGGTGGCGGCCAGGGCCAGCTGCGCGCGGGTGCGCCAGTAGGCCCAGGTGGGTTCGCGCTGTTCGGCGGCGCTCATGGCGTTGGTGGCCTGCAGCACGGCGGTCCAGCGCGTGGCGTCGGCCTCGCCGCTGCGCAGCGCGGCGCGCACCTGCCAGGCCAGCAGTTCGTCGGTCCAGGCGGTGGGTGGTGCGCCCGCCGCTTGGGCCTGGCCCCAGGCGGTCCAGGCTTTGGTGTAGTGCGACAAGGCCTCGGGCACCTGGCGTGCCGCGGCGTAGCGGCCCACCACGGCCCAAGCGTGGGCGGCACGCGCCGGGCCCAGGCGGCGTGCCCAGGGGTTGGCCAGCTGTTCGGCGGCGGCGACGGGGTCGGCGGCGGCCAAGCGCAGCACGGCCATGTGGGCCAGGGCCGGGCCCAGGCGGGGGTGCTGGTCGTCGGGCTTGCGGCCCAGCAGGCGCGCCGGCTGGTCCATGGCGTCGGTCAGCCGCTTGGCCGTGGCTTCGCCCAGCAGCGCGGCGTGCAGGCGCACCACGCGCGGCCGGTCGAATTCAGCGGCGTGCTGGATGGCGGCCCACACGTCGTCTTCCTTGAACACCCCGGCCGCGAACAGGCTGCTGGCCAGGAACTGGCAACCGTCGTCGGGCGAACGCTGCAACGCCCAGGCGTTGTAGGCCGCGGCCTTCACGTCCTGCCCGGCCAGGTGCTGGGTGAAGAGCTGGTAGCAGACCACCTCGCGGTCGTCGGCCATGCGGAAGCCCGGCAGGTCGCGGCTGAAGTTGGCCCAGTCGCGGCGGCGGCCCAGTTCCAGCAGCCAGTCGTTGCGCAGCCGGTCTTCCACGTAGGTGTTGGCCCAGCGGGCGTAGAAGGCGTCCAGCTCGGGCTGTTGCGCTTCGTTGAGCCGGTTGGTCAGTTCCCAGTAGGCCACCCAGCTGGCCAACGGGTGTTTGGCGAAGTCGGTGGCGGTTTTCAGCGTGTCCAGCCGCGCCTTGTTCTTCTTGGTCAGCGCGTCGCGGGCTTCCAGCACCAGGTCGTCGGTGGTCTGGGCCTGGGCGTGGCCCAGGTGGGCGGTGGCCACCACCAGGCAGCCCATGGCCAGCGTGGTGTGGAGGAACGTGGTGAAAGTGGGCATGGTGCTGAATCTATCCCACCCGCCCATGGCCGCGGTGGGCCTGGGGCTGGTGTGCTGGGCTTGGGCGGGCTTTTGGCCGGTGGCGGGTTGGCAGGGGGGTTATCTGCGGCGCTGGCGCGCCGACGGCCATTCGGCGGCCGTGGGCACCAAGGTGCTGGCCGGGTCCACCGGGTGTTCGGCCAGGGCGGCCTCGGTGGCCCGTGCCTGGGCCAGCACCCAGGCCTCGAAGTCCAGCAGCGCCGGGCGGTCGCGTCGGCCAGGCCAGCGCACCAACCAGTACGCGAAGGGCGACGCCACGCGGCCCGCCGCGCCGAAGGGCTCCACCAGGTCGCCATTGGCCACCGCGTCGTGCGCCAGCGACAAACGCGCCAACGCCACGCCTTGGCCGGCCAGCGCGGCCTGGATGCGTTGGTAGGTGAAGTTCAGGTGGATCCAGCTGCGGGGCTCCAGGCCCTGGGGCGCGAACTGCCGCAGCCAGAAGTGCCAGCTGACGTACTCGGCGCTGGGTTTGTGGTCGTCTTCTTCCAGCAGGGTGTGGCGTGCCAGGTCGGCAGGCTGGCGCAGCGGCAGCTTGGCCAGCAGGGCCGGGCTGGCCACCGGCGTCAACACCTCGCCGAACAGGCGCACGGCGCCGGGTGGTGCGTCTTCCGGGCGGCAGTGGCGCAGCGCCAGGTCGATCTCTGGGGTGTCGAAATCCTCAAACTGGTCGTTGGCCGAAATGCGGATGTCGGCCTGCGGGTGCTGGGCCTGGAAAGCCTGCAGGCGTGGCAGCAGCCACATCGACGCAAACGAAGCGAACGTGGTCACGCCCACCGGTTGTCGGCGTTGCGCGGCGCGCAGGTGGCGCACGGTGCCGTCCAGCTTGTCCAGCAGCGGCTGCACCGTGCGTTGCAGGGCTTCGCCGGCCGGCGTCAGGGCCACATGGCGTGTGCCCCGCAGGAACAGCGGGGTGCCCAGTTCTTCCTCCAGCCCGCGGATCTGTCGGCTGATGGCCGGCTGCGTGAGGTGCAGCTCTTCACCCGCGCGGCGGAAGCTGAGCAGCCGGGCCACGGCCTCGAACGCGCGCAGCGGGCCCACGCCCAGGGCGCGTTGCGGTATGCGCGGTGCAGGGGTGGGTGCATTCATGCGCCGATGTTATCAATGCCGCGGTAAAGCCTGATTGGACCTGCGCCGCCGCTTTGCCGATGATGCAGGCCTGCTCTCCAAAGATGCCAGGGTGTTGAACCACCCGGCCGCGGAGGTGCTTCATGTACGGGGGTTGGCCATGTCCAGTTTGAGCATCAGTCTTTCGCATCAAAGTTTGCCGCATCGGGCGGCCGCGCAGGCGCGTGTGGCGGCGCCAGCGCCCTGGGAATGGACCCTGCCCAGCGGCCAGGCCGCGCGGCTGCGTTCCGCGCCCCGTGCGCGCTGGCTGCGTGTGGTGGCCGGCCGGGTGTGGCTGACGCGCACCGGCGCCGGCCCGCAGGGCGGGGACCACTGGCTGGCCGCGGGCGACAGCCTGCTGCTGCCCGCCGGCAGCGATTGGGTGGCCGAAGGCGGCCCCAGCGCCCGGGCGCAGTTGCTGGAAGCGCCCCGCGCCGGTTCGCCGTTGTCGGTGGGCTGACGCGCCAGCCTGCCGCCGGTGGTGGTGGCAGGGTTCAGCGCGCCTTGGTCCGCGTGGTCCGCGCGGGGGTCTTGGGCGTCACCCGGCGTGGGCGCGGTGAAGCGGGCTTGGCCGCGGCCCGGGCCGACCACGCCGCCTGCAGCGCCAAGCGGGCCCAAGGCAGCATCAAGGCCGGGCTTTCCATCGCGTCGGCCGGTACCGTGTAGTACAGCAGCTGGTGCCAGCGCCCCCGCGCTTCATAGCGGAAGGCTTCGCAGCCGGCGGCCTCGAAGTGCGCGCGCGTCTCGGGGCTGGCCTTCAGGTACAGGCGGCCACCGGCGATCAGCGCCAGGAAGCAACCGTCCACGTACAGGCCGTGGCCGCCGAACATGCGGCGGCGCCGCACCGTGCCCAGCGGGGCCAGCAGTTCCTCGGCGTGTTCAGCCAGGTCGTCGTGGGCCATGCGGGCAGTGTAGGCCGTGCCAAAAAACGCCGACTCTGTGCGGTCGGTGCACAGGCACGGGGGTGGTGGGCGCGGCACAATGGGCCGCATGAACCTGCCCTTCACGTTGTCCCTGGAGCCCTCCCGCGACAAGAAGCAGCTGCGCCGCCAGCTGCAGGCAGAACGCCAGTCGCTGGTGGACCGCCACCAGCGGTCCGTGCACCTGCAGGAAGTGTTGCGCGTGTGGCTGTTGTCGCGCAGCGAAACCTCCATCGGCGCCTACTGGTCCATCAAGGGCGAGTTCGACGCGCTGCCGGCGCTGTACCGCTGGAGCGAAGCCCACGAAGAACGCCGCATCGGCCTGCCGGTGATCGACCGCGACACCAAGCAGCTGCGCTTCCACGTGTGGTACCCCGGCTGCCCGATGGAAGAAGACGCCTACGGCATCCCCAAGCCCAAGGACACGCCCGAGTTCCTGCCCCAACTGTTGCTGGTGCCTTGCGTGGGTTTCGGCCCCGGCGGTTTGCGCCTGGGTTATGGCGGTGGCTTTTACGACCGCACGCTGGCCACGGTGCAGCCCCGCCCGGTGACGGTGGGCGTGGGTTACGCCCACGGTTTTGTGCCCTGGCTGGAAGCCGAGCCACACGACGTGCCGCTGGACGTGGTGCTGACCGAAGACGGCGTGCACTGGCAGCACCCGTCGGTGTGAACAGGGTGCCTGCACGGCGTTTGCGCGGCGTCGCAGGCAGGAAAAAAAAGCGGGCCCGAGCAGTCCGTGTCAATACTCTGACGCCGATCTGAAGCCCTGAACACAATGCCCTGCAGCGAAAGCTGCAGGGCATTGTTCATATGGGCTACGTGCAAGGACACAGTCGAGACCAAGGCGGCCTG
>JBKCUM010000098.1:0-10867 GCA_046318395.1 Rubrivivax sp.
GCTGCAGCAAACGCTTTTCCAAGCCCTCGAAAGACGCGACGCGGAAGTACACGTCCATCGGCGAACCGTCGGGCGTGGGGAAGTTGGGCAGCTGCGGTTTGCCCAGCACCAGGCTCAGGTTGCAGCGCTGCGCGATGGCCAGCGTGTTGGCCACGGCCGAAGGCACGTCGGCAAACAGCTCGGCCATCTGCGCCTGCGTCTTGAAGTACTGCTCGCGGCTGAAACGTTTGACGCGTTTGGGGTTGGACAGCGTCTCGCCTTCGGCCACGCACACCCGCGCTTCGTGGGCCTCGAAGTCCTCGGGCGCCAAGTACTGCACCGGGTGCGTGGCCACCACCGGCAGGCCCAGGCGGGCGGCCAGTGGCACGGCGGCGCGCACCTGGGCTTCGTTGGTGGGCAGGCCGGCGCGCTGCAGCTCCAGGTAAAAACGCTGCGGAAAGATGTCAGCCAGCTGCTGGGCCACGTGGGCCGCACGTTCGGTGTCGCCGGCCAGCAGGGCCTGGCCCACGGCGCCCAGGTCGGCGCCCGACAAAACAATCCGCCCGCCCGCCAATTCACGCAGCCAGTCCCACTTCACCCAGGCCTGGGTGCGCTGGGCGTTCTGCGTCCAGGCGCGCGCCAGCAGCTCGCACACATTCAGGTAGCCGTGCCTGTCTTGCACCAGCAGCAGCAGGCGGCTGGGGTTCTTGTCGGCACCTCCGTCCAGCGCCAGCGGCTCCATCCACACGTCCACACCGATCAGCGGCTTGATGCCTTTGCCGCGGCAGGCTTTGTAGAACTTGATCGCGCCGAACAGGTTGTTCAGGTCGCTGACACCCAGGGCCACCTGGCCGTCGGCCTTGGCGGCCGGGGCCAGGTCGTCGATGCGCAAAGTGCCGTCAACAACAGAATATTCGGTGTGGGTGCGCAGGTGGACGAAGCTCATGGCGGGCATTGTAGGGAGCGGGCCTTTCTAGAATGCGGGCCGTGAACCTGCCCATCCTGAACATCGCCACCTACCGCTTCACGCCGCTGACCGACCTGCCGGCTTTGCGCGAACGCCTGTTCGACTCGGCCCAGGCCCAGGGCCTGAAGGGCACGGTGCTGCTGGCCGACGAGGGCCTGAACCTTTGCCTGGCCGGGCCAGAAGCCGGCGTGCGGGCTTGGCTGGCCGCCGTGCGCGAAGAAGCAGCATTTGCCGACCTGCCGGCCAAAGAAAGCTGGAGTGCCACCCTGCCCTTCCAACGGCTGAAGGTGAAGATCAAGCGCGAGATCATCCGCATGGACATGCCCACGGTGCGCCCGGCCGCCGGCCGCGCCCCGGCCGTGGCGGCCACCACGCTGGCGCGCTGGGTGCAACAAGGCCACGACGACGAAGGCCGGCCGCTGAAGCTGCTGGACACGCGCAACGACTTCGAGGTGGACGCCGGCGCTTTTGAAGGCGCGGTGGACTGGCGGCTGCGCAAGTTCACCGAGTTCCCCGCCGCGCTGGCCGCCCACCGCGCAGAATTCGACGGCCACACCGTGGTGAGCTACTGCACCGGCGGCATACGCTGCGAAAAGGCCGCCCTGGTGATGCAGGACCTGGGCCTGACCCACACCTACCAGCTGGAGGGCGGCATCCTGAAGTACTTCGAAGACACCCAGGGCCAGGCGCCGGGCTGGCGCGGACGCTGTTTTGTGTTCGACGAACGCACCGGCTTGACCCCCGACCTGGCCCCCGACCAGGCACCTGAACCGGCGCCGGCCACCACCGGGGCCCCCTGAACATGGCCCGCCCTGCCAAGGCAGCGCCGGCGCCCGCCGGCAGCGCCGCAGAAAGCGGCGGCCTGGGCAGTGCGCTGCGGCGCGCGCTGGGGGTGTTGATCTTCCTGGCCGCCATCGCCCTGCCCTTGCTGCGTGCGCCCGACCGCGACGTGGAAACCCTGGTGGCACGCTGGGCACCGGCGCCCTCGGAGTTCATCGACGTCCACGGCCAGACCGTGCACCTGCGCGACGAAGGCCCGCGCAACGACCCACTGCCCGTGGTGCTGCTGCACGGCACCTCGGCCAGCCTGCACACCTGGGAACCCTGGGTGCAGGCACTGAAGGGCCAGCGGCGTGTCATCACGCTGGACCTGCCCGGTTTCGGCCTGACCGGGCCCTACACCGGCCGCTACGCCCCCGCCGGCGCCGAGCCCGATTACCGCGGCGAGGCCTACGCCGGTTTTGTGCTGGACGTGCTGAACCAGTTGCGGGTGCAGCGGTTTGTGGTGGGTGGCAACTCGCTGGGCGGCGAGATCGCCTGGCGCGTGGCCGCGCGCAGCGCAGAACGGGTGGCCCAGCTCATCCTGGTGGACGCCGCCGGCCTGCCCCAAGGCCCGGCCCTGGTGCCACTGGGCTGGCGACTGGCGCGCACGCCTGGGCTGGCCTGGCTGGTGGAAGAACTGCTGCCACGCCCGCTGGTGGCCCAAGGCCTGGCCCAGGTGGTGGGGCAGCCGGAGAAGATCACCCCCGCCCAAGTGGACCGCTACTTCGAACTGACGCTGCGCGCCGGCAACCGCGCCGCGCTGACGCAGCGGCTGCGCCAATGGCGGCCCGGCGAAGGCGCCGAACGCATCAACACGCTGAAGCTGCCCACGCTGATCTTGTGGGGCGGGCGCGATGCGCTGTTCCCGCTGGAGCACGGCCGCGACTTCCAGCAGCGCATCGCCGGCAGCCAGCTCGTGGTGTTCGACGAGCTGGGCCACATCCCGCACGAAGAAGACCCGGCGCGCACCGTGGTGCCGGTGAAGGCCTTTCTGGGCCTGCGCTGAAGGGCAGCGCCCAGCGCTCAGTTCAGGCTGGCCGGGTCCAGGTTGGCGCCGCACACCACGGCCAGCACACGCTCGTGCGCCGCGGGCTGCACCACACCGGCCCACAGCGCCGCCAGCGGCAAGGCCGCGGCGGGCTCCACGGCCAGGCGGAACTCGCGCCACAGGCGCTGTTGTGCGGCGCGGATGTCGGCATCCGTCAGCAAGTGGCTGTGCTGGATGTGGCCCGCCTGCTGCACGGCCCAGGCCTGCTGGCCGATGCGGCGCGCACCCAGCGAATCGGCGGCCAGGCCCGACACGGCCACGTCCACCGGTTCACCGGCCCAACGCGCGGCGTGCAAGGTGGGCGTGCCTTCGCTTTCCAGCGCGTGCACCTGGCAACGCCCGGCGCAGGCCGCGGCCACACCGGCGATCAAACCACCGCCGCCCACGCTGACCAGCACGTGTTCGGGCCAGCCGGCCTCGGCCTGCACCTCCAACATCAGCGTGCCGGCACCGGCGGCCACCTCGGGCTGGTCGTAGGCGTGCATCAGCAAGGCGCCGGTCTCGGCCTGGCGTTGCAGGCAGGCCTGGGCGGCGTCGGCGTAGGCCGCACCGCCCACCACCACCTGCGCACCCAGCGCCGCCAGCGCGGCCTGCTTGGCCGGGCTGCTGATCTGCGGCACAACGACCTCACAGCGCACGCCCAGCGCCTGCGCCGCCGTGGCCACCGCGATGCCGGCGTTGCCGCCCGAAGCCACGATGACACCGGCCGCCGGCAGCGGCAGCGCGCGCATCCGGTTGAACATGCCCCGCGCCTTGAAGCTGCCCCCGCGCTGCAGGTGTTCCAGCTTCAGCCACACCTCGGCACAGCCCAGGCCCAGCGCGGCGCCCGGCAGGCGCCACAGCGGCGTGTGCCGCACGTCACCGGCAATGCGCTGCGCGGCGGCTTGCAGGTCGGTGGGGCTGGGGAAGGCGGGTGTGGTGATGGCGCTGGCGTTCATGCCCGCATGCTACCCAGGTGGCCGCGGCAAGCCGCCACGGCCCCGCTGCAAAAAGGCCGCGGCGGCGCAGGCATCATCACGGCCATGAACCGTTTGCAACCCTCCCCCGAAGGCCTGGCCTGGGCGCAACGCCTGGTGCGGCTGAACACCGTCAGCCACGAAAGCAACCTGGCGCTGATCGACACCATCGCCGACCACCTGCGCAGCCTGCACGTGCCGGTTCGCATCACACGCAGCGAATGCGGGCGCAAGGCCAACCTGTTCGCCACGCTGGGCGAAGGCAAGCCCGGCGGCATCATCCTGAGCGGCCACACCGACACCGTGCCCTGGGACGGCCAGGACTGGCGCTTCGACCCGCTGGGCGGTGTGGTGCAAGACGGCCGGCTGTACGCGCGTGGCAGCGCCGACATGAAAGGCTTCATCGGCCTGGTGGTGGCGCGCACCCAAGCCTTCCTGGAAGCCGACGGCCCCCAGGCCCTGCACTACGCCTTCAGCTACGACGAAGAAGTGGGCTGCTTCGGCGTGCGCCACCTGATCGCCGACCTGAAGGACGCCGGCCTAACGCCACAGATGTGCGTGGTGGGCGAACCCACCGGCATGGTGCCGGCCACGGCCCACAAGGGCGTGTACCGCTGGCGCTGCTGCGTGAAGGGCAAGGCCGCCCATTCTTCGCAGCGCCCGCTGGCCGTCAACGCCATCGAGGCCGCGGCGCGGGTGGTGGCGCGCATCGCCGACATGGCCGACGGCTGGCAGGCCCACGGTCCGCGCTATGAAGGCTTTGACGTGCCGGTGACCACGGCAGCGGTGGGCGTCATCCAGGGCGGTATCGCCGACAACGTGGTGCCCGAGGACTGCCGCTTCCACTACGAATTCCGCAACCTGCCGGGCACCGACGCGCTGGACTACCAGCGCCAGGTGCTGGCCGCGGCCGCCGCGCTGCAACCGGCCATGCAGGCGGTGGACCCGGCCAGCGGCTTCCGCTTCGAAGACATCTGCGCCATCCCCGCTTTCCTGGCCCGACCCGACGAACCCGCCGTGGCCCTGGCCCATCGCCTGAGCGGCCGCACCAACACCACCCTGGTGGCCTTCGGCACCGAAGCCGGTTTGTTCCAGCAAGCCGGCATCAGCACCGTGGTCTGCGGCCCCGGCTACATCGACCAGGCCCACCAAGCCGATGAGTTCGTCAGCCTGGAACAGCTGGGCGCCTGCGAAGACTTTTTGGCCGGCTTGGCGACCGCGCCGGCCCAGGCCTGAAGCGCCCATGCAGACCGACACGCTGACCCTGTTGCCCGCCACGCCCGGGGTGTTGCACCGGCTGACGGTGCACCGCTTCGGCACCCCCGGCCGCGGCCCGAAAGCCACCATCCAGGCCGCGCTGCACGCCGACGAAACGCCGGCGCTGCTGGTGGCCCAGCGGCTGAAGGCCGCTTTGACCGCGTTGGAGGCCGGAGGCGCCGTGCTGGGCGAGGTGGTGCTGCTGCCGCTGGCCAACCCCATCGGCCTGGCGCAGCAGACCTTGGGCCAGCACCAAGGCCGCTTCGACCAACGCGACGGCCTGAACTTCAACCGCGCCTATGCCGACCTGGGTGCAGCCGTGCTGCCGGGTCTGGCAGGCCGGCTGGGCGCCGATGCCGAGGCCAACACCCGCACCGTTCGGCAGGCCCTGCTGGCAGCGGCGCGGGCGCTGCCGGCCACCACCCCCACCGAGGACCTGAAGCGGCAACTGCTGACCTTGGCCGTGGACGCCGACGTGGTGCTGGACCTGCACTGCGACGCCGAGGCCTGCCTGCACCTGTACGCGCTGACGCCCCAAGCGGCGCTGGCCGAAGAACTGGGCGCGCTGGTGGGCGCCCGCGCCATCTTGCTGGCCACGGAAAGCGGCGAACACCCCTTCGACGAAGCCTGCAGCGCGCCCTGGCTGCGCGTGCAGCAGGCCTTCCCCCAGGCCCCACTGCCGCTGGCCTGCTTCAGCACCACCGTGGAACTGCGCGGCCAGGCCGACACGCGGCACGACTGGGCTGAACAGGACGCCCAAGCCTTGCTGGCGTTTCTGCAACGCCGAGGGGTGCTGGCCCCACCGGCTGGCGCACCTCAGCCCTCTCTGCCGCCGGCGGCTTGCGAAGCCACGCCCTTGGCGGCCTCAGAAACCATCACCGCACCCCATGCCGGCGTGGTGGTGTTCCACCGCGAACCCGGCAGCACCGTGGCCGCAGGCGAGGTGGTGGCCGACCTGGTGTGCGTGGACACCGGCCAGGTACAGCCGCTGCGCAGCCAATCGGCCGGCGTGTTGTACGCACGCATGGCCAGCCGCTGGGCTTGGCCAGGCACCCGCGTGGCCAAAGTGGCAGGCCGCACGCTGCAGCGCAGCGGCCCTTTGTTGGGCCCTTGAAGCCCAGCGCCCGGGCCGCCGTGGGCGGTTCAGGCCTCGTTCAGCACCGCCAGCACGTCGGAGTGGAATTCGCGCCGGTACAGCACGAACACCACACCGCAAGTGGCCGCGATCATCACCCAGGCCGAGAAGAACCAGGCCGTGGCGGCGAAGCTCATGTAGTAGGCGCGCAGGCCGTCGTTGAAGGTCTCCGCGGCCAGGCCCATCACGCGGCCAGCGCGGCTGGCAAAGGCCTCTCGCTGGGCGCGGCCCCGGGCCGGGTCCAGGGCCTCCTGCTCGGCGTAGACCGTGAACTCTGGGGTGGCCGCCACCAACAGTGCGCCAAAGGTGTACTGACGCAGGCTCCAGGTGAAGCGGAAGAAGGCGTAGATGAAGATCGCCAGCAGCAGCACCAGCTTCAGGTCAAACACCAGGGCACTGCTGCGCGCCGCGAACGGAATTTCCTGCACCAGTTGGTTGGCTTGTTCCGTGCTGCCCAACACCGCGAGCACGCCGCCGATGATCAGGATGGTGGTGCTCGCAAAGAAGCTGGGGCTGGCCGACAGGTTCTGCACCGTCACACCGTCCAGCACCCGGTTCTCGCGCCAGGTGGTCTGCAGCATCCAACGGTAGCGCTCGCGGTTGGTCAAGGCCAGCACCGACGGCCGCTCGGGCGCCTGGCGCCGCGCGAAGTTGGCATAGCTCCACCAGGCCGCGAAAAAGAAAACGAGCGCTGCCCAGTCCGACCAAGGCAGCGCTCGCCACAGGGATTCAAGCGCGTTCATGCCCGCCACTGTAGCGGGCTGCATGCGCCGGGCCCGCTCAGGCCGCCAGGCGGGCGGCCACTTCCTTGATGCGCTCGCCGAACTTCACGGCGGTGGCGATGTCGCCGGCCACCATTTCGTCGGCCGAAGCGTCGGACGGCGTGGCCGTCATCAGGCCGGCAAACGAAGCCACGTAGTTGATGTCGTCGCGCGTGGCGGCCTTGCTGTTGCTGGGCATCAGGCCCGTGCCGGCCCACAGCATGCTGTGTTGCTGGCTCAACGTGAACAGGTAGTGCAGCGTGGACAGCTTGTCGCCGTTCATCGACGCGCTGTTGGTGAAGCCGGCGGCCAGCTTGTTCTTCCAGCCCTGGGTGAACCAGGCCTTGCTGGAAGCGTCGGCGAACTTCTTGAACTGCCAGCTCACGCTGCCCATGTAGGTGGGCGAGCCGAACACGATGGCGTCGGCCGCGGCCAGCTGTTCCCAGCCACCTTCGGGCAGGTTGCCTTCGGCGTCGATGGCCAGCAGCGCACCGCCGCTGCCTTCGGCCACGGCTTGGGCCACTTTGGCGGTGTGGCCGTAGCCGCTGTGGAAAACGATGACGATCTTGCTCATGGTGGAACTTTCAAAAAGCGGGTTGCGGTACAGAGGTTCCGGCCGCGTTCAGGCGGCCAGGTCGAACACCAGCACTTCAGCGGCTTGCCCGCCTTCCAGCACCAGCGTGGGTTCTTGTTGCAGCGTCAGCGCGTCGCCGGCCTGCAGGGCCTGGCCGTTCACGCGCAGGGCGCCACGGGCCAGGTGCACGTAGGTCACACGGCGGGGGTTCAGCGCCAGCGTGGCGGCTTCATCGCCGTCGAACAGGCCGGCGCGGATGCTGGCGTCGGCGTGCACGGTCACCGAGCCCTCGGCGCCGTTGGGCGAGGCCACCAGGCGCAGCTGGCCACGCTTGCTGGCGTCGTCGAAGTGCTTCTGCTCGTAGCCCGGTGTGATGCCACGCGCCTGCGGCAGCAGCCAGATTTGCAGGAAGTGCGTGCTGCTGTCGGGCGCGTGGTTGAACTCGCTGTGCATCACGCCGGTGCCGGCGCTCATGCGCTGCACGTCACCGGGCCGAATGACGCCGCTGGCACCGGCCGCCGTGCCGTTGCCCATGCTGTCCTTGTGCGCCAGGGCGCCGTCCAGCACGTAGCTGACGATCTCCATGTCGCGGTGGCCGTGCGTGCCGAAACCGGTGCCCGGCGCGATGCGGTCGTCGTTCAGCACGCGCAGGTTGCCCACGCCCATGTGGGCCGGGTCGTAGTAGTCGGCAAAGCTGAAACTGTGGAAGCTCTTGAGCCAGCCATGGTCGGCCAGGCCACGTTCGTTGCTCTTGCGCAGGGTGATCATGTGGGGCTCTCCTTGTGTGGACTCCACTGTAGAAAGCCGCGCGTCTGGCCGGGGCGAGGACGCTTCACGATGCCATTCAAATAAGATGAAGCCATGACCGAACGCCGCCAAGCCCTGACCCCCGACGCCCTGGCCATGATGGACGCCATCGCCCGCACCGGCAGCTTCGCCGCCGCCGCGCGCGAGCTGGGCAAGGTGCCTTCGGCGCTGACCTACAGCGTGCGCCAGCTGGAAGAAGCGCTGGACGTGCTGCTGTTCGACCGCAGCTCGCGCCAGGCCCAGCTGACGGCGGCCGGCAGCGAACTGCTGCACGAAGGCCGGCGCTTGCTGCAAGAGATGGACGCCGTGGCCAACCGCGTGCGCCGCGTGGCCAGCGGCTGGGAGGCGACGCTGTCCATCTGCGTGGACGACGCGCTGTCGCCCACCACCGTGTTCGAACTGGTGGAAGCCTTCTGTGGCGCCTGCGACAGCGCCAGCTTGCCGCAGCCCCCGGCAGGCGAACGCCTGGGCGAAGCGGTGCGCCAAGGCCCGGCCACGCGGCTGCGCCTGCGCAGCGACGTGTTGGCGGGCACCTGGGAGTCGCTGCTCACCGGGCAGGTCGATCTGGCCATCGGCGTCGGTGGACAGCACGCCAACCCTGGGGGCATCGAAATGCGACCACTGGGTGAGCTGCCTTTCGTTTTCTGCGTGGCACCGCACCACCCGCTGGCCGCGATAGAGGGCCCCTTGGTCGACGCCCAGCTGGTGCACCACCGCGCCGTGGCCGTGGCCGACACCGCCCAGCGCCTGGCGCCGTTGACCGTGAACCTGCTGCCCGGCCAAGACGTGTTGACCGTGGCCACCATGCGCCAGAAGCTGGAGGCCCTGCTGCGTGGCCTGGGCTGTGGCTTCGTGCCCGAACCCATGGCGCAACCGCACCTGCAGGCCGGTCACCTGGTGGCCAAGAGCATCGCCCGTGAACGCCAGCCCGCCGTGCTGTTCTACGCCTGGCGCGCAGAACGCGGCGCCCTGGGCCTGGGCAAGGCCTTGCAATGGTGGCTGAACCAGCTGGCCAGCCCCACCACGCAGAAGGCCCTGCTGGCGCGCCAAGCGGGGCCGCTGTAAGCACGGCGGGTCCTCGCGGCATGGCAGGCTACGTCGGACGCTTCGCACCTTCGCCCACCGGCCCGCTGCACGCGGGTTCGCTGGTGGCTGCGCTGGCCAGCTGGCTGGACGCCCGCGCCCATGGCGGCCGCTGGCTGCTGCGCATCGAAGACGTGGACGGCCCGCGCTGCAGCGCCGACGCCGCGCATTTCATCGTGCAGCAGTTGGCCTGCTGCGGCCTGCTGCCTGACGATCCGCCCCAGTGGCAATCACAGCGCCAGGCCGGCTACGGCCGGGCGCTGCAGCAACTGGTTGAACAAGGTCGGGCCTTTGCCTGTCGCTGCACGCGGCGCGACATCGAAACCGCCTGGGCCGCCCAGGGCCGGGTGCGCGAAAGATTCCAAGCCCTGGTCTACCCCGGCACCTGCAGAACCACCGACCACTACCCCGGCTACGACCCCTTGGCCAGCGGGCCCGGCCCCGCCTGGCGGCTGCACACTGGCGCCACGGGGCGGCCCTTGCACTGGACCGACCGCCGCCTGGGCACCCAACAACAAGACGTGGCCGCCGAGGTGGGCGACTTCGTGCTGAAACGCGCCGACGGCCTGTGGGCCTACCAACTGGCCGTGGTGGTGGACGACGCCGAACAAGGCGTCACACACGTCGTGCGCGGCGAAGACCTGGCCGACAACACACCGCGGCAGATCCTGCTGCAAGGCGCGCTGGGCCTGCCCACCCCGGCCTACCTGCACACCCCGCTGGTGAACGGCCCCGACGGCCACAAGCTCAGCAAACAGAACGGCGCCCAGGCGCTGGACCTGGCCGACCCCGCCGCTGCGGTGCAGCAGGCGGCCGCGGTGCTGGGCCTGCACCTGGCCCCGGCCCCGCTGGCCGACACCCTGGCCGCGGCCGTGGCCGCCTGGCCCTGGCATGATGCGGCCCCGCGCGCGACCTGATGCACGCGCCATACCCCACAAGGAAAGACCCATGACCACCACCACCGCCTCCGGCCTGCAGTACGACGACGTCACCGTGGGCAGCGGCGCCGAGGCCAAGGCCGGCCACCGTGTGACCGTGCACTACACCGGCTGGCTGTACGACCCCACGGCCACGAACAACCGCGGCAAGAAGTTCGATTCCAGCAAAGACCGCAACGACCCCTTCGTGTTCCCGCTGGCCGCCGGCCACGTGATCCGCGGCTGGGACGAAGGCGTGCAAGGCATGAAGGTCGGCGGCACGCGCGTGCTGACCATCCCGGCCGAACTGGGCTACGGTGCCCGCGGCGCGGGTGGTGTGATTCCGCCGAACGCCACCCTGGTGTTCGAAGTGGAACTGCTGGCCTGCTGAAACCCCGCCGCGCCAAAGAAAAAGCCCCTCGCACAGTCCGTGTCAAAACGGCTGCAACGGCCACCGTCAGCAAAACGCCCTGAACCATCGGGGCGTTTTTGTTTGTGGACGCCAAACCGATAGGCGGCGCGGGACGTGATGCGTTAGCGTGTTTTGGCAAACGCTTAGGT
>JBKCUM010000099.1:0-17140 GCA_046318395.1 Rubrivivax sp.
CCAGGCCGCAGATTCGCCGCGGATGCGCAGGATCAAACCGCCGCCATCACCGTGGTCGCCGTCGCCTGCGTGTTGAACCTGGCGCGTTGCCAGTTTGTGGAGCTTTGCCGCAGTCTTGCGCGCAGTGCTTGCCATGTGTCGTCCCCGTCGCCGTCCGCCAGGTTGGCCGCCAGTTGCTGGCGGATGCTGGGCGCACCGTTGTTCACTTCGGTGCACCTTGGCGCAGTGTGCGACGTGGGGAAAGTGTCGTCAAATCAACGACTTAGGACACTTCTCGCTGCACCTTCGCTGCACTGTCGTGCACCTTGGTGGGGGAGTATCCTGGCGGAAGGGGCGGGATTCGAACCCGCGGTGGGCTATTAACCCACACACGCTTTCCAGGCGTGCGACTTAAACCGCTCATCCACCCTTCCGTGTCAAGCCCGCTAGTCTAGCCCATTGTTGGGGCCGCTGACTTTCGCAGCCACTCGATCAGCACAAAATCCAGCGCGCGGGCGTGGGTGCTCTCCAACACCACGGGGGGCGCGCAGCCGGCTTCGTAGGCCTCGCGCCAGCGCAGCGCGCACACGCACCAGCGGTCGCCAGGCTTCAGGCCGCGGAAGCGGTGCTCCGGGCGGGGGGTGATGAGGTCGTTGCCGCGTTCCACCTGGAAGTTCAGGAAGGCCAAGGTCATGCGGGCGCAGACCACGTGGCTGCCATGGTCGTGTTCGTCGGTGTGACAGCAGCCGTCGCGGTACCAGCCGGTCAGCGGGTCGTAGCTGCAGGGCACCAGGGGCGTGCCCAGCACGTTCAGGGCCTGTTGGCGGTGGTCGCCGTCGTCACCGGCATCGCCGCCCGGGCGTGGGCTGGGGCCGGGGGTGGGTGGGGGGCTCATGCGCGTGGTCCGTCCTTCTTCAGCAGCGCCATGGCGGTGCCGATCAGGCCGGCCACCTCGCCCATGTGGCCGGGCACGATCATGGTGTTGTTGGTCTTGGCCAGTTGGCCGTAGGCGTCCACGGCCTTTTCAGCCACCTTCAGCTGCACGGCCTGTTCGCCGCCCGGGGCCTGGATGGCGCTGGCGATCTTGCGGATGGCTTCGGCCGTGGCTTCGGCCACCGCCGAGATGGCCGCGGCTTCGCCCAGGGCCTTGTTGATCTCGGCCTGCTTCTCGCCTTCGCTGCGTGCGATGAAGGCTTCGCGTTCGCCGGTGGCGATGTTGATCTGCTCTTGCCGGCGGCCTTCCGACGCGGCGATCAGCGCGCGCTTCTCGCGTTCAGCGGTGATTTGCGCCTGCATGCTGCGCAAGATCTCGGCCGGCGGGGTCAGGTCTTTGATCTCGTAGCGCAGCACCTTCACGCCCCAGTTCAGCGCGGCCTCGTCCAACGCGTTCACCACGCTGGCGTTGATGAGGTCGCGTTCTTCGAAGGTCTTGTCGAGTTCCATCTTGCCCACCACGCTGCGCAGCGTGGTCTGCGCCAGCTGGGTGATGGCCACGATGTAGTCGCTGCTGCCGTAGCTGGCGCGCATGGGGTCGGTGACCTGGAAGTACAGGATGCCGTCCACCTGCAGCTGGGTGTTGTCTTTCGTGATGCAGACCTGGCTGGGCACGTCCAGCGGCACTTCCTTCAGCGAATGTTTGTAGGCCACGCGGTCGACGAAGGGCACCACAAAGCTCAGGCCGGGGCTGAGCGTGCGGTCGTAGCGGCCCAGGCGCTCGACGACCCAGGCGTTCTGCTGCGGCACGATCTTCAGCGTGCGCACGATGAAGATGACGGCCACGATGGCCAGGACGAGTGCGATTTCCATGGGGGTGTCCGAGGTTCAGGCCTGCAAGGGGCCGAGTTGCAGTTCGCTGCCCTGCACCGCGACGATGCGGTGTGGGCCGGGTTGTGCGGCGCCGCCACCGGCGTGGCGCGCCGTCCACTGGCTGCCGCGGTAGGCCACACGGGCCGTGCCGTCTTCGGCCCAGGCGGGCACCTGGACGGTCTGGCCGATGTCGATGTTGACGTCGGGGTTGTGCGCGGTGTCGGTGCGGTCCCGCCGGCGCAGCAGGTGCCAGGCGGCGGTGGCGCCGCCGCCCACCACGGCGGCCACCACCCACTGCATCGACGGGCCAGCGTGGGCGTGGGCCGCCAGGGCCGCGGCGGCCGCGCCCAAGGCCAGCATCAACAAGTAGAACGTGCCCGTGCCCAGTTCAACGGCCACCAGCACGCCAGCGGCCACCCACCAGAGGGTGCTTGCCGAAAGGTCCATGGTGTCGGGTCCTTTGTGGTGTTTGCAGTGGCACGCAGTGTAGGGCGGCGGCCAAAGCCACAGGCCCTGGGGCATTGCCCTGCGTGGTCGGGCCGGCGGGCCGGCAGGGTGGCGGGGGGGGCAGGGTGAAGGGGTGTCGTCTCCCCAGGTTGAGGCGGCGGGGCCCCGCCAGGTGGGGATGTGGCGCGAACGGGGCGGCGCGAAGCTGTTCGCACGTCGATGCCGACGCGCAAGCCCCTCACAGCAACACCGCAGGAGACGCTCTCATGGCAACCACCCCGTCCGCTGGCCGTGCCGCGGCACCCACTGGCAAGACCTTCACGCTGCAACTTCACCTGGCGCTGGCCGGCGTGCCCCCCGGTGCCGATACGCCCGGACTGGCGGCCTACCTGTTCACCCACCAAGGGCTGCCCTTGGGTGGCGTGGCCCTGGACCAAGGCCAAGGCCAGGTGGTGCTGCCCGGCACGCTGGACGGGCAAACGGCCCGTCTGGTGCTGGGGCCGCCGCTGCCACTGGACGGGCCGCGCCCCAGCCTGGCCGCACTGTTGCGGGCCGGCGCCTGGCACCAGACCTTGCGCCTGCAGCGCCAGCAACCGGTGTGGAAGCTGAAGGTGCCGTTGGCGCTGCTGCCCCCGTGGTGCGTGTGTGCCCTGCGCGGGCGCGTGGTGACACGCTTCGTACTGCCCGACGGCACCAGCAGCGAGCGCCCGGTCTGCCAGGCCCGTGTGCACGTGTGCGAGGTGGACCGCTTGCCGTGGTTGATCGACCGCCTGCCCGAGTTGGACCTGCACCGCGTGCGCGACGAACTGCTGGAAAAGCTGCAGGACTGGGTGGTGGTGGACACCACGCCAGGCCCCATTCCTGAGCCAGAGCCCGAGCCCTGGCGCGCCGGGCTGCTGGCCTTGCAGGGCTCGGCCGGCGGGGCTGCGGCGTTGCAGCGGTCGACCGCGGCCCTGGTGGCGCCGCGGGCCTTGGCGGCGCCGGACCTGGCCGCGTCGAAGGCGGTATCCGCCGCCCGGGCCGTCCCGGTGGCGGCGGTGGCGCAGTCGCTGCAGCGCGCCGGGGCCTCGGCGTTGGCGCTGCGCCAAGCCTTGAAGCAGGTGCTGGTGGTCGACCTTCGGCCGGTGTGGTGCAACCTGGGCTGGTTGTGGCAGCGCCTGCGCTGCGACGAGGTGCTGACGCTGGACGTGGACGCCGGTGGTCGCTTCAGCGCCTGGTTGTTCCACCGCTGCGACGACCAGCCCGACCTGTACTTCTGGGTCGAGCAGTTCCAGAACGGCCAATGGGTGACGGTGTACCGCCCCAGCGTGGCCTGCCACACCCGTTGGGACCACGCCTGCAGCGACGAGGTGGTGCTGCACGTGCCCGGCGCCATGCCTTGCCAGACGCCGGACTACGACCTGCCCGACGGGGTGCAACTGTTCGTGTTGCCCTGGTCCATTGGCCACGTGGGCATCTGGAACCAACCGGGTGGTGCGGCCGCGCCCCAGGGCATGTTGCGCGCCGATGGTCTGCTGGACCACGTGGCGCCGGGCTTGGGCGGCGTGCTGGCGAACTCGCCGTTTGGCGGCACGCTCAGTTTTCTGCAGGACGACTCCTGGTTCATTCCCAGCGAAACACCCAGCATCCAGTACTACCGCTATTCGGTGCGGCGCGCCGGCGCCACACCGAACACCGGCGTTGACGACGCCAGCTGGGCGCCCTTGCTCACCCCGCTGTCACGCGGGTACCGGCTGGAGTACAGCGACCGCTTGCCCACCTACCAGGGCTTCCCGGTGGGGCCGCTGACGGTGGGCGGGCGCCAAGGGCTGTTCCGCTTCCGTCCGCAGAACCCGCCCAACCCGGGTGGCACCGTGGTGGCCAGCGAGTGGACCAGCGGCAACCTGTCGGAGGCCGCCGCGGTGTGGGACACCACGGGCCTGGCGCCGGGCATGTCCGATGGCATGGCCGTGGACCAGGCCGGGGTCTTCGAGGTGAAGGTGGAGGTCTTCGACGCCAACGGCAACCTGGTCCAGCCAGGCGCCGCCACCTTCCAGTTCCTCGGGCGCAACGCCGCCGGCACGGCCGCGCGCGCCAGCACGGCCGGCGAGGTGGTGGCCGGGGCCTATGTGATGCGGGTGCACCTGGACAACAACCCCAGCAGTGCCAGCCTGCCGCAACCCAGCATCGGTGGTGTGGGGCCCAGCCCCGACTGCGGTTTTCTGCGCTATGACGATGGCGATGTGGTTCAACTGCAGTTCCAGGCACGGCACCCCAACGACCGCGCCGTCTTCGCTTTCCACGTCAAGCGCGGGTCCAACACCTTGGCCTTGGCCAGCACCACCAGCCCCTGGGTGGAGGCCGCCGCAGCCTTGGCGCCCACCACCGGCACCAGCTACGCCGATGTCGGGGGTGTCTACCGGCATGGTTTCACCCCGCCTCAACTGGTGGGGCCTTGTGTGAATGCGGCGTTCTCGGCCACGGTGGCGGTGTGGGGCAAGGCCAGCAACGGCTGGCAGCGCATCGGCTACGACGCACACCTCAACATCGCCTTTGCACTGGCCCAGCGCGGTACCTGAGCCGCCTGGGGTGCCCCAGGGGGCGGGCAGGGCGGTGCCACGGGGGTGGCGCCGTCGGGCGCCGCACAAAAAACGACACGAAAAACAGGGGCGCGCGGCCCTACACTTCGCGCTCCTTTTTTCACCCCCTGCCGGCCGCCGCCATGCTGCGTTTTCGTTTTCCCATCGTCATCATCGACGAGGACTTCCGCTCCGAGAACACCTCGGGTTTTGGCATCCGTGCGCTGGCCGAGGCCATCGAAAAAGAAGGTTTCGAGGTGCTGGGCGCCACCAGCTACGGCGACCTGAGCCAGTTCGCCCAGCAGCAAAGCCGGGCCAGCGCGTTCATTCTGAGCATCGACGACGAAGAGGTCACGCCCGGCCCCGAGCTGGACCCGGCGGTGCTGAACCTGCGCAAGTTCATCGAGGAAATCCGCTTCAAGAACGCGGACATCCCCATCTACATCTACGGCGAAACGCGCACCAGCCAGCACATTCCGAACGACATCCTGCGCGAACTGCACGGCTTCATCCACATGTTCGAGGACACGCCGGAGTTCGTGGCACGCCACATCATCCGCGAGGCCAAGAGCTACCTGGACAGCCTGGCGCCGCCGTTCTTCAAGGCGCTGATGGGCTACGCGCAAGACGGCAGCTACAGCTGGCACTGCCCCGGCCACAGCGGCGGCGTCGCCTTCCTGAAGAGCCCCGTGGGCCAGATGTTCCACCAGTTCTTCGGTGAAAACATGCTGCGCGCCGACGTCTGCAACGCCGTGGAAGAACTGGGCCAGCTGCTGGACCACACCGGCCCGGTGCTGCAGAGCGAGCGCAACGCCGCGCGCATCTTCAACGCCGACCACTGCTTCTTCGTGACCAACGGCACCAGCACCAGCAACAAGATGGTGTGGCACCACACGGTGGCGCCGGGCGACGTGGTGGTGGTGGACCGCAACTGCCACAAGAGCATCCTGCACAGCATCATCATGACCGGCGCCGTGCCGGTGTTCATGACGCCCACGCGCAACCACTACGGCATCATCGGCCCCATCCCGCAGAGCGAGTTCTCGCCCGAGGCCATCCGCAAGAAGATTGCCAAGAACCCGCTGCTCAAGGGCGTGGACGCGAAGACGGTCACGCCGCGCAGCCTGACGCTGACGCAGAGCCCCTACGCCGGCGTGCTCGACAACACCGAGACCATCAAGCACACGCTGGATGGTTATGTGGACACGCTGCACTTCGACGAAGCCTGGCTGCCGCACGCCGCCTTCCACAAGTTCTACGGCACCTTCCACGCCATGGGCAAGAACCGCCCGCGCCCCAAGGACCAGCTGGTGTTTGCCACGCAGAGCACGCACAAGCTGCTGGCCGGCCTCAGCCAGGCCAGCCAGGTGCTGGTGCAGGACGCCACCGAGCGCAAGCTGGACCGGCACCTCTTCAACGAGGCCTACCTGATGCACACCAGCACCAGCCCGCAGTACGCCATCATCGCCAGCTGCGATGTGGCCGCCGCCATGATGGAAGCGCCCGGCGGCCCGGCCCTGGTGGAAGAGAGCATTCAGGAGTCGTTGGACTTCCGCCGCGCCATGCGCAAGGTGGACAAGGAGTTCGGCAAGGACTGGTGGTTCAAGGTCTGGGGCCCGGACAAGCTGGCCACCGAGGGCATTGGCAAGAGCGCCGATTGGGTGCTGAAGGCCGGCGACAAGTGGCACGGCTTTGGCGCTCTCGCCGACGGCTTCAACCTGCTGGACCCCATCAAGTGCACGCTGATCACGCCGGGCCTGGACCTGTCGGGCAAGTTCGGCAAGACCGGCATCCCGGCGGCCATCGTCACCAAGTTCCTGGCCGAACACGGTGTGGTGGTCGAGAAGACCGGCCTGTACTCGTTCTTCATCATGTTCACCATCGGCATCACCAAGGGCCGCTGGAACACGCTGCTGACCGCGCTGCAGCAGTTCAAGGACGACTACGACAAGAACGCACCGCTGTGGCGCATCCTGCCGGAGTTCTGCCAGGCCCACCCGCGCTACGAGCGCATGGGCTTGCGCGACCTGTGCCAGGCCATCCACGAGCAGTACGCCAAGGGCGACATCGCGCGCCTGACCACCGAGGTCTACCTGTCGGACCTGCAGCCGGCCATGACGCCCAGCGAGGCCTATGCGCACATCGCCCACCGCAAGACCGAGCGTGTGGCCATCGACCAGTTGGAAGGCCGCATCACCACCAGCCTGCTGACGCCTTACCCGCCGGGCATCCCGCTGCTGATTCCGGGTGAGCGCTTCAACAAGCGCATCGTGGACTACCTGCGCTTCACGCGCGAGTTCAACGCCGCCTTCCCGGGCTTCGACACCGACGTGCACGGCCTGGTGGAAGACGACAGCGCCACCGATGGCCAGCGCCGCTATTACGTGGACTGCGTGAAGGCTTGACCGCCTGCGCGGTGTCATGAAAGACGCCCGGCAAGCCGGGCCGTCGCCAAGAAAAAACGCCCGGCAAGCCGGGCTGTCACCACGAAAAACGCCCGGCAAGCCGGGCGTTTTGCTGTGCGCAGAAGTTGGGCCTTATTCGGCCATCTCGGCGCCACCCATGGCGTGGCTGAAGCCGCCGTCCACATAGGTGATCTCGGCGGTCACGCCGGCGGCCAGGTCCGACAGCAAGAAGGCCGCGACGTTGCCCACGTCGTCGATGGTGACGTTGCGGCGCAGCGGTGCGTGCGTGGCCACCACGTCCAGGATCTTGCCGAAACCCTTGATGCCGCTGGCGGCCAGCGTCTTGATGGGGCCGGCGCTGATGCCGTTCACGCGCACGCCCTTGGCGCCCAGGCTGGCGGCCAGGTAACGCACGCTGGCTTCCAGCGAGGCCTTGGCCAGGCCCATGGTGTTGTAGCTGGGCACGGCGCGCATGGCGCCCAGGTAGCTCAGCGTCAGCAGCGCGCCGCCTTGGCGCAGGCGCGGTGCGGCGGCCTTGGCCATGGCCGGGAAGCTGTAGGACGAAATGTCGTGCGCGATGCGGAAGCTCTCGCGCGACAGGCCTTCCAGGAAGTCGCCGGCGATGGCTTCGCGCGGGGCAAAGCCGATGCTGTGCACGAAGCCGTCGAATTCGGGCCAGGTTTCGCCCAGCTTGTCGAACATGGCCGTGATCTGCTCGTCGCTGGAGACGTCGCAGTCGAAGATCAGTTCAGAGCCGAACTCGCGGGCGAAGTCGACGGTGCGCTCACGGAAGCGCTCGCCCACATAGCTGAAGGCCAGTTCTGCGCCCTCACGGTGGCAGGCCTTGGCAATGCCATAGGCGATGGAGCGGTTGGACAGCAGCCCGGTGATGAGCAGGCGTTTGCCAGCGAGAAAACCCATGTTGTCTCCGTAGGATCGAAGGGGCGCGATTCTCGCATTGCCCGGGCCCACATCGACAACACACCGCGGCATATTGCTCGGGCTGTCTTTGCGGGCTATAATGCGCTTTTCCCGAGTAAAGCTGCGTGGGCGGAATCTTCCAGCCCATTTTTTTTGCCGTTTCGCGAAGTAGGTGGTTTCCCGGTGTGCTGTGCCCCTGTGCTGCAGCCGCCAAACCGGGGTGGCGCCAGGGCTTCGTGGCTGCGGTGGTGAAGTCGGCTTGCGCTCGAGAAGCAAGAACCGAAGCACCAGACCCCCGTCAGCAACGAACAACCCGCAGCGACCTGCACACCCCACTTTGAGCGGCCCCGAACACAGCACCCCCCCGTCGACCGGCGCAGCCCCTGCGCGCCTGGGTTGGCGCACCGCGATCGAGCAAACCGTCACCGGTCTGGGTTACGACCTGGTGGATGTGGAGCGCGCGCTGCGCGGCCTGCTGCGTGTTTACATCGACCGCGTGCCGGGCCGGGTGTACCCCAGCGGCGAAAGTGAATTCGTCACCGTGGACGACTGCGAAGTCGTCACGCGCCAGCTGCAGTACGTGCTGGAAGTGGAAAACGTCGCCTACGAGCGCCTGGAAGTGTCCTCGCCCGGCCTGGACCGCCCGCTGCGCCACGCCGGCGACTACGCACGGTTTTCCGGCCTCGAGATCAGCCTGACGCTGAAGCTGCCGTTCCAGGGCCGCAAGGTCTGGAAGGGCGTGCTGGGCCCGGCGCAGGCCGCAGAAACCACAGAACAGAACGACACCGCGGCCGACGCGCCGGCGGTGCCCAGCGAGGGCTGGTCCCTCGTGTTCAAAGAAGGCAAGACCGAACAGGTGCTGGCATTCACGCTCGAAGAAGTGCGTGAAGCCCGGCTCGTGCCGGTCGTCGATTTCAAGGGCAGGCGCGGTCGCCAAGCGGCCGAGGCACCCACAGGAGAAGACGGAGGTCAGGAGCGATGAATCGCGAAATGCTGATGTTGGTGGACGCCATCTCTCGCGAGAAGACGGTGGAGCGTGACGTCGTGTTCGGCGCCGTGGAAGCGGCGCTCGCCTCGGCGACCAAGAAGCTCAACGGTGGCGAGGTCGATATCCGCGTGGCGGTCGACCGCGACACGGGCGTATACGAGACCTTCCGCCGTTGGCTGGTGGTGCCCGACAGCGCCGGCCTGCAGAACCCTGACGCCGAAGAACTGCTGTCGGAGGCGCTGGAGCGCATCCCCGACATCGAGGTCGGCGACTACATCGAAGAAGCCATCGAGTCGGTCACCATCGGCCGCATCGGTGCGCAGGCGGCCAAGCAGGTCATCCTGCAGAAGATCCGCGACGCCGAGCGTGAACAGCTGCTGAACGACTTCCTCTCGCGTGGCGAGAAGATCTTCGTCGGCACCGTCAAGCGCCTGGACAAGGGCGACGTCATCGTTGAAAGCGGCCGCGTTGAAGGCCGCTTGAAGCGTGGCGAGATGATCGCCAAGGAAAACCTGCGCAGCGGCGACCGCGTGCGGGCTTTCATCCTGGGCGTGGACAGCACGCAGCGTGGTCCGCAGATCATGCTGTCGCGCAACGCGCCGGGCTTCATGGTCGAGCTGTTCGCCCAGGAAGTGCCCGAGATCGAACAAGGCCTGCTGGAGATCAAGTCCTGCGCCCGCGACAGCGGTTCGCGCGCCAAGATCGCCGTGGTCAGCCACGACCGCCGTGTCGACCCCATCGGCACCTGCGTCGGTGTGCGCGGTTCGCGCGTCAACGGTGTCACCACCGAACTGGCCGGCGAGCGTGTGGACATCGTGCTGTGGTCGGAAGACCCGGCGCAGTTCGTCATCGGCGCGCTGGCTCCGGCCAACGTGCAGAGCATCGTCGTTGACGAAGAGCGCCACGCCATGGACGTGGTGGTGGACGAGGAAAACCTCGCCATCGCCATCGGCCGCGGCGGCCAGAACGTGCGTCTGGCTTCTGAGCTGACCGGCTGGCGCATCAACATCATGACCGCCGAAGAATCGCAGGCCAAGCAGGCCAGCGAATCGGAGTCGGTGCGTGCCCTGTTCGTCGAGAAGCTCGACGTCGACGAAGAAGTGGCCGACATCCTGATCGCCGAAGGTTTCACCAGCCTGGAAGAAGTGGCCTACGTGCCGCTGCAGGAAATGCTGGAGATCGAAAGCTTCGACGAAGACACCGTGCACGAACTGCGCAACCGGGCCAAAGACGCCCTGCTGACGCTGGAAATTGCACGCGAAGAAAAGGTCGACGAAGTGTCGCAAGACCTGCGTGACCTGGAGTTCGAAGGCGCGCCTTTGTCCTCGGAACTCATTGCCAAACTGTCCGACGGTGGTATCCACACCCGCGACGACCTGGCCGACTTGGCTGTTGATGAACTGACCGACATGACCGGTGTGGACGAGGCGCAAGCCCGTGCCCTGATCATGAAGGCCCGCGAGCACTGGTTCAACGCCTGAGCCCGCACGCCACAGTCCACCACCAGCAGCCCAACGCGTCCAGCGAAATACACGAGGAAACCCGCCACATGGCCGTGACCACCGTCGCCCAACTTGCCACCCAGCTCAGCCGTCCCGTTCCGGCACTGCTGGAGCAGCTGAAATCGGCTGGCGTCGCCAAGAACTCGCCCGACGACGCGTTGACCGAGAACGACAAGGCGCGCCTGCTTGAGTACCTGCGTGAATCGCACGGTACCGCTGGCGCTGAGCGCAAGAAGATCACCATCACGAAGAAGAGCACCACCGAGATCAAGCAGGCCGACGCCTCTGGCAAGGCCCGCACGATCCAGGTGGAGGTGCGCAAAAAGCGCGTCTTCGTCAAGCGTGACGACACCCCCGGCGCCGACGCCGTGCCTGGCCCCACCGCGGAAGAGCTGGAACTGCAGCGCCGCGAGGAAGAGGCCAGCGCCCAAGCCGAAGCCATCCGCCAGCAGGAAGCCGAACTGGCCGAGCAGCGCCGTCTGCGTGAAGAGCAGGAGCGCGCCGCCCGCGAAGCCGCAGAAGCCCGTGCCAAGGCCGAGGCCGAAGCCGCTGCCAAGGCTGCGGCCGAAGCCGCTGCCAAGGCCGCCGCCGAGGCCGCTGCTGCGGCCGAAGCCGCTGCCAAGGCCGCCGCCGCTGCACCCGCACCGGCGCCTGCCAGCAAGCCCGCGGCCAAGCCTGAAGCCGCTGCGCCTGTGGCCGCCGCCCCTGCAGCAGCCCCCGCACCGGTGGCCGCTGCACCGGTGGCGCCCGCCGCGGAAGCCAAACCGGCCCTGCGTGTGGTGAAGGCTGCCGACAAGGCCGCCGAAGACGCCGCCCGCCAGGCCGACCTGGAACGCCGCCGCAAGGCCGCCGAGGCCGAAGCCGCCGCCATCCGCGCGATGATGAACGCGCCGAAGAAGACGCTGGTGGCCAAGAAGCCGGAAGAGCCGAAGCCGGCCGATCCCACCGCCATCAAGGGCACCATCCACAAGCCGGCGGCCAAGCCGGGTGCGCCCGCCGCACCGGGCACGGCCGCAGCGGCTGCCGCCAAGCCGGGCGACAAGAAGCAGGTCAAGAGCGAGAAGCTGTCTTCCAGCTGGGCCGACGACGCCGCCAAGAAGCGCGCCGCGCTGAAAACACGTGGCGACGCCGGTGGCGCCCGTCCGGGTTGGCGTGCACCGCGTGGTGGCCCTGGTGGCCGCCGCGGTGACCGCAACGACGGCGGTGGTGGCAACTTCAACGCCCCGGCCGAGCAGAAGGTGCAGGAAGTGCACGTGCCCGAGACCATTTCTGTGGCCGACCTGGCCCACAAGATGTCGGTCAAGGCCAGCGACGTGATCAAGCAGCTGATGAAGCTGGGTCAGATGGTCACCATCAACCAGCAGCTGGACCAGGAAACGGCCATGATCCTCGTCGAGGAAATGGGCCACAAGGCGCTGGCCGCCAAGCTGGACGACCCGGAAGCCTTCACCGAAGAAGAAACCGCAGCACACGACGCGGCGGAAGCCGTGACGCGTCCGCCGGTGGTCACGGTGATGGGCCACGTCGACCACGGCAAGACCTCGCTGCTGGACTACATCCGCCGTGCCCGTGTGGCCGCGGGTGAAGCCGGTGGCATCACGCAGCACATCGGTGCCTACCACGTCGACACCCCGCGCGGTGTGGTCACCTTCCTGGACACCCCAGGCCACGCGGCCTTCACGGCCATGCGTGCCCGTGGTGCCAAGGCCACCGACATCGTCATCCTGGTGGTGGCGGCCGACGACGGTGTGATGCCGCAGACCAAAGAAGCCATCGCCCACGCCAAGAGCGCCGGTGTGCCCATCGTGGTCGCACTGAACAAGATGGACAAGCCCGACGCCAACGTGGACCGCGTGAAGAGCGAGCTGGTGGCCGAAGGCGTGATCCCCGAAGACTTCGGCGGCGACTCGCCGTTCGTGCCACTGTCGGCCAAGACCGGCATGGGCGTGGACACGCTGCTGGAACAGGTGCTGCTGCAGGCCGAAGTGCTGGAACTCGTGGCGCCGGTGGAAGCCGCCGCCAAGGGCCTGGTCATCGAAGCCAAGCTGGACAAGGGCCGCGGCCCCGTGGCCACGGTGCTGGTGCAGAGCGGTACCCTGAAGAAGGGCGACGTGGTGCTGGCCGGTTCGAGCTATGGCCGCGTGCGCGCCATGATCGACGAAGACGGCAAGGCCGCCGAGTCGGCCGGTCCGTCCATCCCGGTGGAAATCCAGGGCCTGACCGAAGTGCCGCAAGCCGGTGACGAGTTCATGGTGCTGAACGACGAGCGCCGTGCCCGCGAAATCGCCACCTTCCGCCAAGGCAAGTACCGCGATGTGAAGCTGGCCCGTCAGCAGGCCGCCAAGCTGGAGAACATGTTCGACCAGCTGGGCGACGCGGCGCAGACGCTGGCGTTGATCGTGAAGGCCGACGTGCAGGGTTCGCAAGAAGCCCTGGCGCAGAGCCTGCTCAAGCTCAGCACGCCGGAAGTCAAGGTGCAGATCGTGCACGCGGCGGTCGGTGGCATCAGCGAGAGCGACATCAACTTGGCCATCGCGTCCAAGGCCGTCATCATCGGTTTCAACACGCGGGCCGACGCCGGCGCGCGCAAGCTGGCCGAGAACAACGGTGTCGACATCCGTTACTACAACATCATCTACGACGCCGTGGACGATGTGAAGGCGGCGATGTCGGGCATGCTGGCGCCGGAGCAGCGCGAAGAAGTCATCGGCACGGCGGAGATCCGCACCGTGTTCGTGGCCTCGAAGATCGGCACGGTGGCGGGTTGCATGATCACCGCCGGCCAGGTCACGCGCAGCGCACGTTTCCGCCTGCTGCGCGAAAACGTGGTCATCTACACCGGCGAGATCGAATCGCTGAAGCGGATGAAGGACGACGTGCGCGAAGTCAAGGAAGGCTTCGAGTGCGGTATCAAGCTGAAGAACTACAACGACATCAAGGAAGGCGACCAACTGGAAGTCTTCGAGGTGAAGGAAGTGGCCCGCACGCTGTGATCCACCCCCGGGCCCAGGCAGCACGCTGGCGTCGACCAAGACGCTGGCCGCACGCTGCGGGTGCCCGGCACGTGCATTCAGCTTGAAGGGGAGCCCCGCCTTGGCGGGGCTTCTCGCTTGAAGGGATTCCCCCATGAGACACAAAAAAGCCGCTCCCAACCGCAGCTTCCGCGTCGCCGACCAGATCCAGCGTGACCTGGCCGAGCTGGTGCGTGAGCTGAAGGACCCGCGCATCGGCATGGTCACGCTCAACAGCGTGGAAGTGACACCCGACTACGCCCATGCGCAGGTGTACTTCTCCGTGCTGGTGGGCAGCGCCGAAGACACGGCCGCCGCGCTGAACGAGGCCGCAGGTTTCCTGCGCAATGGCCTGTTCAAGCGCCTGACCATCCACACCGTGCCCACGCTGCATTTCCACTTCGACCGCACCACCGAACGTGCGGCCGACCTGTCGGCGCTGATCAACCGCGCCAACGCCACCCGCGCCAAGGAAGACGGCGAACCGTGAACCCCGCACAGCGCGCCACCGGCACGCCCCGCCCACCCCGCCAGCCACGCCGTGCCCTGCACGGCGTGCTGCTGCTCGACAAGCCGCTGGGCTGGACGAGCAACGACGCCTTGCAAAAGGCCAAGGGCATGCTGCGCGCTGAAAAAGGCGGCCACACCGGTACGCTGGACCCGCTGGCCACCGGCTTGCTGCCGCTGTGTTTTGGCGCGGCCACCAAGTTCAGCCAGGTCAGCCTGGACGCCGACAAGGCCTACCGTGCCACGCTGCACCTGGGCCGCACCACCACGACCGGCGACCGCGAAGGCGAGGTGCTGGCCGAGCGCCCCATCGACGGGCTGACCCTGCCGCAGGTGCTGGCCGCCGTGCAGCGTTTTTTGGGCGCCATCGAACAAACGCCGCCCATGCATTCGGCGCTGAAGCACCAGGGCAAGGCGCTGTACGAGTACGCCCGCGACGGCATCACCGTCGAACGCCCGCCGCGCGCGGTGCAGATTCACGCCATCGACATCGTCGAGTGGCAAGCTGAGCGGCTGGTGATCGACGTGCGCTGCAGCAAAGGCACCTACATCCGCACGCTGGCCGAAGACATCGGCACGGCGCTGGGCTGTGGCGCCCACCTCAGCGCGCTGTGCCGCACGGCCAGCGGTCCGCTGCAGCTGGCGCAGGCCCTCACGCTGGAAGCCCTGCAGGCCATGGACGAAGCCGAGCGCGAAGCGCGTTTGCTGCCGCCCGATGCGCTGCTGGGCGGCTGGCCCGCCGTGTGCTTGCCTGAAGGCGAAGCTGGCCGTTTCCTCAGTGGCATGCGCCGGCGCGTGGCCTTGGCCGATGCCCCGGCGGTGCGCGTTTACGGGCCGCCGCTGAACCCCTCCAACACCCAGGCCGGGGCCCCGGCCAAACCGCCCCGAACGGGGTCCATCGAACACGCTGTCTTTCTGGGCAGCGCCCATGTCAGCGGTGGCGAGTTGATCGCCGACCGCCTTCTCAGTCCTACCGAAGTCCAGGCCCTCGCATGAGCAAGCAAATCAGAAACATCGCCATCATCGCGCACGTCGACCATGGCAAAACCACCATGGTCGACCAGCTGCTGCGCCAGAGCGGCACCTTCGCCGAGCACGAAAAAGTGGTCGACACCGTGATGGACAGCAACGCCATCGAACGCGAGCGTGGCATCACCATCCTGGCCAAGAACTGCGCCGTCAGCTGGGAAGGCACGCACATCAACATCGTCGACACCCCGGGCCACGCGGACTTCGGCGGTGAAGTCGAACGTGCGCTGTCCATGGTGGACGGTGTGGTGCTGCTGATCGACGCCCAGGAAGGCCCGATGCCGCAGACCCGCTTCGTCACCAAGAAGGCCCTGGCCCTGGGCCTGAAGCCCATCGTGGTGGTGAACAAGGTGGACAAGCCCGGTGCCAAGCCCGACGCCGTCATCAACGCCGCGTTCGACCTGTTCGACAAGCTGGGCGCCACCGACGAGCAGCTGGACTTCCCCGTGGTCTACGCCTCGGGCATCAACGGCTGGACCAGCCTGGAAGAAGGCGCCCCGGGCGAGCAGTGGGGCCCCGACATGTCGGCCCTGTTCAACACCGTGCTGAAGCACGTGCCGGCGCAGAAGGGCGACCCCGAAGCACCGCTGCAGCTGCAGATTTCTGCGCTGGACTACTCCACCTTCGTGGGCCGCATCGGCGTGGGCCGCATCAGCGCCGGCACGCTCAAGCCCAGCCAGGACGTGGTGGTGATGGAAGGCCCGGACGGCAAGACCACCAAGGGCCGCATCAACCAGGTGCTGACCTTCCAGGGCCTGGACCGCGTGCAGGTCACCTCGGCCGGCCCCGGCGACATCGTGCTGATCAACGGCATTGAAGAAATCGGCATCGGCGTCACCGTCACCGACCCGGCCAAGCCCGCGCCGCTGCCCATGCTGAAGGTGGACGAGCCGACGCTGACGATGAACTTCTGCGTCAACACCAGCCCGCTGGCTGGCCGCGAAGGCAAGTACGTCACCAGCCGCCAGATCTGGGACCGCCTGCAGAAAGAACTGCAGAGCAACGTGGCCCTGCGTGTGAAAGAGACCGACGAAGACGGCATCTTCGAGGTGGCTGGCCGTGGTGAACTGCACCTGACCATCCTGCTGGAGAACATGCGCCGTGAAGGCTACGAGCTGGCCGTGAGCAAGCCGCGCGTGGTGTTCCAGAACATCAACGGCGAGCGCTACGAGCCCATCGAGATGGTGACCGCCGACGTGGAAGAAAGCCACCAGGGCGGTGTGATGCAGGCGCTGGGCGAGCGCAAGGGCGAACTGGTGAACATGGAGCCGGACGGCCGTGGCCGCGTGCGCCTGGAGTACCGCATTCCGGCGCGTGGCCTGATCGGCTTCAGCAACGAATTCCTGAACCTGACGCGCGGTTCTGGCCTGATCAGCAACATCTTTGACGGCTACGAGCCGCACAAGGGCGACATCGCCGGCCGCAAGAACGGCGTGCTGATCAGCATGGACGCCGGTGAGATCTTCACCTACGCCCTGGGCAAGCTGGACGACCGTGGCCGCATGTTCGTGAAGCCGAACGACCCGGTGTACGAAGGCATGATCGTCGGCATCCACAGCCGCGACAACGACCTGGTGGTGAACGCCACGCGCACCAAGCAGCTGACCAACTTCCGCGTCAGCGGCAAGGAAGACGCCATCAAGATCACGCCGCCGATCGAGCTGACGCTGGAGTACGGCGTGGAGTTCATCGAAGACGACGAGCTGGTCGAGATCACGCCCAAGAGCATCCGCGTGCGCAAGCGCCACCTCAGCGAACACGACCGCAAGCGCGCCTCGCGCGAGGCCTGATCGCTCGCGGTTCGCCGTCCACACCACGTGGGCGGCAGCAGAAGCAAAAAACGGCGCCCCGCGCAGTCCGTGTCAAAACGGCTGCAACGGCCACCGTCAGCAAAACGCCCTGAACCATCGGGGCGTTTTTGTTTGTGGACGCCAAACCGATAGGCGGCGCGGGACGTGATGCGTTAGCGTGTTTTGGCAAACGCTTA